>NZ_JBFAOG010000010.1:0-168733 GCF_040659695.1 Modestobacter sp. NPDC049651
GGCCCGAGGGCTTCCTCGAGCGGCAGGTGCGCCGCTGGACGACGCAGTGGGACGCCACCCGCGACACCGACCGCCCCGAGATGGACGCCGCGGTGTCGGGAGCGGCGGGGTCGCCCATCCCGGCCGGCGTGCCCGGCATCGGGGCGCTGGGCGCGTGGGCGGCCGTGGTCGCGGCGGCCGGGGCCGCGGGCTCGGCGTCGGCGCCGTCGGTGAGCAGGGCGCGCAGGGCGGCGCCGGTGACGCGGCGGAACGCCCGCTTGGGCCGCCGCCGGTCGAGCACCGCCACCTCGAGCTGCTCGGCGGGCAGCTGGGCGCCGTTGGCGGCGGGGCTGACCGACGACAAGGCCGCGACGCCGACCCCGAGCGCCTCGCGGAGGCTGAGCCCGGTGTGGAAGTGCTGGCGCAGCTGGCTGGTGACGGCCTCGGCCTGCCCGCCCATGACGACGAAGTCGGGTTCGTCGACCAGCGAGCCGTCGAAGGTGAGCCGGTACAGCTGGTCGGACTCGGGGGTGGCGCCCACCTCGGCGACGCACAGCTCGACCTCGTAGGGCTTCATCGACTCGGTGAAGATCGAGCCGAGGGTCTGCGCGTAGGCGTTGGCGACGATCCGGCCGGTGACGTCGCGGCGGTTGTACGAGTAGCCGCGGACGTCGGCCAGCCGCACGCCGGCGACCCGCAGGCTCTCGAACTCGCTGTAGCGGCCGATCGCGGCGAAGCCGATCCGGTCGTAGATCTCGCCGACCTTGTGCAGCGTGGAGCTGGGGTTCTCGGCGATGAACAGGACGCCGTCGGTGTAGGTGAGCACGGCGACGCTGCGACCGCGGGCGATGTTCTTGCGGGCGTACTCCGAGCGGTCCCGCATGACCTGCTCGGCCGACGCGTAGTACGGCATCGTCATATCTCAGCCCTCTCGGCTCGCGGCGGCCCGCTCGGCCACGATCGTCTCGGCGACGGCAGCGACCTCGTCGTCGGTGAGCCGGACGGCGCCCTCGGCGTCGACCCGGTAGAGGATCGGGAACAGCCGGCGGACGGTGTCCGGGCCACCGGTGGCGGAGTCGTCGTCGGCGGCGTCGTAGAGCGCCTCGACCACGGTGCGGGTGGCGGCGTCGGCGGACAGGCCCGGCCGCCACGTCTTCTTCAGCGAGTTCTTGGCGAACAGCGAGCCGGAGCCGACCGAGGCGTAACCGCGCTCCTCGTAGTTCCCGCCGGTGACGTCGTAGCTGAAGATCCGGCCAGGGCTGGCCCCCTCGGCGGCGTCGAGGTCGAAGCCGGCGAACAGCGGGACGACGGCGAGGCCCTGCATGGCGGCGCCGAGGTTGCCGCGGATCATCTGGGCGAGCCGGTTGGCCTTGCCGTCGAGGGACATCGTGACGCCCTCGATCTTCTCGTAGTGCTCGAGCTCGACCTGGTAGAGCCGGACCATCTCGATGGCCAGCCCGGCCGCACCGGCGATGCCGATGACCGACCAGGAGTCGGCGGCGTAGACCTTCTCGATGTCCCGGCTGGAGATCAGGTTGCCCATGGTGGCCCGCCGGTCGCCGCCCATCAGCACGCCGCCGGCGAAGGTCGCGGCGACGATGGTGGTGGCGTGCGGGGCGAGGTCACCGGCCGGCACGGGCGGCAGGGTGCGGCGGCCGGGCAGCAGGTCGGGCGCGGTGGTGCCGAGGAAGTCGGTGAACGACGAACCCACCCGGTCCAGGTAGGCGGGCGGGAAGCCACTCCGCCCGAACGACGTGTCGGTCACCCAGTCTCCTCTCTCGCCGCCGGCACAGCGCGGCCTCGACTGCACGAACGCGTCCCCCGGGGTGCCGGTGGACGTCGTTGCGACCCTACCGGCGGGCTCACCGGCCGGCTGGTCACCTCGGGACACCGCTGCGCCAGCGGGACCGGCCGCTCCCCCGCCTGCCGCCGGCGGTGCTCCTCGACGTACTCCGCGGCCGCGCGGAGCACCGCCGGGTCGTCCCTGAACTGGCCCAGCCCGCCGTTGCAGTTGAAACACAGCAGGGCGCGGACGGCGCCGGTCCCGTGGTCGTGGTCGACGTGCGCGGCCGGCGCCGCGCGGCAGATGGCGCACAGGCCGCCCTGGGCGGCCAGCATGCCGTCGGCCTCCTCGGCCGTGATGCCGTACCGCCGTTTCAGGTGGTACGTCCGTGACCCTCCCACCTTGTCCTTCGACGCCTTGCCCCGAGCGTTGTGGCAAGGCTTGCAGTAGCCGGCAAGGCCCGATGGCTGGCTCACGTTGCGGACGAACTGGTCGATCGGCTTCACCGTCGAGCAGTCCGGGCACCACTTGTGGCCGGGAGGCACGTGAGCATCGCGTCGATGGCGGGTCTTCGCCGGGCCCAGGCGCTCATCGCGGGATGCTCGTTGCCGCCGACGAGCGTGCATCTTGCAGTAGAAGCTCAGGCCATCGGGCCGTCGGCGGTCTGCAGTGAAGTAAGACGCCGGTCTGACTTCACCGCAGTCGCGGCAGAACTTGCCTGGAATGCTCATCCGCCCACCACTTAGAATGGCCGGAAATGCCCCTATTGGCCTCCCTTTTGCACGTAGCTCTTAACAAATTCCTCGGCATTCTCCTCGAGCACCCCGTCAATTTCGTCAAGCAGAGAATCGACGTCCTCGGTGACTTCCTTGGTGCGCTCCGAGGCCTCGGTGTCGACCGACGCCTCGACCTCCTCGGTCTCCTCGCGCGATCGCGTGGCCCGCTGCTGCCCGCCGGTGTCCCTCGTGGCCATGTCACCCTCCAGATCTCGTGTGGGGTGGTGCTGATCCAGAACGTACCCGTGGGAGGTGACAGTTCGCCGTCACGATTTCCACAGGCCTGTGCGGCGCGTCAGGCCACGCTCGCCGGGTGGTCGAGGGGATCCCGCGTCGCCGGGTGGCCGGCGTCCTGCGCGGTGTGCCGCCGTTCGGGTACCGGTTCGCCGGCACCGGCTGGTTCGGCGACGACGTCCTGTGGCTGGCGCCCGGCGACCCGGCGCCGTTCCGGGCGCTCAGCGACCGGCTCCAGGCGGAGTTCCCCGAGCACCCGCCGTTCGAGGGTGCGTTCGGCGACGTCGTCGTCCCCCACCTCACCGTCGGCCACCGGCACCCGCCGGCCGTGCTCGCGGCGGCCGAGCGGGAGGTCCGCACCGGCCTCCCCGTCAGCGGCACCGCCGCGGAGGTGGTCCTGCTGACCGAGGACGAGGTCGGCGGCGCCTGGTCGCCCCGGGCGGTGTTCCCGCTCGGCGGGTAGCGGTCAGCCGCCGGTGATGGTGTCGACCAGCTCGGCGGCGGTGGACGTCGTCTCGAACAGCTCGCCGACGTGGTCCCGGGTGCCGCGCAGCGGCTCCATGGTCGGGATGCGCACCAGGTTGTCCCGGCCCACGTCGAACACCACCGAGTCCCAGGACGCCGCGGCGACCTGGGCCGGGTAGCGGCGCAGCGCCTCGCCGCGGAAGTACGCCCGGGTGTCGGTCGGCGGGGCGGTCATCGCCCGGGTCACCTCGTCGTCGGTGAGCAGCCGCTGCATCGCGCCGCGGGCCACCAGCCGGTGGTACAGCCCCTTGTCCGGCCGCACGTCGGAGTACTGCAGGTCGACCAGCTTCAGCCGGGCGTCCCCCCAGCCGAGCCCGTCGCGCTTCCGGTAACCCTCCAGCAGCCGCAGCTTCGCCGGCCAGTCGAGCTGGTCGGCCAGCCGCATCGGGTCGGTCTCCAGGTCGTCGAGCACCTGCGCCCAGCGGCGCAGCACGTCGGCGGTCTGCTCGTCGTCGATCCCCCGGTGCGCGACGAACCGCTCCGCCTGCCCGAGGTACTCCCGCTGCACCTCGATCGCGGTCATCCGCCGGCCGTCG
This sequence comes from Modestobacter sp. NPDC049651, assembly GCF_040659695.1. NCBI lineage: Bacteria > Bacillati > Actinomycetota > Actinomycetes > Geodermatophilales > Geodermatophilaceae > Modestobacter > Modestobacter sp. NPDC049651. The sequence continues at coordinate 3,834 of NZ_JBFAOG010000010.1, forward strand.
CGCAGCCGCACCCGGTGGGTGAGCGAGGGGTCGTGGCTGATCGCCTGCAGCGCGTCGACCGGCTCCTCGATGGTCAGGTCGCGGGTCAGCGCCTTCGCCTCGATCATCGCCAGCACCAGCGACGTCGTCCCGACCTTGAGGTAGGTCGACAGCTCCGCGAGGTTCGCGTCGCCGATGATCACGTGCAGCCGCCGGTACTTCTCGGCGTCCGCGTGCGGCTCGTCGCGGGTGTTGATGATCGGTCGCTTCAGCGTGGTCTCCAGGCCGACCTCGACCTCGAAGAAGTCGGCGCGCTGGGAGAGCTGGAAGCCCTGGGTGCGCCCCTCGGCGCCGATGCCGACCCGGCCGGAGCCGGCGAACACCTGCCGGGTCACGAAGAACGGGATGAGCCCGTTGACGATGGACAGGAACGGCGTCGCCCGGTCCATCAGGTAGTTCTCGTGGCTGCCGTAGGAGGCGCCCTTGCCGTCGGTGTTGTTCTTGTACAGCTGGATCTGCGGCGCCCCGGGGATGCGGGCGGCCCGGCGGGCCGCCTCGGCCATGATCTGCTCCCCCGCCTTGTCCCACAGCACGATGTCGCGCGGGCTGGTGACCTCGGGGGTGGAGTACTCCGGGTGCGCGTGGTCGACGTACAGCCGCGCGCCGTTGGTCAGGATGACGTTGGCCATCCCGGAGTCCTCGTCGAGGTCGTTGTGGTCCAGCGCGGTGGCCGGCGACAGGTCGAAGCCGCGCGCGTCGCGCAGCGGCGACTCCTCCTCGAAGTCCCAGCGGGGACGGCGGGGCGTCGGCGCCTCGGCCACCGCCCACGCGTTGACCACCTGGCTGGACAGCGTCGTCGGGTTGGCACCCGGCTGACCCGGCACCGAGATGCCGTACTCGAGCTCGGTGCCCATGACCCGTCGCACGCTCATGGCCACAGGTTAGGCGGACCCGGTGACGGGACGCCGGACGACGACCGGCCCCCGCCGCGGGTCGCAGCGGGGGCCGGTCGGGACGCCGGTCGTCAGAGGTACTGGCCGGTGTTCGTGGCCGTGTCGATGGCCCGGCCGCTGTCGGCGCCCTTGCCGCTGATGAGCGTGCGGATGTAGACGATCCGCTCGCCCTTCTTGCCCGAGATCCGCGCCCAGTCGTCGGGGTTGGTCGTGTTGGGCAGGTCCTCGTTCTCCTTGAACTCGTCGACGCACGCCGCCATCAGGTGCTGCACCCGGAGCCCCCCGGTGCCGGTCTCCAACCGGTCCTTGATGGCCATCTTCTTCGCGCGGTCGACGATGTTCTGCAGCATCGCCCCGGAGTTGAAGTCCTTGAAGTACAGGACCTCCTTGTCACCGTTGGCGTACGTCACCTCGAGGAAGCGGTTCTCCTCGCTCTCGGTGTACATCCGCTCGACGGTGCGCTGGATCATCCCGGCGATCGTCGCCTCGCGGCTGCCGCCGTGCTCGGCCAGGTCGTCGGTGTGGATCGGCAGCGACGTCGTCAGGTACTTGCTGAAGATGTCGCGGGCCGCCTCGGCGTCCGGGCGCTCGATCTTGATCTTCACGTCGAGCCGGCCGGGCCGGAGGATCGCCGGGTCGATCATGTCCTCGCGGTTGGAGGCACCGATGACGATGACGTTCTCCAGGCCCTCGACGCCGTCGATCTCGCTGAGCAGCTGCGGCACGATCGTGCTCTCGACGTCCGAGCTGACCCCCGACCCGCGGGTCCGGAAGATCGAGTCCATCTCGTCGAAGAACACGATGACCGGCGTGCCCTCGCTGGCCTTCTCCCGCGCCCGCTGGAACACCAGCCGGATGTGCCGCTCGGTCTCGCCGACGTACTTGTTGAGCAGCTCGGGGCCCTTGATGTTCAGGAAGAAGGAACGGCCCTGGCTGGTGTCGCTCTCGCCGCGCACCGCGGCCACCTTCTTGGCCAGCGAGTTGGCCACCGCCTTGGCGATCAGCGTCTTGCCGCAGCCGGGCGGGCCGTAGAGCAGGATGCCCTTGGGCGGGCGCAGCTCGTACTCGCGGAACAGGTCGGCGTGCAGGAACGGCAGCTCCACCGCGTCGCGGATCTGCTCGATCTGCCGGGCCAGCCCGCCGATGTCCTCGTAGTCGATGTCGGGGACCTCTTCGAGGACCAGCTCCTCGACCTCGCTCTTGGGGATCCGCTCGTAGACGTAACCCGAGCGGTTCTCCAGCAGCAGCGAGTCGCCGCTGCGCAGCGGCTGACCGTCGAGGGAGTCGGCGAGGAAGACCACCCGCTCCTCGTCGGTGTGCCCGATGACCAGCGCGCGGCGCGGCAGGCCGGGCAGCGGCTCGAGCAGCTCCTTGAGCATGACGACGTCGCCGGTGCGCTCGAACCCGCGGACGGCGATCACGTTCATCGCCTCGTTGAGCATGACCTCGCGGCCGTGCTGCAGCTCGTCGGGCTCGACGTCCGGGGAGACGGCGACCCGCAGCTTGCGGCCGCCGGTGAACACGTCGACGGTGCCGTCGTCGAACCGCTCGAGGAAGATGCCGTAGCCGGACGGCGGCTGCCCCAGCCGCTCGATCTCCTCCTTGAGCGTGACCAGCTGCTCGCGCGCCTCGCGGAGCGTCCCGGCCAGCTTGTCGTTGCGCTCGGAGAGGAAGGCCGCCCGGCCCTCCGCCTCCGCGAGGCGCTCCTCCAGCCCGCGCAGCTGGCGCGGCCCGTCGGCGACCTTCCGGCGCAGCAGCCCGATCTCCTCCTCGAGGTAGGAGATCTGGCTCACCAGCGAGGCGACGTCACGTTCACGCCGCGCTCGGAACTCGTCAGGACCTGTGCCCATACCGGGGCCCATCGCGCACCTCCACACTTCGGGGGAGCCAGGACGTCAATCTATACACGCGGGCACCGACGGCGCCGCCGTTCGACGAACACCTGTGCGAGGTGGGTCACACCGTCATCTCCCGGACACGTGGCCGGTCCGGGAGCGCGGTCAGGCGAGCTTCTTGCGGCGCTGGCGGACCGGCGCCACGACCCCGTCGGCGAGCCGGCGGGCGGTGATCAGGAAGGCGGTGTGGGCGACCATCCGGTGCTCGGGGCGGACCGCCAGCCCCTCGGCGTGCCAGGGCCGCAGCAGGGTCTCCCAGGGGTACGGCTCGGTCCAGCAGCCCTGCTCGCGCAGCGCCTCGACGTAGGTCGACAGCTGGGTGACCGTCGCGACGTAGCCGATGAGCACGCCGCCGGGCCGCAGGGCGGCGGCGACGGTGGGCAGCACCGCCCACGGCTCGAGCATGTCCAGGACGACGCGGTCGACGGTCTCCTCGGCCGGGTGCTGGTCCAGGTCGCCCAGCCGCAGCGACCAGTTGGCCGGCACCTCGCCGAAGAACGCCCCGACGTTGCCGCGGGCGACGTCGGCGAAGTCCTCGCGCCGCTCGTAGCTGGTGAGGGTGCCGCGCTCCCCCACCGCGCGCAGCAGCGAGCAGGACAGCGCGCCGGAGCCGGCGCCGGCCTCCAGCACCCGCATGCCCGGGCCGATGTCGCCGAAGCCGACGATCTGCGCGGCGTCCTTCGGGTAGATGACCTGCGCGCCGCGCGGCATCGACAGCACGAAGTCCGCCAGCAGCGGGCGCAGCGCGAGGTAGCCGGTGTTGGCCGTCGAGTGGACGACGGAGCCCTCCGGCGCGCCGATCAGGTCGTCGTGCCTGATGGCGCCGCGGTGGGTGTGGAACTCCTTGCCCGGGATGAGGACGAGCGTGTGGTGCCGGCCCTTCGGGTCGGTGAGCTGCACCCGGTCGCCGACCTCGAAGGCCCCCTCCACCGGCTCGGCCGCCGCGCCGACCACCTCCGGCTCGGCAGCGGGCTGCTCCGCGGGGGCGGGGGTGTCGGTCGGGTCGAGCTCGGTGTCCACGGGCGACCAGGGTACGGACGGCGTTCTGCGTGACCTCCGGCGCGGAGTCCCGGTTCTGTCGGAGGCCCCACCTAGCCTCGGTCCCATGACGGCGATCCTGGAGACGGACCAGACCGGTCAGCCCGATCAGGACGGCCAGCCGGCTCCCGCGGGCCGCACCACCGCCGCCCACGCGACCCCGCGGCGGCCCTCGCTGTCGCCGTCCCGCGCGGCCGACTTCAAGACCTGCCCGCTGCTGTACCGCTTCCGCACCATCGACCGGCTGCCGGAGAAGAAGAGCCGGGCGGCGGTGCGCGGCACCCTCGTGCACGCGGTGCTGGAGAAGCTGTACGACCTGCCGCAGGCGCAGCGCACGCCCGACGCCGCCCGCGAGCTGGTGGCCCCGGCGTGGGAGGAGCTGCGCCAGGAGGACGGCGTCGCCGAGCTGTTCGCGCCGCAGGACGGCGAGGCCCCTGCCGGGGAGTCGCTGGACGCGTGGCTCGCCTCGGCCGGGGCGCTGGTGGACAAGTACTTCGCCCTCGAGGACCCGACGCACATCCAGCCGGCCGGCCGCGAGGAGCTGGTCGAGGTCACGCTGCCCGACGGGCTGCTGCTGCGCGGGTACGTCGACCGGCTGGACGTCGCCCCGACCGGTGCGCTCCGGGTGGTCGACTACAAGACCGGCTCGATGCCCCGCGAGGCGTTCGAGTCCAAGGCGCTGTTCCAGATGAAGTTCTACGCGCTCGTGCTGTGGCGGACCCGCGGCGTGATCGCCGCCCAGCTGAAGCTGCTCTACCTCGCCGACGCCGACGCACTGGTCTACGCCCCCGACGAGGCGGAGCTGGTGCGGTTCGAGCGCACCTTGCAGGCGATCTGGGCGGCGATCGAGCGGGCGGTGCAGACCGGCGACTTCCGGGCGAACAAGAGCCGCCTGTGCAGCTGGTGCGACCACCAGGCGCTGTGCCCGGCGTTCGGCGGCACTCCCCCGCCGTTCCCCACCGAGGCCGCGGCCGCCGCCGGCTGGCGCACCACGCTGCCCGTCACCCCCGTCTGAGCTGCCGGGTGGTCGGCCGCCGTCCGCATCCGGCCGCACCGTACGACGACCTGCCCGTGCTCGTGGACGCGGTCCGGGCCCTGGTGGCGGAAGTGCTCGCCGCCCTGCCGCCCGGTGCTGCCACCGTGACCGAGGAGGCTGCTCCGTCGGGTGGGCCGGACGCGACGGTGCGGATCACCGCGTGCCCCACCCGGACAGGTGCGGTCGGGTTCATCCTGGAACCCGACGTGGCCACCACCGTCTTCGTCGCTGTCGGGGAGCACAGCTGGACGGAGGCCTTCCTCCCCGAGCGGGAGTGGCCCGAGCTGGTGCCGACCGTGCGCCGGCTGATCGAGGCGGTCGTGCAGGGCGACGTGCTCGAGCGCCGGTGGGTGCGGCGGGGGCGGGTGGTCGGGCGGCGGACCTCCGTGCGGGACGGCGACCGGTGGCGGCTGCTCGGCGGCGGTCCCGGCCATCGTCCGCTGCGGCGCGGTGTTGGGCTGACCGAGGAGCGGTTCCTCCCCTGGGCGACCGCAGGAGGCTGAACCGCCACGGCCCGGACCGCGCCGGGCCGCATCGATCATGCAGCCGCTGGAACGACGCTGGTCAGCTGGCCAGCGCGCTCTGCGACTCGGCCAGCACGGCGGCCAGGTCGTCGACCGTCAGCCCGGCCAGCGTGGGCCGCAGCACCAGCCCGTCGCGCTCGTCCAGCGGCTGCAACGACGGCACCCCGAGCACCGCCGCCCCGGCGACCAGCCCGGCGGTCACCCCCACGCCGGAGTCCTCGATCACCAGGCAGGCGGCCGGGTCGACGTCGAGCGAGGTCATCGCCCTCCGGTAGGGCGCCGGATCGGGCTTCCGGGCGCCGGCCTCGTCGCCGCAGACGGTGGTGCCGAACGGGTCCCCGCCCAGCTCGTCGGCGATCCGGCCCAGCACCAGCGAGGCGATCCGCCGTGGGGTCGTCGTCACCAGCGCCGTCCGCAGCCCGGCCGCACCCACCGCGCGCACCAGGTCGCGGGCGCCGGGGCGCCAGGCCACGCCCTCCGCGGCCATCAGCGCCGCCGTCCGGTCCTCGACCCAGCGGGCGTCCGCGGCCGCCTGCTCCTCGGTGCGCACCACCCCGAGGTCGGCGTGCAGGATCGCGATCGCCACCCGCATCGCCGTCCCGACGGTCCGTTCCCGCGCCTCGGGCGAGAACGTCCCGCCGAGCTCGTCGGCGAGCGCGAACATCGCCTCGCCCCAGTACTGCTCGGTCTCCACCAGCGTGCCGTCCATGTCGAACAGCACCGCCTCCAGCACGGGCACCGGCCGGTTCACTCCTCGTCGTCCGTGCGGTAGCCCAGGTTGGGCGACAGCCACTTCTCCGCCTCGGCGAGGGTCCAGCCCTTGCGCCGGGCGTAGTCCTCGACCTGGTCGCGGCCGAGCCGCCCGAGCACGAAGTACCGGGACTGCGGGTGGGAGAAGTACAGCCCGCTGACCGCCGCCCCCGGCCACATCGCCATGCTCTCGGTGAGCTCGATGCCGGTGGCCGCCTCGACGTCCAGCAGCTCCCAGATGGTGCTCTTCTCGGTGTGCTCGGGGCACGCCGGGTACCCCGGCGCCGGCCGGATCCCCCGGTACTGCTCGGCGATCAGCTCGTCGTTGCCCAGCGTCTCGTCGGCCGCGTAGCCCCAGAACTCGGTGCGCACCCGCTGGTGCAGCCGCTCGGCGAACGCCTCGGCGAGCCGGTCGGCCAGCGCCTCCAGCATGATCGCGCTGTAGTCGTCCTGGTCGGCCTTGAACGCCGCCACCCGCTCGGCCAGCCCGAGGCCGGCGGTCACCGCGAACGCGCCGACGTGGTCGGGCAGCCCGGTCTCCTTCGGCGCGACGAAGTCCGCGAGCGACTTGCGCGGCGCGCCGTCCCGGCCCTCGGTCTGCTGCCGCAGCTGGTGCAGCGTGGTGCGGACCGCGGTCCGCGACGCGTCGGTGTAGACCTCGACGTCCTCGCCGGCGACCCGGTTGGCCGGGAACAGGCCGAACACGCCGCTGGCCCGCACCCACTGCTCGGCGACCATCTGGTCGAGCATCGCCTGGGCGTCCTCGAACAGCCGGCGCGCGGCCTCCCCGGAGACCGGGTTGTGCAGCAGGTCGGGGAACCGGCCGCGCATCTCCCAGGCGGTGAAGAACGGCTGCCAGTCGATGTACTCGCGCAGCTCGTCGAGCGGGTAGTCGGTGAACACCCGCACGAAGCCCGAGCCGCCGCCCTGCTCGAGCATCCGCGGCTGCGGCGGCTGGTAGCCGGCCCAGTCCAGCTGCGGGGCGGCCGCCCGGGCGGCATCCAGCGACAGCAGCGTCCGGGTGTCCTGCCGGGCGGCGTGCCGCTCGCGCAGCGCCGCGTAGTCGGTGGCGACGTCGGCCAGCAGCCCCGGCCGCTGGTCGTCGGACAGCAGCGCCGCGACCACCGGCACCGACCGGGAGGCGTCCTTCACCCAGATCACCGGGCCGGAGTACTGCTGGTCGACCTTGACCGCGGTGTGCGCCCGCGACGTGGTCGCACCGCCGATGAGCAGCGGGATCTCGAACCCCTGCCGCTCCATCTCCGCGGCCAGGTTGACCATCTGGTCCAGCGACGGCGTGATCAGCCCGGACAGCCCGATGACGTCGGCGCCCTCCTGCTTCGCCGTCTCCAGGATCTTCTCCGCCGGCACCATCACGCCGAGGTCGACGACGTCGTAGTTGTTGCACTGCAGGACGACGCCGACGATGTTCTTGCCGATGTCGTGGACGTCGCCCTTCACGGTGGCCATGACGACCTTGCCGTTGCTGCGCTCGACGTCCCCGGGCTGCTTCTCCGCCTCGATGAACGGCACCAGGTGCGCGACGGCCTTCTTCATCACCCGCGCGGACTTCACCACCTGCGGCAGGAACATCTTGCCCGCGCCGAACAGGTCGCCGACGACGTTCATGCCGTCCATCAGCGGGCCCTCGATGACCTCGATCGGCCGGCCGCCGCGGGCGGCGATCTCCAGCCGCAGCTCCTCGGTGTCGGCCTCGATCGACGCGTCGATGCCCTTCACCAGCGCGTGGGTGATGCGCTCGCCGACCGGGAGGTCGCGCCACTCCTCGGTGGCCTCCTCCTTGCCGCCGCCGTCCGCGGCGTACTGGCCGGCGATCTCCAGCAGCCGTTCGGTGGCGTCGGGCCGGCGGTTGAGGACGACGTCCTCGATCCGGTCCCGCAGCTCCGCCGGCACCTCGCTGTAGACCTCCAGCTGGCCGGCGTTGACGATCGCCATGTCCAGCCCGGCGGCGATCGCGTGGTACAGGAACACCGAGTGGATGGCCTCCCGCACCCGGTTGTTGCCGCGGAAGGAGAACGAGACGTTGGAGATGCCGCCGGACACCAGGGCGCCGGGCAGGTTCTGCTTGATCCAGCGGGTGGCCTCGATGAAGTCCAGGCCGTAGCGGGCGTGCTCCTCGATGCCGGTGGCGACGGCGAAGACGTTCGGGTCGAAGATGACGTCCTCGGCGGGGAACCCGACCTGGTCGACCAGGATGTCGAACGCCCGCTGGATGACCTGCTCGCGCCGCTCCAGCGAGTCGGCCTGGCCCTGCTCGTCGAACGCCATGACGACGACCGCGGCGCCGTGCTTGCGGCACAGCCGGGCCTCGCGGACGAACTCCTCCTCGCCGTTCTTCAGCGAGATCGAGTTGACGATCGCCTTGCCCTGCACGCACTTGAGGCCGGCCTCGAGGACCTCCCACTTGGACGAGTCGATCATCGTGGGCACCCGGCAGATGTCCGGCTCGGTGGCGACCAGCTTGAGGAACCGGTCCATGGCCGCGACGCCGTCGATCATGCCCTCGTCCATGTTGACGTCGATCACCTGCGCGCCGTTCTCCACCTGCTGGCGGGCCACCGCGAGCCCCGCGGTGTAGTCGCCGGCCTTGATCAGGTTCCGGAAGCGCGCGGAGCCGGTGATGTTCGTGCGCTCGCCGACGTTGACGAACAGCGAGTCCTCGTCGATGGTCAGCGGCTCCAGCCCGGACAGGCGCAGCGCGGGGCGCACGGTCGGCGGGGTGCGCGGGGCCGTCCCCTCGACGGCGGCGGCGATGGCCGCGATGTGCGCCGGCGTCGTCCCGCAGCAGCCACCGACCAGGTTGACGAAGCCGCTGGCCGCGAACTCGGCGAGCACCCCGGCGGTCTCCTCGGGCTGCTCGTCGTACTCGCCGAACGCGTTGGGCAGGCCGGCGTTGGGGTAGGCGGAGACGAAGGTGTCCGCGACCCGGGACAGCTCGGCGATGTAGGGCCGCAGCTCCTTGGCGCCCAGCGCGCAGTTGAGCCCCACCAGCAGCGGGCGGACGTGCCGGACCGAGTGCCAGAACGCCTCGGTGACCTGCCCGGACAGCGTGCGCCCGGAGGCGTCGGTGATCGTGCCGGAGATCATCACCGGCCAGCGCCGGCCGCGCTCCTCGAACAGCGTCTCCAGCGCGAAGATCGCCGCCTTGGCGTTGAGCGTGTCGAAGACCGTCTCCACCAGCAGCACGTCCGCGCCGCCGTCGACGAGGCCGTTCGCCTGCTCCAGGTAGGCCTCGACCAGCTCGTCGTAGCTGACGTTGCGGGCGCCGGGGTCGTTGACGTCGGGCGAGATGGACGCCGTCCGGCTGGTGGGGCCGATCGCGCCGACGACGTACCGCGGCCTGTCCGGGGTGCCGGCCGCGTCGCAGGCGGCGCGGGCCAGCCGCGCGGCGGCCAGGTTGATCTCGTACGCCAGCTCCTGCATGCCGTAGTCGGACAGCGAGATGCGGGTGGCGTTGAAGGTGTTGGTCTCGACCAGGTCGGCGCCGGCGTCCAGGTACTGCTGGTGGATCGCGGTGATGACGGCCGGCTGGGTGAGGCTGAGCAGGTCGTTGTTGCCCTGGACGTCGACCGGCCAGTCGGCGAACCGCTCGCCGCGGTAGCCGGCCTCGCTGGGCCGGTCGCGCTGGATGGCGGTGCCCATGGCGCCGTCGAGCACCAGGATTCGCTGCCGGAGGGCGGCGGTGAGCTCGGCGGTGGCGTCCGGCCGGAGGGCGGGCGCAGGGGTCTCGAACACAGGGGTCTCGGGCACGGGGCGGTCCTCGAGTTCGTTCGGGCACGGTCACGAGTGCGTCCGGCGCCAGGGCCCTGGCAACTCCGACAGGCGGTCAGCCGCCCCGTCGTCCGCGAACGCCCCCATCGTGTCATCCCCCGGGCACCGTGTCCCCCATCCGGGGCCCCGGAGGGTCCGGACGCGCGGCCCGGCCACCCGGAGCGGCCCGGCCCGGTGGCGGTCTGGACGTAGGCTCGAAGGGTGATGGATCCGAAGTCCGCCGCAGCCGACCTGCCCGAGCTGACCGACCCCGTGGTGGTCGTCGCCTTCGAGGGCTGGAACGACGCCGGGGATGCCGCCACCGGAGCAGTCGAGCACCTCGAGCTGATCTGGGACGCCACCCCCCTCGCCGCGCTGGACCCCGAGGACTACTACGACTTCCAGGTCAACCGCCCCACCGTCTCCCTGGTCAACGGCGTCAGCCGCCGCGTCGAGTGGCCGACCACCCGCATCTCGGTGGCCAAGCCGCCGAACAGCGACCGGCACGTGGTGCTGATCCGGGGCATCGAGCCGAACATGCGCTGGCGCAGCTTCTGCGAGGAGCTCATCGAGCTGTGCGCCGAGCTCGACGTCCAGCAGGTGGTCGCCCTGGGCGCGCTGCTCGCCGACACCCCGCACACCCGGCCCACCCCGGTGACCGGCTCCGCGTACGACGACGAGTCCGCGGAGGCCTACGGCCTGGAGACCTCCCGCTACGAGGGCCCGACCGGGATCCTCGGGGTCTTCCAGGACGCCTGCGTGCAGGCCGGCCTGCCGGCGATCAGCTTCTGGGCCGCCGTGCCGCACTACGTCTCCCAGCCGCCCTCGCCGCAGGCGACCGTCGCGCTGCTGCAGCGGGTCGAGGAGGTGCTGGAGGTCGCCGTCCCGCTCGGGGCCCTGCCGCAGCAGGCCGAGGAGTGGGTGAAGACGGTCGACGAGATGGCCAACGAGGACGACGAGGTCGTGGAGTACGTCCGCTCGCTCGAGGAGCGGCAGACCGCCACCGACCTGTCGCAGGCCAACGGCGACCAGATCGCCCGCGAGTTCGAGCGGTACCTCCGCCGCCGGGGCTCCTCCCCCAGCTGACCGCGGCGCCCGCTGCCCGGTTCAGCGACCGAGCAGCGGGCGCATGCGGGTGGCCGCGTCGCCGTCGAACAGCCGGTCGTGGGTGGCCAGCGCGAACCGGTCGGTCATGCCGGTGACGTAGTCGACCACCTGGGTGACCAGGTCGGCCTCGGTGTCCCGGTAGCTCTCCGGGATCAGGTCGGGGTGGGCCAGGTGGTGGTCGACCAGCCGGCGGATGACGTCGACGGCCAGGTGCTTCTGCCCGGCGGCGACCTGGCTCTCGTAGACCCGCTCGAACATGAAGGTGCGGAACTCGTTCATCGCGTCGAGCGCGTCGGGGGCCATCCGGACGGCGGCCGGCTGCCCGGCGGCGTCCGCGGTGACGGTGCCGTCGATGACCGCCTCGATCATCGCCCCGACCATCGCGCCGCCGGGCGGGCCGAAGACGGCCAGCGTGCGCACCGGCAGGTCGGCCGGCCGCAGCACGCCGGCGCGGACGGCGTCCAGCGCGTCGTGCGACAGGTAGCCGATCCGGTCGGCGTACTTCACGCACTCGGCCTCGCGGGTGGCCGGCGGCGGGCTGATCTTCCAGCTGTGCGCCCGGATGCCGTCGCGGACCTCCCAGCTGAGGTTGAGGTCCTCGAGCACCTCGACGATCCGCACGCCCTGCGCGGCGTGGTGCCAGCCGCCGGGGACGTAGGGGTCCAGCGCGACCTCGCCGATGTGCCCGAAGGGCGAGTGGCCGACGTCGTGGCCGAGCGCGATCGCCTCGGCGAGCGTCTCGTGCAGCCCCAGGCCGCGGGCGATGGACCGGGCCACCTGCATCACCTGCAGCGTGTGGGTCAGCCGGGTGACGAAGTGGTCGCCGTCGGGGTGCAGGAACACCTGCGTCTTGTGCTTGAGCCGGCGGAAGGCCTTGGCGTGCAGGATGCGGTCGCGGTCGACCTCCCACACGGTGCGCAGCGGGTCGTCGGCCTCCGCGCGGGCGCGCCCGCGGGTCTGCCGGGACCGCGCCGCGGCCGGGGCCAGCGCGGCCTCGGCGTCCTCGCGCAGCACCCGGTCGACCCGGGAGAACGCCCCCACGGTCAGCGCACCCGGACGGTCACAGCGCGATGCCCAGCAGGGCATCGACCAGGTCGCGGACGACGGCCGGCGCCTGCTCCTCGCCCGCTGCGCGGTCCTCGGCCAGGCTGGCCGCGGCCCACGCGTCGACGGCGGCGATCGCGCCGGGGCTGTCGAGGTCGTCGGCGAGCCGCTCACGCACCGCGCGCAGCACCGGGCCGGCCGGGGCACCGGTGGGCAGGGCGGCGGCGCGCCGCCAGGTGGCCAGCCGCTCCTCCGCGGTGGTCAGCAGCTGCGGCGTCCAGGCCCGGTCGGTGCGGTAGTGGCCCGACAGAAGGGCCAGCCGCACCGCCATCGGGTCGACGCCGTCGCCGCGCAGCCGGGAGACGAACACCAGGTTGCCCCGGCTCTTGCTCATCTTCTCGCCGTCCAGGCCGATCATCGCGGCGTGCACGTAGGCCTGGGCGAAGGGCTTGCTGCCGGTGAGCGTCTCGCCGTGGACGGCGGAGTACTCGTGGTGCGGGAAGACCAGGTCGCTGCCGCCGCCCTGCACGTCGAAGCCCATGCCGATGGTGTCCAGCGCGATGGCGGCGCACTCGATGTGCCAGCCGGGCCGGCCGGCGGTGCCCCGCGGGCCCGGCCAGGACGGCTCGCCCTCGCGGGCGCCGCGCCACAGCAGCGGGTCGAGCGGGTGCCGCTTGCCCGGCCGGTCGGGGTCGCCGCCGCGCTCGGCCGACAGCCGCAGCATGGTGGCCTCGTCGTAGTTCGACTCCCCGCCGAAGCCGGGGGCCTGGGTGATGTCCTGGTAGACGTCGCCGGTGCCGTCGTCGAGGGAGTACGTCAGCCCGGCGTCCCACAGCTCCTCGATCTTGCCGACGATCTGCGGGATGGCCTCGACGGCGCCCACGTAGTCCTCCGGCGGCAGCACGCGCAGCGCGGTCATGTCCTCGCGGAACAGCGCGGTCTCGCGCATGCCCAGCACGATCCAGTCCTCGCCGTCGCGGTTCGCCCGCTCGAACAGCGGGTCGTCGACGTCGGTGACGTTCTGCACGTAGTGCACCGCCGACCCGGCGTCCCGCCACACCCGGTTGACCAGGTCGAAGGCCAGGTAGGTGGCCGCGTGCCCGAGGTGGGTGGCGTCGTAGGGCGTGATGCCGCAGACGTACATCCGGGCCGTGGGCCCCGGCTGGGTCTCGACGACCTCACCGCGCGCGGTGTCGAACAGGCGCAGGGCGGGACCGGACCCGGGCAGGGTGGGGAGCAGGGGGGCAGGCCAGGACAGCACGTCACGAGGGTAGTTCCGGCCACCGACGGCGCCGTACGGCGGCTCACCCCTGCGGGCGGGTCACGGCCAGGTGGTGGCGTAGCGGTCGAACTCCGGCGTCTGGACGGCGACGACGCAGAACACCAGCCCGGCCGGGTCGGTCAGCTGCCAGAAGCCGCCCATGTCGGCGAGCCGCCGGGCGCCGAGCGCCTCCAGCCGGGCCACCTCGGCGGGGACGTCGTCGGTCTCGACGTCGACGTGCCAGCGGGCCGGGGTGCCCGCGCCGGTGCGCTGCACCTCCAGGTGCCAGCCCCCGGCGAAGGTGCCCAGCGAGGTCCACCCCGCGTCGGTGGAATCGGGCTGCGCGGGGTGGCCGGTGGCGGCGGACCAGAAGTCCCGGCCCGCGTCGTGGCTCTCCGGTGGCAGGTCGAGCAGCAGGACGGCGAGTCGGCTCCGGTGCGGCATGCGGTCACCCTGGCACCGGCCGCCGGGCCTGCGCTCAGCTCAGAAGGGCGGCCAGGGCAGCGCAGGCCAGTCGCCGCTGGGCTCGGGGTGCAGCTGGGTGCGCAGCAGCCCGTCGACGCGCTGCTGGGTGCGGCGCACCTCGGCGCGGGTGAGGTGCTCGTGCAGCTGCTCGCCCAGGTCGCCGCGCAGGTCGTCGGCGAGCCGCTCGAGCACCTCCAGCGACGCGACCGGCAGCGGCTTGCCGGCCCACCGCCACAGCAGGGTGCGCAGCTTGGGGTCGACGGAGAAGCAGACCCCGTGGTCGACGCCGTACACGTGGCCGCCGCGCATCGGGATGAGGTGGCCGCCCTTGCGGTCGGCGTTGTTCACCACCGCGTCGAACACCGCGATGCGGCGCAGCTCGGGCAGGTCGCGGCGGACGAACTGCTGCAGGTCGACGGCGGGGTCGGCGTCCATCCAGAGCTGCACCATGCCGGGCCCGAACGGTCCGTCGCGCAGCACGGTGGGCGGCACGATCGACCAGCCGGTGGCCTCGCTGACCAGATAGGCGCTGATCTCCCGGCCGGCGAGGGTGCCGTCGGGGAAGTCCCACAGCGGCCGCTCCCCCGCGACCGGCTTGTAGACCGCGGCGCCGGCGAGGGTGCCGGTGCGGATGGCGCCGATGAGGGTGACGTTGCTGGCGTCCAGCAGCCGGCCCTCGAGGTCGAGCACGCCCTCGGTGAGCAGGGTGTGCGCCTCGTCGGGGCCGGCGGGGGCCCGGCGATCGCCGTGGTCGAAGTCGGTGAGGTCGAGGGTGCGCACCTCGCCGTCGTCCTCGGGCGCGTCCTCGTCGTCCTCCTCGTCGTCGAAGAGGTACTCCTCCTCGAGCTCCTCGTCGAAGCCGGACGGCTCGCCGCCCGGACGGTCGGGGGCGGTCAGCGCCGGTAGCCGTTCTGGCGCGGGCACACGTGCCCGGCGGGGTCCAGCGGCAGCGAGCAGAGCGGGCAGGAGGGCCGGCCGGCGGCGATCACCCGGCGGGCGCGGGCCACGAAGGCGCGGGCCGCGGCCGGGCTGATGGTCACCCGCAGCGCGTCCGGGCCGTCCTCGGCGTCGGAGAGGATGGCCTCCTCGTCGATCGGCTCGTCACCGGCGGCGACGGCCTCGACGACGACGGCGTCGGTCTCGCCGTCCCAGGCCAGGCCCATGGCGGCGACCCGGAACTCCTCGTCGACGGGGGCGGTGAGCGGCTCGAGGTCGTCGACGTCGGCCTCCGGCGGCACGACCACCGACGCGCGGGTGGCGACCTCGTCGAGCAGCTCGTTCATCCGCTCGGCGAGCACCTGCACCTGGGTCTTCTCCAGCGCCACGCTCACCGTGCGGCCGCCGTCGGTGGCCTGCAGGTAGAAGGTCCGGTCGCCGGGCTGGCCCACCGTCCCGGCGACGAACCGGGCAGGGCGGTCGAAGAGGAAGACCTGACGTGGCACGGGATCAGGTTACGCGGCGGAGGTCAGGCGGGGCCGCCGGCGCCGCCACCGACGACCGCGTCGGAGGAGGCCTTCCGCCGGGTGCGCTTCTTCTTCGGGGGGATCAGCGCGGACACGTCGCCACCGCTGTCGTTGACCCGCATCACGAACGGCCGGGTGTCGGTGTAGGTGACCACCGAGATGGACGCCGGGTCGACGACGATCCGCTGGAACTGGTCGAGGTGCTGGCCCAGCGCGTCGGCGAGCACCGCCTTGATCACGTCGCCGTGGCTGCACGCCACCCAGACGGCGTCCGGGCCGAGCTTCGCGTTCCACTCGCGGACGGCGGCGACGGCGCGGGCCTGGGTCTGCGCCAGCCCCTCCCCCTCGGGCCCGGGGAAGACGGCGGCCGAGGGGTGCTGCTGCACGACCTTCCAGAGCGGCTCCTTGGCCAGCTCCTTGATCGGCCGGCCGGTCCAGTCGCCGTAGCGCGCCTCGCCGAGCCGGTCGTCGGTCTGCAGCTCCAGCTCCCGGCCGGCGACGACCGCGCCGGCGGTCTGCTGGCAGCGCTCCAGCGGGCTGCTGACCACCGCGGCCAGCGGCACCGGGGCCAGCCGCTCGGCCACCGCGCGGGCCTGCGCCTGGCCGGCGTCGTCGAGCTGGACGCCGGGGGTCCAGCCGGCGAGCACACCGGCCGCGTTCGCCGTCGTCCGGCCGTGCCGGAGCAGGATCACCGTGGTCACAGGGGCGAGCCTAGGACCGGCCCGCTACTTCGGGTCGAGCACGCCCGCACCGACCAGCGCGAGCAGCAGCAGGCCCAGCGCGACCCGGTAGACGACGAACGGGGTGAAGCTGCCGCGCTCGAGGTAGCGCAGCAGCCAGGCGATGACGGCGAACCCGACGCCGAACGCGATCACGGTGGCCAGCAGCGTCGGGCCCCAGGAGATGCCGCCGTCCAGCGACTCGGCGGCCTGGAAGAACCCGGACCCGAGGACGGCGGGCACCGCGAGCAGGAACGAGTAGTGCGCCGCGGCGCCGCGGGTGTACCCGAGGAACCGGCCGGCGGTGATCGTGCCGCCGGACCGGCTGACGCCGGGGATGAGCGCCATCGCCTGCGCCAGGCCGTAGGTGATGCCGTGCTTCCAGGTCAGGTCGGTGAGCTCCCGCTTGTCGGCGCTGACCCGGTCGGCCCAGTAGAGGACCAGCGAGAACGCCACCAGCGCGATCGCGACGATGCGCAGGTCGCGGAACGTCGTCTCGATCTGGTCCTGGAACAGCAGCCCGAGCACCACGATCGGGACGGACCCGACGATGATCAGCCAGCCCATCCGGGCGTCGGGGTCGGCGCGCATCGCCGGGTCGCGCAGCGAGCGCAGCCAGGCCCACACGATCCGCCCGATGTCCCGGGCGAAGTAGATGAGGACGGCGAGCTCGGTGCCGATCTGGGTGATCGCGGTGAACGCCGCACCCGGGTCGTCCCAGCCGAACAGCTCCCCGACGATCCGCAGGTGCGCGCTGGAGGAGATCGGCAGGAACTCGGTGAGCCCCTGCACCAGCCCCAGGACGACGGCCTCGATCCAGCCCACGGTCAGCGCCCCGTTCCGGCGGACGGGCAGCGGGCAGGGATCGGGGCGGGCGCAGGCACGGGAGGCACCCTAGGTGGCGGACCCGGCGTCCCCAGGGTCGGCGCGCGGTGCCGGTCAGCGGCGGGCGGCCCGGGTAGGTTGACCGGTCGTGGAACAGCGGGGGCTCGGACGCAGCGGCCTGGTCGTGTCCCGGCTGGCGCTGGGCACGATGACCTGGGGCGGTGACACCGACGAGGACGAGGCCGCGATGCAGCTGACCGCCTTCGTCGACGCCGGCGGCACCCTGGTCGACACCGCCGACGTGTACGCCGACGGCGACAGCGAGCGGACGCTCGGGCAGCTGCTGTCCGACGTCGTCCCCCGGTCCGAGGTGCTGGTCGCGACCAAGGCGGTGGGCCGCACCACCGGCGGGCCGATGGGCCGCGGTGGGTCGCGGGGTCACCTGCTCGCCGCGCTCGACGCGTCGCTGGAGCGGCTGGGCCTGGACCACGTCGACCTGTGGCAGCTGCACGCCTGGGACTCCTCGACCCCGCTGGAGGAGACCCTCGCCGCGCTGGACACCGCGGTCGCCTCCGGCCGCACCCGCTACGTCGGGATCAGCAACTTCACCGGCTGGCAGACCGCGCAGGCGGCCACCTGGCAGCGCGCCTGGCCGGGCCGCACCCCGCTGGTGAGCACGCAGGTCGAGTACTCGCTGCTGCAGCGCGGCGTCGAGCGGGAGGTCGTGCCCGCCGCCGAGGCGCTGGGCCTGGGCCTGCTGCCGTGGTCGCCGCTGGGCCGCGGGCTGCTCACCGGCAAGTACCGGCACGCCACCCCGACCGACTCGCGCGGCGCCAACCCGCAGTGGGCCGGCTTCATCGACCAGCTGCGCTCGCCGAAGGCTGACCGGGTCGTCGAGGCGGTGATCACCGCCGCCGAGGGGCTGGGCAAGAGCCCGCTGGCCGTCGCGCTGGCCTGGGTGCGCGACCGGCCGGGCGTCGTGGCGCCGGTCGTCGGCGCGCGCACCGCGCAGCAGCTGCAGGCGTCGTTGGACGCCGAGGACGTCCGGCTGCCACCGGCCATCCAGACCGCCCTGGACGACGTGTCCGCTCCCCCTGCCGGCTACCCGGAGCGCCGGCCCGAACCGTGAGCAGCCCAGTGACCGCACCCTCTGACCAGGTCTTCGCCGCCTTCTGCCAGGCGGGCCTCTGGCCCGGCCTCGGCAAGCGGACGGCGGCCGAGCTGCCCGCCGCCGGCATCACCGGCCCCGACGACGTCACCGCCGACAAGCTGCTGAAGCTGCCCCGCGTGGGCAAGCAGCGCGCCGAGCGGCTGTTCTCCTCCTTCCTGTCCGCCGCGCCCACCTACGAGGTGGTCGAGCTCCTCGTCGGCGCCGGGGTCAACGCGAAGCTGGCGTCCAACGCGGCCGACGCGCTCGGCCCGGACGCCGCCCGCCGGCTGCGCGACGACCCGTGGGCGCTGCTGGGCCTGTCCGGCGTGAGCCTGGTGGACGCCGACCGGCTGGCGATCTCGCTGCTCAAGAACGCCGACCGGCAGGACAGCCGCCGCGGCCGGGCGATCGTCGCGCTCACCCTGCGCACCGCCACCCGCGACGGGCACACCGTGCTGCCGATCGACCTGGTCGTCGCCGCGGTGCGCGCCGAGGGCATCACCGACCCGGCGGCGGCCGTGCTGGCGGCGGTCGACTCCGGGGACGTGCTGCTGCACGAGCCGCCGGAGCCGGAGTTCGACGAGGACGCCGACGACCTCGACGAGCTGCCCGAGCCGGACCCGTCGCTGCGCACGCTGTCGCTGGCCCGCTTCGGGATGGCCGAGGAGGCCGTCGCGGAGAACGTGCAGCGGCTGCTGGCCACCGCCGAGCGGATCGCCGACCCGCAGTCGGTCCGTAAGGTGGCCAAGGGGCTGGACCCGGCGCAGTCCGCGGGCGTCGCGCAGGTGCTGGAGGCCGGTGTCTCGCTGCTGACCGGCGGGCCGGGCACCGGCAAGAGCCGCACCGTCGCCTCCCTGGTGCAGCTGCTGCAGGGCCGCGGCACCGAGGTGGCGCTGGCCGCGCCCACCGGCCGGGCGGCCAAGCGGCTGGAGGAGCTCACCGACCACCCGGCGGTGACCGTGCACCGGCTGCTGGGCGCGCAGGGCATGACCGGCGGCTTCGCGCGCAACGAGGAGTGGCCCCTGGACGCCGAGGTGGTGGTGGTCGACGAGGCCTCGATGCTGGACGTCGAGCTGGCCGCCGCGCTGCTGGAGGCCTGCCCGGACGGCACCCACCTGCTGCTGGTCGGCGACCCGGCGCAGCTGCCCTCGATCGGCCCCGGCCACGTGCTCGGCGACCTGATCGACTCGGGCGCGGTGCCGGTGACCGAGCTGACCACGCTGCACCGGCAGGCCGCCGGTGGGGCGATCGCCCGGCTGGCCACCGGCGTGCGCGCCGGGGAGCTGCCCCAGGTCGACTCCCCCGACCGGGAGGTGGTCATCGTGCCGGCGCAGGGCAGCGCGGAGGCGGCCCGGCGGGTGGTGCAGCTGGTCACCGACTCGATCCCGCGGGCGCTGGGCATCGACCCGGCCACGGTGCAGGTGGTCACCCCGGTGCACCGCGGCCCGGCCGGCACGATCGAGCTGAACAAGGCGCTCAAGGAGAAGCTGAACCCCGGCGACGGCACCGTGTTCGGGTTCGACGTCGGCGACCGGGTGGTCGCCACCGCCAACCACCTGGACCTCGAGCCGATCGGTTTCGCCAACGGCGAGGTCGGCGTGGTCACCGGCACCGGCGAGGGGTCGCTGAACGTCGACTTCAGCTCCGGGCCGGTCACCGTCACCGGCAACGCGCTGCCCGACCTCCGGCACGGCTGGGCGATCACCGTGCACCGCGCGCAGGGCTCGGAGTGGCCCGGCGTGGTCGTCGTGCTGCCGCCGGAGGCCGGCGGGATGCTGTCCCGGCCGCTCGTCTACACCGCGCTCACCCGCGCGCAGCGGCACCTGTCGATCGTGCACGCCAGCGGCGCGGCGCTGGCCCGGGCGGTGCGGGACGTCGACGTCCGGCCCCGCCGCACCCGGCTGGCGGAGCTGCTGCGTGAGGCGGCCGGCTGAGCCTCAGGTGGTTTGAGCAGGTGATCTTGAGGGCATCGAAGCGGCCATGATCACTGGCATCATCAGCTTCCTCGTGTTCGGCCTCGTCGTCGGCGCGATCGCCCGGCTCATCAAGCCCGGCAAGCAGAACCTCAGCATCCTCGCCACCCTCGCCCTCGGTGTCGTGGGCTCACTCGTCGGCGGCCTGGTCGCCAGCGCCCTGGGCACCGGCGACTTCGGTGAGCTGAACATCCTGGGTGCGATCGTCGCGATCGTGGTGGCGTTCCTGCTGATCGGCGTCGCCGAGAGCCTGTCCGGCGGCCGCCGGTCGGTCCGGCACTGACCTCCCGCTGAGGGACCGGGCCCCGGCCCGGTCCCTCAGCCGCTCACCGGCCCGGGCAGTCCGCCGCCCGGGCCGCGCACATGAGCCGGTGCACCGCCGGCCCCAGCTCGTCCTCGCACGTCACCGGCGCGGCGAAGGGCACCCGCACGTCGCGGTGCCCGGCCGGCTGCTCGATCCGCAGCCGGAAGCCGCACCGGTCCAGCCCCAGCGGGCGCACGACGTCCCCTTCCCCCAGCCAGCCGACCGGGATCCGCGACCGCAGCAGCGCCAGCTCCTCCGGGTGCGCGGTGTCCAGGTGCGCCAGCGCCGCCGCCTCCACCCCGGCGAGCGGGTCGGGTGCCGCGGCCAGGAACTCCTCCGGCTCGAGCTCGGCGACCGCCCCGCCCTCGCGCAGCACCACCTCGGCCAGGTCCAGCCGCAGCAGCGTGGCCTCCCGCCCGACGTCCAGCAGCTCCGCGACCGGGGCCACGTCGGCGAACGCCAGCGCCAGGCCGCGCTCCTCCGCCCGGCCGACCACGCTCAGCCAGCCCGACAGCCACACCTGCGCCCGCACCGGGTCGCGCAGCGGCACCGGCGCGTGGTCGGTGACGAGCAGCAGCGCGGCCAGGTCGCCGTCCGCGCTCGCCCGCACGGCGGTGGCGACCTCGCCGTCGGCGGCCACGACCAGCAGCACGTCACCGTCCGCCGTGGTGGCGTGCGCGAGCACCCGGCTGCCGTCGATGCCGGCCGCGCAGACGGCCGCCCCCGGGCGGGCGGCGACGGTGCGGGCGCGCTCGGCGACCGAGGGGCGCAGCGCCTCGGGAGCGGGCCCGGAGGCGCTGCGGGTGGGTCGCGGCATGCGGGCCTCCGTGGTCCGGGTCTCACCGACGAGGGGCTCGATCGGGTAGTAAGGTGAGCCTAACCGAACCGGAGGTCATCTGTGAACACGTCCCGCCCCAAGGTCCGGCGCAGCCGCGCGCTGGGCATCCCGCTGACCCCGAAGGACGTCCGCTACTTCGAGCGGCGCCCCTACCCGCCGGGCGAGCACGGGCGGAAGCGCAAGAACACGAGTGACTACAAGACCCGGTTGCTGGAGAAGCAGCGGCTGCGCGCGCAGTACGACATCAGCGAGACGCAGCTGCGCCGGGCGTTCGACCGGGCCAAGCGCACCGGCGGCAAGACCGGCGAGCAGCTGATCATCGACCTCGAGTCGCGGCTGGACGCCACCGTGCTGCGGGCCGGCTTCGCCCGCACGATCTACCAGGCCCGCCAGGTGGTCAGCCACCAGCACGTCACCGTCAACGGCAAGCGGGTCGACCGGCCCAGCTACCAGGTGCAGCCCTACGACGTCGTGGAGATCGCCGAGCGCAGCCGCGCCAAGGCGCCGTTCCAGGTCGCCGCGTCCGGGGCGCACGCCGCGGCGCCGAAGTACCTGGAGGTGTCGCTGGCCGACCTGCGCTGCGTGGTCGCCCGCCGGCCGCAGCGCACCGAGGTCCCGGTGATCTGCGAGGAGCAGCTGGTCGTGGAGTACTACTCCCGCTGAGCCGGCCCCTCCCCCGCTGCGGTGATCATGCAGTTGTTGCCCGCCGGCACGCCGTCCGGCGGCGTGTCGATGCGCAACATGTGCATGATCACCGCGGATCGGGCCGGTCGACCAGGTCCTCCGGTGCCCCGCCGTTGACCCGGGCCGCCCGGCGCAGCGCCGCCCGGCGTCGGCGCAGCCACAGCGCGCTCCCCATCCCGGCGACGATGGCCACCCAGTTGATCTCGCCCCAACGTCCCTGCGCCACCAGCAGCGCGGTGTTCGCCAGGAAGACGGCGAGCCACACCAGGATCAGCACGTGGACCCACCACGGCGCACGAGGCCGGTCGGGGCCGAGCTCCTGGTGCGCCCAGTCCACGACCGCCGCCCGCAGCCGCGCGCTCTCGAGCTCCTCACCGGTCCTCAGGGCCCGCCGCACCGTGGCCACGTCGGCGACCGACAGCCGGTGCCGGCGCACGGTCGCGCCGTAGGGGTCGCGCTCGGCGCGCGGGGTGAGCCGGTTCCACATCGCCCGCCGGCTCACGAACCAGCCGAGCAGCGGCAGGCCGACGAGGACGAGCGCGATCGCCACCCACGCGCCGGTCACCGGTGATCACCCACAGCCGGTGATCATGACGCCCCTCGCGCGTCGGCGCAGGTCAGCGCTCCCACCGAGCGCGGGCATCGATCCACCCGGGTCCGGGCGCGCGAACACCGGGCGTGACCGACCATCAGCGGGTGCGGATCCCTGCCCTGCTGGCCGTCCTGCTGCTCGCCCTGGCCGGCTGCGGCGGCGCGGACGACCGGCCGGCTCCCCGCCCGGGGGCGGCCGAGCCCGCCGACTCCCCCACGCCGACCACCGCACCGGCCGGCACCGTGCTGCCGCTCGCGGACGACCCCGAGGGCATGGTGCTCGACCCGGTCACCGGGCTGCTGGCGGTCGCCGTCCGCCACCCCGACCGGCTGCTGCTGGTCGACGGCGCGACCGGCGCCGTCCGCACCGAGGTGCCGCTGCCCGGGCACGCCCGGCACCTGCAGCTGGCCGCGCCCGGCGGTCCGGTGCTCGTGCCGGCCGAGGACGCGAACACCCTGGTCGAGGTCGCGCTCCCCGGCGGCGGGACGACGGCGGTCCCGGTGGGCACCTACCCGCACGACGCCGCCCGGCTGCCGGACGGCCGGCTGCTGGTGGGCGACGAGCGCGGCGGCACCCTCTCGGTGGTCGACGCCGGCCGGGTGACCGCGACGCTGACCGACCAGCAGCAGCCCGGCGGCGTCGCGGTCGCCGGCGACGTCCCCGGCGTGGTGGACGTCGGGGCCTTCACGCTGTCCACCTACGACCTGGCCGCCGGCCGCCGCACCGCGGTGGTCGCCGCCGGCCGCGGCCCCACCCACGTGGTCGCCGACGACCGCGGGCGCTTCCTGGTCGCCGACACCCGCGGTGACGCCGTCCGCACGTTCTCCGCCACCCCGTTGCGGGAGACCGGGTCGTACCGGCTGCCCGGCACCCCCTACGGGCTGGCGTTCGACCCGTCGCGGCAGCAGCTGTGGGTGACCCTCACCGCCACCAACGAGCTGGTCGTGCTCTCGACCGCCGGGAGCGCGCTGCGCGAGGTCGCCCGGTTCCCGACCGTGCGGCAGCCGAACACGGTCGCCGTCGACCCGGGCAGCGGCCGGGTGTTCGTGGCGAGCCGCACGACCGGCGAGCTGCAGGTGGTCGACCCGGGCTGAGGGGTCAGCTGCGCAGGTCGTCCTCGTCCTCGGGCACCGCGGCCTGCTGCTCCAGCACGTCGTACTCGTCGGCCTCCGCGTCGCCGGGCCGGCGGGTGGTGGAGCTCCCGGGGGCGGCGGTGAGCTGCTGCTCGATGCCGTCGGCCTCCGGCACGTCGTCGGCCAGCGGGCCCACCTCGTCGGCGAGCTCGGCGCCGGTCGGCGCGACGGCGGTGTCCTGCTCCTGGCGGTCGGCGTCGGTGGCTTCGGGATCGGTCACGGTGTGGTCCTCCTGGTCGGCGGGCGTCCGGTCGTGATCACCCTGCCCGGTCGGCGGGCGGCTGACACCCCACGGGAACGCGGTGACGACCAGCACATGACCGGACGGCGTCCGGCAGGCACAATCGAGCGCGTGTCAGTCGCCGGCGAGTACGAGTACGCCCCGCTGCGCATCCCGGCGGGCATCTCGCGCTCGGCGGCCGCGCAGCTCATGAGCCTCCAGGCCGACACCGGTGGGTGGGAGCTCGCCCGGCTGCAGCTGCACGCCGACGGCACCCGCAAGGTCGTCCTGCGCCGCCGGGCGCGGCTGTCCTACCTGCCCGGCCCCATGGTCTGACCTGCCCGGCGCCACGAGCCCGGGTGCTCCAGCACCGCGGGCACCCGGGTCGCGGCGTCCCCGACGGCGGCGGCCAGCTGCGGGCGGGTGAGGAACAGCGCGCCGGCCAGGTCGGCGCCCCGGACGTCGGCCGCGCGCAGGTCCGCGCCGAGCAGGTCGGTGCGGGTGAGGTCGGCGCCGCGCAGGTCCGCCCCGATCAGC
Organism: Modestobacter sp. NPDC049651; assembly: GCF_040659695.1. Lineage (NCBI taxonomy): Bacteria > Bacillati > Actinomycetota > Actinomycetes > Geodermatophilales > Geodermatophilaceae > Modestobacter > Modestobacter sp. NPDC049651. The sequence goes on from NZ_JBFAOG010000010.1 coordinate 28,095, forward strand.
AGCGCGCCGCGCAGGTCCGCGCCCACCAGCCGGGTCCGGCGCAGGTCGCGGCCCACCAGGTCGGCGCCGCGGCGGCTGCGGCCGGGGGTCGACGTGCTGGTGTGCGGAGCCCGCACGTGCGCGCTGGCCCGGCCCAGCAGGTCCTCGACCCGGGCCCGGTGCGCGGCCAGGTCGAAGGCCCGCAGGTCCGGCGCCGGCGCGTCGGCGACCGCGGCGGTGCGGTCGGCCAGCGCCCGGGCCTCGTCGTGCAGCGCCGCCGGCACCGGCAGGGTGGCCACCTCGGCCAGGTGCCAGAGCACCTCGTGCAGCTGCCGCATGACCGGCAGGACGGCGAACATCCCGGCCGCCAGCTCCGGCGACTCCCGCCAGCCGCGGCCGCCGGAGGTCGCCTGCACCACCTGCTGACCGGCGCCGAAGCAGTCGAACACCGTGCAGCCGGGGAAGCCGCGCTCGGGCAGCCGGTCGTGGATGCCGCAGCGGTCGTCGGTGCGCAGGTGGACGCACGGCGTCCCGGCCGGCTTGTCGATCGCGAAGTCGGCCGAGGCCGCGAACGCCGGCCCGACGCAGCACAGCCCCGCGCACCGCGCGCAGTCGGCCCGCAGCCGGGTGCGGGGGTCGGTCACGGGCGGAGGACGACCTTGCCGACGGTGCCGCGGTCGGCCAGCGCGGCCATCGCCCGGGGCAGCTGGTCCAGCGGCAGCGTCTCGCCCACCAGCGGGGCGATCGACCCGGCGGTGAACAACCGGCCGAGCTCGGCGTGCACCTGCCCGAAGAGCGCCGGGTCGTGCTTGCGGTACAGCCCCCAGTGCAGGCCGACGATGCTGTAGTTCTTCACCAGCGCGTGGTTCACCGGGGCCTGCGGGATGGTGCCGCTGGTGAAGCCCACGACGACCAGCCGGCCCTCGAACGCGATGCACCGGCGGGAGCCGTCGAACACCGCGCCGCCGACCGGGTCGTAGACGACGTCCGCGCCGTGCCCGCCGGTGATCTCCTTGACCCGGGCGACGAAGTCCTCGGCCGTGTAGTCGATGACGTGGTCGGCGCCGAGCTGCCGGCAGACCTCGGTCTTGCGCGGGCCACCGGCGGTCGCGATCACCCGCGCGCCGGCCGCCTTGCCCAGCTGGACCGCGGCCGAGCCGACCCCGCCGGCGCCGGCGTGCACCAGCAGCCACTCCCCCGGCTGCAGCGCGACCCGGCGGTGCAGCCCCACCCAGCCGGTCTGGTAGGTCAGGTGCAGCGCGGCCGCCTGCTCGTCGGTCATGCCGTCGGGCACCGGGAACGCCGCCGCGGCGTCCATCAGCGCGTACTCGGCGAACGCGCCGGGACCACCGGACGGCGAGCCGAGCACCCGCTGCCCGGTGCCGACGACCTCCCCGCACAGCTCGACGCCGGGGGTGAACGGCAGCGGCGGCCGCTCCTGGTACTCCCCGCGGGTCATCAGCACGTCGGGGAAGTTGAGGCCCGCGGCCAGCACCCGCACCAGCAGCTGGCCGTCGGCGGCTGCCGGCCGCTCGACCTCGTCCAGGGACAGCACGTCGGCGGGGTCGCCGAGGGAGTGGGCTCGCCAGGCACGCATGCGCCCGACAGTGCCAGAACGCGAGCCCGCCGGGATCCCCGGGTGGGCTTCCGCCACGCCGGACGAACGGTCCGGTTCGGCCAGATCCGCCAGTTAGGCTGCGGTGGGTTCGTGGAGCATCACCGTGCGTCCACAGTCGGCTCGGCGGGCGGGAGGCGCAGGTGGACCGGCTCGTGCGCTCCCGGCACCTGCTCCCGCTCACCGCGCTGGCGCTCATCGTCCTGCTGGACCTCGTCATCGGCCGGGGTCACGGCATCATCGGGCTGCTGGTCATGGCGCCGCTGGTGGCGGCGACCTCGGTCGGGCGGCGGGCCACCGCCACCTACGGCGCGGCCGCCTTCGCCGCAGCGGCGCTGCTCGGCTGGTACGACCGGATGTACGAGGCCGACGCGGTCACCGCCCAGGTCGTCCGCCTGGTCGGCCTGGCGGTCGGGACGGTCGTCGCCGTGGTGGCCTGCACGCTGCGGCTGCGGCGCGAGGCCCAGCTGGCCCGGGCCCGGGCGGAGGTCGCCGCCACCCGCGGTTCCGCGCAGCTCGCCGAGCGGCTGCAGCTGAGCCTGCTCACCGACCCGCCCGCCACGCCGGGCCTGGACATGGCGGTGCGCTACCTGCCCGCCGTCCGGCACGCGCAGGTCGGTGGCGACTGGTACGACGCGTTCCCGCTGGGCTGCGGGTCGACCATGCTGGTGATCGGGGACGTCGCCGGGCACGACACGACCGCCGCGGCCACCATGGCGCAGGCGCGGGGCGTGCTGCGCGGCATCGCCCAGTCGGTCGTCGAGTCCCCGGCCGGGGTGCTCGGCGCGCTGGACCGGGCGCTCGGCCGGCTCGGCGTCGACACGCTGATCACGCTGGTCGTGGCCACCGCGGAGGTCCGGCCGGACGGCGCGGTCGTCGTCCGCTGGTCCAACGCCGGGCACCCGCCGCCGGCGGTGCTGCGAGCCGACGGGACGGCGGAGCTGCTGCAGCCGGCCCCCAACCGGCTGATCGGCGCCGGGCCGGTGTGGCGCGACGACCACACCGAGGTGCTGCGGCCCGGCGACACGCTCCTGCTCTACACCGACGGGCTGGTCGAGCGCCGCGGCGTGCCGCTGGACGACAGCATCGACTGGCTCGCCGGCCGGCTGACCGCGCTCGCCGGCCGGCCGCTGGAGGAGCTGTGCGACGCGCTGCTCGCCGGCATGCCCGGGCGGGTGGCCGACGACGTCGCGCTGCTCGCCGTCCGGGTCGGCTGAGGTCAGTCCCCCCGCGGCAGCAGGGACGACGGCAGCCGCGCCGTCTCGCCGGTCGCCGTCCGCGCGGCGGGCACGCCCTTGAACGCGTAGGGCACCGCGCCCACCCCGGGCTGGACGACGTACGCCGCGCCCGGCTCGGCACCGGCCCACGCGGCGGCCAGCGCCTCGGCGACCTCCGCGGCCGACAGCACCGGGAAGCCCGCGTCGTCGAACGCCGCGCGCAGCGGGTCGATGATCGAGGTGTCGGCGAAGCCGGGGCAGACCGCGCTCAGCGTGATGCCGTCGGCGACGAGCCGCGGGGCCAGCGACCGGACGAACGCCACCGCGCCGGCCTTGGCCACGCTGTACCCGGGGTCGGTGGCGACCGGTGCCAGGCCGGCCAGCGACGCGGTCACCACGATCGACCCGCCGCCGGCCCGGCGCAGCGCCGGGAGCGCGGCCTCGGTGCCGTAGACGACGCCGAGCAGGTCGACGTCCAGCACGCGGAGGAACTCGTCGACGTCCAGGGCGTCCCGGCTGCTGCCGGCGATGCCGGCGTTGAGGAAGGCGGCGTCCAGCCGGCCGTGCTCCGCCTCCACCTGCGCGACGACGGCGGCGTTGGCGGCCCGGTCGGTGACGTCCAGCGGCAGGAACGGCGCACCGAGGTCGGCGGCGGCCGACCGGGCGCGCTCGCCGTCGAGGTCGGCGAGGACGACGGTGACGTCGCGCTCGCGCAGCAGCGCGGCCAGCGCCCGGCCGAAGCCGCCGGTGCCGCCGGTGACCAGGGCGACGCTGCCCGGGGTCGGGGTGGGGGTCATGGGTTCAGACCTCCCGCAGGAACCGGTCGAGCACCCGGATGCCGAAGTGCAGCGAGTCGACGGCGATCCGCTCGTCGATGCCGTGGAACAGCGAGGCGAAGTCGAGGTCGGCGGGCAGCCGGAGCGGCGAGAAGCCGAAGCAGCGCATGCCCAGGGTCTCGAAGCTCTTGGCGTCGGTGCCGCCGGCCATGGTGAACGGCACCGCGCGGGCGCCGGGGTCCTCCGCCTGCAGCGCCGCGGCCATGAGGTCGACGGTCGGCCCGTCGAACGTCGTCTCGACCGCCTGGTCGTAGGTGATCCACTCGCGGGTGACGCCCGAGCCGAGCAGCTCGTCGACCTGCTTCTCGAACGCCTCCTCCTGCCCGTAGAGGAAGCGGCCGTCGACGGTGGCGCTGGCGGTGCCGGGGATGACGTTGGTCTTGTAGCCGGCGTCGAGCATCGTGGGGTTGACCGTGTTGCGCAGCGCGGCGCCGATCATCCGGCTGATGCTGCCCAGCCGGGCGAGGCCCTCGTCGGGCTCGTCGGGGTCGATCTCGATGCCGTAGGCGTCGCCGACCTCGTCGAGGAACTGGCGCATCGGCGGGGTGAGCACCGTGGGCATCCGGGTCGAGCCGATCCGGGCGATGGCCGCGGCGAGCCGGGTGACGGCGTTGTCGTCGTGCACGAACGAGCCGTGCCCGGGGCGGCCCGAGGCGGTCAGCTTCATCCAGGCCAGCCCCTTCTCGGCGGTCTGGACCAGGTAGAGGCGCAGGTCGTCGCGGACGGTGATGCTGAACCCGCCGACCTCGCTGATCGCCTCGGTGCAGCCCTCGAACAGGTCGGCGTGGTGGTCGACCAGGTAGTGGGCGCCGTGCTTGCCGCCGGCCTCCTCGTCGGCGACGAACGCCAGCACGATGTCGCGGTCGGGCTTGACGCCGGTGCGGGCCCAGTCGCGCACCAGCGCGAGGGTCATGGCGTCCATGTCCTTCATGTCGACGGCACCGCGGCCCCACACGTAGCCGTCGCGCTCCTCGCCGGCGAACGGGTGCACGCTCCACTCGGCGGGGTCGGCCGGGACGACGTCCAGGTGGCCGTGCACCAGCAGCGCCGGGCGGTCCCGGTTCGCCCCCTCGATGCGGGCGACCAGGCTGGCCCGGCCGGGCTCGGACTCGTGGACGACGCTGCTGATCCCGACCTCGTCGAGCTTCCCGGCGACCCACTCCGCCGCGGCGCGCTCGCCCTTGCCGGTGCGGGTGTCGCCGGTGTTGGTCGTGTCGATGCGGATCAGGTCGGACAGCAGCTCCGCGACCTCGGACTGGGCGGCGGCGAGCGGTTCCGGGGTGGGCTGCGACATGCGGCCGAGCCTAGGACGGCGGACGGGACGGCGCGGTGTCGACCACCGCTCCCCCGCCGGGGTGAGCCGGCGCTACGGCCCGGCCGGTCCGCGGCCGATGTCGTACCCGTGACGATCATGGCCGGGTTGCGCGCCCGCGACCCCCGCGCGGCGGCGCGGTCGTGCGTCCTCATCCTGCTGGTCTGCGCCGGTGTGCTGTGCGCGTTCAACCTCACCGGGATGAGCGGGGGCTCCGCCGCCGCCGAGTCCGCCACCTGGGTGGGCATCGGGATCGAGCTGGTGCTCATCGCGCTGTGCACCCGCGTGCGGCCGGAGGTCCTCGACCGCTCGGGGCTGCTCGTCGTGGTGGGGCTGAGCGGGGTCACGCTCATCTGCTCGCTCAACCTGGTCACCGAGGACCCCTCGGCCGCCGCGCAGGCCTTCCTCGCCCTGCCGGTGCTGTGGGCGTCGTCCTACTTCCGGGCCGGCGCGGTGCTGCTGATCACGGCGGCGGCCGTCACCGGCGACGCGGTCACGCTCTTCCTGCTGGCGCCGCTGGGGACGGCGTTCACCGACGCCGTGTTCTTCGGCGCCGTGCTGGTGCTGATCGCGCTCATGCAGACCCGGTCCAACCGCACGCAGGACCGGCTGGTGGCCGCGCTGCACGAGCAGGCGACGGTGGACGCGCTGACCGGGCTGGCGAACCGGCGGTCCTTCGACGAGGCGCTCGGCACCGCGGTGCGACGTCCGCGGCCGGCCGGCACCGCCGTGGTGCTCATCGACGTCGACCGGTTCAAGTCGATCAACGACGCGTACGGCCACCCGGTCGGCGACGCGGCGCTCGTGCACGTGTCCGGTCTGCTGCGGGGGCGGGTCCGGGCCGGGGACGCGGTGCTGGCCCGGCTGGGCGGCGACGAGCTGGCGGTGCTGCTGCCGGGGTGCGGGGAGACGACCGCGGTGCACCGCGCGCAGGACCTGCTCGACGCGGTCGCCGCCCGGCCGCTGCGCCTGGACGACGGCACGCTGGTGCCGCTGTCGCTGAGCATCGGGGTGGCGCACACCGCCACCGCGACCGGCGCCGAGGACCTCTACTCGGCCGCCGACGGCGCGCTGTACCGGGCCAAGCGCGGCGGCCGGGGACGGGTGGCGACACCGGCCCGCTGACCGGACACCGGCCCACCGCGGGGGGTGTGCAGGACCGCCCGCGCGATCCGCTACGCTGATCGCACACTCGTCCGGGTGGCGGAATGGCAGACGCGCTAGCTTGAGGTGCTAGTGCCCTTTGCGGGGCGTGGGGGTTCAAGTCCCCCCTCGGACACCACGACGTGGGAGCTCTCCCACCTCCATCGGCCGGAAGCGGCCGCTGCGCAACCTGACCACACGGTTCCCCTCCTCCCGAGGTGCGCGATCATCCCGGGACTCCCGCGGCCCAGCCGTCGGCGAACCGCACCCGCCCACGGCGCTCGACGGTGCCGGCCGGGCGGCGGTGCGCCGACCTCTGGACGTCACTGCGCACGCGGCGGCCCGGCACTGATCCGCATCCCCAACGCCGCTCCCCCGCCGTCCTGCCCGGCTCTCTCGAGAGCCAACGGCCGCACTGCGCGTCGACCGCGCTGCCGCTGGACGGCCCCGGGGGCTCACCCAGAGCCCGGGCTCGGGTGTCCGGCCGGCATCCCCGCGATCAGCGGCGCGACGGCCTCGGCTGTCGCGGGCACGGCCTGACGCACGAACGACCACCGCGCGGTGCCAGGCGCTCCGGTGCAGGGCCCCGACGACCGGGAGGTCGGCCGGGGGACGCGGTCCAGGCGAACCTCCCGTCCGCAGCTCAGCCCAGCAGGGCCAGTCGCAGCTCCTCGGCCTCGACGCGCACCCGATCGACGACGGAGAGCAGTTGGTCCTCCGTGAGCATCGCGCCGCACAGGCCACCGACCGGCACCGGCTCGTAGTCGGGGACGCCCAGTCGGTTGGCCACCTCGAAGGCGACGCGCAGCAGGGCACCCTCGGGGGCAGCCGGCTGCTCGAGCCGGTCGAGCGCGGTCACCATCCGGGGCGGGAAACCCCAGTGGTCGAGGGCCACCGAGGTCATGCGCAGGGCGTGGACGCCGTACCGGTCGAGTTCGGCCGAGCGCCGACGCAGGAGGACCGGCTCCTCACGGCACAGCTCTGCGTACCCCTCGGGGTCGTCGTGGTGGAGCAGTGCGACCCCCAACTGGGCGAGCATGCCCAGGCACAGGGCGTCCGGTGGTCGCTCACCGAAGCGGGGAGCGACCGTGGCTGCCGCTTGGGCCACGTGCGTACCGCTCAGCCAGAACCCCGGCGGCAGCTGCTCCTCGTCGTCCAGGTCCGTGAGCGAGACGGTGGCCAGGGTGCGCACCGTCATGAAGCCGACCACCGAGATGGCGAACTGCAGCGAGCTGACCCGCCCGCGCATGCCGTAGTAGGCCGAGTTGGCCAGCTTCATCACCCGCCCGGTGAGCGCCACGTCGGCCGCCAGGAGGCCGGCCAGCTCCTTGGCGCCCGCATCGTCGGCGCTGGTCATGGCGACCACCTGGGCGGCGACCGGCTTCTGCGCGGCCATCGTGTCGATGCCGGCCAGCACGGTGGCCATGTCGATCGGTGCCTGCGGAGCACGCACGCTCACTGGCCGATCTCCTCTCGTCGTGCCGCGAACCAGCGGGTGCACTCGGCACCGCTCATCGGCCGGGCCAGGAAGAAGCCCTGCAGGTAGCTGACCCCCAGCCGGGCGAGCTCGTCGGCCTGCTGCGTGGTCTCGACGCCTTCGGCGACCGTGGTCAGTCCCAACGTCCGCGCCAGGGCTATGACCATCGCCGCGATCTCCTCCCCGCCGCTGGCCAGGTCCGCGACGAACGACCGGTCGACCTTGAGGCAGTCCACCGGCAGATGCCGTAGGTAGGCGAGCGACGAGTACCCGGTCCCGAAGTCGTCGATCGCCAGGTGCACACCGAGGTCGCGGAGCTCCTGCAGGACACCGCGCGCGAAGGCCGGGTCGCCCATCAACGCCGACTCGGTCAGCTCGATGGAGAGCCGGCCCGGCTGCAGGCCGTGACGGTCCAGCGCGGCGGCGACCAGCGCAGGCAGCGTGGCGTCGAGCTGCAGGGCCGACACGTTCACGTTGCCCACCCGGGGCGCAGCCGGCCCCAGCCGGCAGTCCCACTCGGCCAGCTGACGGCAGGTCTCGTCCAGGACGAGCAGGCCGAGTTGGCCGATCAGCCCGCTGGTCTCGGCGAGCGGCACGAACACCTCCGGCGACACCAGCCCACGGGTGGGGTGCTCCCAGCGGGACAGCGCCTCGACCGCGACGAGCCGGCCGTCCTGCGCGGCGAGGATCGGCTGGTACCAGACCTGCAGCGCGCGCTGCTCGATGCCGTCGCGGAGGTCGGACACCAGTGCGAGCCTGTCGCGGGCCGTGGTGCGAGCACGCTGGTCGAGCAGCGCGGCCCGCCCCTTCCCCTCCGCCTTGGCCTGGGACAGCGCGATGTCGCAGTCGCGGATCAGGTCCTCGGGGCTGGTGTGCTCCGCCGTCTGCACCATGACGCCGACGCTGACGCTCGGCCGGAGTTGCACGCCGTTGAGCTCCACCGGGGCAGCCAGCGCCGTCACCAGCCGCTCGGCCAGCGACACCACCCGGGCCTCGGTGACCGAGCCGCACACCACGACGAACTCGTCACCTCCGAAGCGGACCACCAGGTCGTCGGGGCGCACCGCCAGGTGCAGCCGCTCCGCGATCAGCTTCAGCAGGACGTCGCCCGCCCCGTGGCCCAGTGAGTCGTTGACCAGCTTGAAGTCGTCGACGTCCAGGAACAGGCAGGCCAGGCCCTCGGTGCCGGGCACGAAGCGGTCCGCCATCCACCGTGCCAGGTGCGTGCGGTTGGGGAGATCGGTCAACGTGTCGTGCTCGGCCTGGTGGACCAGGCGTGCCTCGAAGGCCAGCCGCTCGGTGATGTCCTCCAGGGTCCCGACGAACCCGACTCCCACCCCCGGGGTGTGCACGCGGCTCAGCCGCAGGACGGCCTGCCGGCTGTCCCCGTCGGGGCGCGCGAGGGTCACGGGCACCGACGCGGTGTCGCTGCCCTCCAGGACCGAGGCGACCTGGTCGACCACCCGATCGGCGTCGTGGGGGTCGATGAACGTCAACCACCCGGTGCCCAGCAGCTGCTCGGCGGGGGCGCCCGCCAGGTGGCAGAAGGCCTCGTTGACGTGCGCCAGGCGCATGCCCTGCTCGGACAGCAGCAACGGGACCGGCGACCGTTCGGTCACCGCGGCGAACCGCCGTTCGTGAGCATCGGCGCTGGCCTGCAGCGCTCGCTGGAGCTCGTTGGCCGTCGAGATGATGCGCACCGTCCACCGACGACCGCCGGGCTCGGGCATGGTGAGCAGCACGGCCTCCACCGGTCCGCCCGCTGCCCGCGCCACCTGCACGGTCAGCTGGGTGCTGCTCTCGGACGCGAACAGCCACCGCAGGTGAGCCACCTCGACGTCGGGCAGCAACTGCACGAGAGGGAGCCCGCGCAGCTCCGCGGCGGACCGGCCGATCACCCGACTGGCCTGGTCGTTGGCCCAGCTCACCCGGAGGACGTCGGCCTCGAGGTCGACGACCAGGAGCGCAGCCTCCCCGGTCACCTCCGCTGAGGAAGGAGGTGCCGGCAGGACCACCGAGGCGTCGACATCCCCGACCGCACCCCTGTACATGCTGCCCCCGTCATCGGCCAGAACGTGATCGAACGATCACAGTCGGTAGTACATGACTGAATGGTGCACTGCCAGCCGCCGTGCGAGGTGTCTCGACACCCGATCTCGCCCCTTGGGGGGTGACTTCGGGACGAGACGCCTGATGTCGTGCCGCCCGCTGTCCGGGGCCGTCGCACGATGCATTCGCGGCCCGTCGTCCAACCGCCCGGTGAGCGATCGACCGATGCGGTACTGCGTCGCCCTCCCCGCGTCGACCTGCCGGCAGTACTCGCCCGCCCGGTAGCAGGCCGCTGGCCAGCTCCTGGATCGGCGCGGTGCCCGAGCCCCTGGGACAGCACGCGGCTCCGCGACATCACGCCGTCCCCCTGATCACCGCGGAGCTGATGGCCCCTCGGCCCGGGGGTCCGGGCTCTCGTCGCGGTCGGGCTCCCCTCCTGGAGCGCGTCGCTCCAGGTCCTCCGCGAGGTAGCCGCTGACGCGACGTTCGGCGGTCGAGGAGGTGGCCGAGAACCCGCTGACGGCCGCGACGAAGTCGGGGCCGCTGAGCGCAGCCAGCTCCGTGTCCTCCACCGCGCGCACGGCCGCCGTCCGAGGAACCGCGCGGAGCAGCGCGATCTCACCGAAGGCGTCACCCGGACCGAGGCGCCGGACCTCCCTCCCGTCGCGGATCACCGCGACCGAGCCGGACTCGACGACGTAGAAGTCGTCGCCCGGGTCTCCTTGGCCGAAGACCTCGCCCCCCGCCGGCACGGGCGTCCGGCGCAGCCGCTGCGCCAGTCCCTCGATGGCAGGGACCGGCAGCAGGCGCAGCATGCCGACCCGGCGGAGCAGGACGATCCGGTCCTTCCGCACCCCGATGTCGGCGTCGGTGGCCCGCAGTGAGGTCCAGCGCACCGCGACCGCGAGCGGCAGGAGGCAGCCGGTGACGACGAGCGCCCCGGTCCCGCCCAGCCCGGCGACGAGGGCCGGGACCGTCAGCGACCCCAGCGCCAGCGCCAGGGAGAACACCGCCTCGGTCAGTGCGAGCACCCGGGCCAGCGTCTCGTCGGGGACGAGCCGCTGCAGGAGGGTGAACCCGGTGACGTCGACGAGCGCATTGGCGGCGCCGACGACGAGGAGCGCGCCGACCGCCACGTAGTCGCCGCTGCGCAGGCCGACGAGCACGAGAGGCAGCCCCCACAGCGCGATCCCGGCACCGAAGAGCGTGCCCAGCCGGGCACTGCCAGCGGCTCCGATCGACACCGTCGCAGCGACGAGCCCGCCCACCCCGAACGCCGACCACAGCAGCCCGACACCGGGGCGGCCGAGGTCCGTCACGTCGACCGCCACGACGACCGCCAGCACCGTCAGGGCGCCGCGCACCAGGCACTGCACGCCGCCCAGGAGGATCACGTCCGCCGCCCGGGGCCGGCGGCGCAGTTCACGGAAGCCGTCGGTGACGTCGGCGAGGACGCTCGAGCGCGCTCTCGGCCTCCCCGCCGCCGGTCGCGGGGACTCGTAGCGCAAGGCTGCGGCCAGCGCACCGGCGACCGCGGCGAGCACGGCCACCGCACCGAAAGCGACGGCCGCGTCCGAGACGGCGAGCAGGGCAGCAGCGGCCAGCGGGCCGATCAGCGCCGCCGCGCCGTCCAGGATCGAGCGGACCGCGTTCACCCCGGCAAGCTCCTCCGGCGTGGTGCACAGCGTCGGGAACAGGGCGCCGAGGACCGGCCGGTACGCGGCATGGCAGACGGTGGAGACGGTCAGGAGCGCGTACACGGCGGTCGGCCGGTCGACGGCCGCGGCCAACCCCGCTCCCCCCGCGGTGATCGCCCGCAGGCCGCACGCCACCACGAGCAGGCGGCGACGGTCGATCCGGTCGGCCAGCGCGCCCAGCCACGGGAGCGCGATCGTCGCGGGCAGCACCCGCAGGAACCCGATGACGCCGACCCCGACGGCGCCGTGGGTGTCGAACGCGTACACCGTCATCGCGGTGAGGAACAGGAACTCACCCGTCCACGCCAGCAGCGACGACAGCTGCGCGGACCGGAGGTTGCGGTTGCCCGCCACCGACGCCCAGGCCTCGCGGTAGGCACCCGGCACGGCGCGGACGCTAGCAGCGCAGAGGCGTTCCGAGGGGCCTCCCGCGGCCCCGGGAGGGTACGGTGCGCCCTCGTCGACGACGGGATGCCGCGCTGAGAGTGCACGGCCGAGCACCGCCGACGGGGGCGCCGAGGGCGCTAGGGTCCGGCATGGCGACTCGCCGCGCGCTGCTGCTGATCGCCGACATCGGCGGGTACACGCAGTACATGCAGTTCCATCGCAGCGTCCTCGGGCACGCGGAGGCGGCCACCCGGCGCATGCTCGACCGGGTCGTCGGTGCCGCCCGGGGTTTCGACCTGGTCGAGATCGAGGGCGACGCCGCCTTCCTCTCCCGGGACGTCGAGGGCCTGGACGGTCCCGCCACGCTGTCGGCCGTCACGCGCGCCGTCGTCGACATGCACCGCGCCTTCCACGTGGAGCGCCGGTTCGTCGAGCTCAACATGTGCCCGTGCGGCAGCTGCACCCGGACCAGTGACCTGACGTTGAAGTTCGTCGCGCACGTGGGCGACGTCGCGACGCAGACCATCAGGCGCCGGAAGAAGCTGGTCGGCGTGGACGTCATCTACGTCCACCGGCTCCTCAAGAACGCCGTCGACGTCCCCGAGTACCTCCTCGTCTCCGACGACCTCCACCGCAGCGGCGGCACCGCCGCCGCCGCCCTGCCGATGCGGGAGATGCCCCAGGACCTCGAAGGCATCGGCCCGGTGCAGACCTTCTTCGTGGACGTCGGGGACATGACAGCGCCCGTGGCGCTGCCCGATCCCTCGTTGCGGCGGCGCATCGGGCACACGTTCAGCATGGTCGGACGGGGGCTGCCCCACGTCCTCCCCCGCCGGACACCGCGCACGCTCGCGGCAGCGGACTGACCGCTGCCGGTCCGACGACCCCCGGCGGCCGAGGCGTGCCGCTCCGCTCCCGGGGGTAGTCGCGGGCATGGCCCAGACCAGAGCCGACCGTGACCCGGCCACCGTCCCGCCGACCTACCTGGACGCCAACCGGCTCTGGGTGGACTCCCGGCTGCGTGCCGCGGTCGCGGTGCGCGTCGAGGGGCCCGTGCTGGAGCGGCTGGGTGCCCGCGGGGCCCGGTGCGTGGAGATCGGCACCGGCCGCCGCGCGCTCGGGGCGCGCTGTGCGCTCACCCGGCTCGGGGCCACCGAGGTCCGCGCGTTCGACCTGCACGCCGCCACCGTGGCGCGCGCCCGGCAGCGCACGGCCGACCTGGGCGACCGGCTGCGGCTGCAGGTGTGCGACGCGACCTGCCTGCCGGTGGAGACCGGCAGCGTCGACCTGGTCGTCGACCTGCACGCCCTGCACCACATCGAGGACTGGCGGACGGCCGTCCGCGAGTGCGCCCGGATGCTCCGGCCGGGCGGACAGCTCGCGCTGGCCGAGATGACCCGGCGGTTCGTCGACGCGCCGTGGCTGCGCGCGGTCTCCCGGCACCCCGCCGACCGGTTCGACGCCGACGAGCTGCTCGCGGAGCTGCGCGCCGCCGGCTTCGAGCTGGGTCCGGCGGACGTCGTCCGGCGGATGGGCGACCGCTGGGTCGCCGCCGTCGCCCGCCGGGTGTGACCGCCGCGCAGGCGGTCCGGCCCGCGCCGGTCGTCGCTGCGGCGCTCCGGCTGCTTAGTCGCCGCGCTGCCCCCGCCTACGCCGCGGCGGCGGTCGCCACGCTGGTCAACACGGTGCCCGACGTCCTGCGCCAGGTGCTCGTCTGGGACGACCCCAGCCGGGGGCACGCCCTGCTCGTCGACGTCGTCGGCTTCCTCACCGGGCTGGTCGCCCAGCTGTGGGTGACCGGCGCCGTCGCCGGTCTCACCGCCGGGGACCGCGGGACCTGGCGCGGGGCGCTGACCGGCGGCACGGCACTGGCGTGGCGGGCGGTGCGCCGCTCGCCGGCGACCGTGCTGGCCGGGGTCGTTCTCGGTGGAGGCGTGTCCGCGGTGCTCACCCTGCCGGCGTCGATCGCCGCGCTCGGGTTCGGGCAGGTGCTCGGGCCGCTCGACGGGCCGTCGGTCGCCGCCTTCGCCGTGGCGGCCGTCAGCGATGCGGTCGCCAGCTGCGTCACGCTGCCCTTCCTCGGCCTCGTCCTCGCCCTGACCGGGGGTTCGGCCACCCCGCGCCCGGGCAGACCACCGCGGTGACCGAGACCTGGGACACCACCCGCAAGAGCGTCGGCAGCCTGTCCGTCTGGCTGGGCACGGCGGCGCTGTTCGCTCCCCGCGCGATCACCCGCGCCCTCGGGGTGCGCGAGGTCGCCACCTCCACCGACGTCGCGCTCCCGCTGCTGGTGCGGCTGGTCGCCGCGCGCAACATCGCGATGGGCGCCGCCCTGCTCGTGCAGCCGGCCCCGCAGGCGCGGCGCACCACCGAGATCACCCTGCTGCTCACCGCGCTGGACGCCGCCGCCGTGTACACGGCCGCGGCCGGCGGGGACGTCGCCCGGCGCAGCGCGGTGCTGTCGACGGTCGTCCTGGGACTCGCCTCGGCCGGAGCGGTCGTCTGGCACCGCCGGTGAGACCGGGCGCTGCCGTTCCCTGACCGGGGGCCTCAGGGCCCGTCCAGGCCGGGCAGCCGCGGATCCGGCTCCCGGTCGGCGACGGTCCAGGCGGTGCGCCCGTGCAGTGGCGGGGTCTTCGACCCGTCGGTGAACCAGACCACGACGCCGCCCCGCGCCCGGCAGTGCGCGCGCACCTCCCGCACCTCGCTGCCGCGCCGGGACCGGGCCGGCCGCACCAGCGGCAGGCCGAAGTCCGTGCCCTCGGCCGGGGTCGTCAGCACCAGCTGCCCCGCGGGCAGGTGGGCAGTCCCGACGGTGGTCATCGCCCGTTCCTCCCCTCCGGCACCCGTGTTCGAACGCATGTTCGATGGTGGCACCGGACGGGCCCGCTGTCGACTCCCCACGCCGCGCCGTCCGCACCCTCCCCGGGTCAGAGGCCGAGCCGGGCGGACGCCGGATCGGCCCACCGGCTGCTCGCGTCGTAGCCGCGCAGCGTGGTCACCGACGCCCACCGGCCGGTGCGGGCCAGCTCCCGCTCGCTGACCCCGGCCCGGTAGCCCTCGGTGGCGAACGACCGGCGCAGGCTGTGCGGGCTCAGCCCCTCGGTCGGGACGCCGGCACGCTCGGCGGCCCGGTGCAGCACCAGCCGCACCGACGACCGCGCCATCCGCGCCGTGCCGATCCGCGGCCGGGCGCCGCGGCCGACGCTGCGGAACAGCGGCCCGTCCGCGCCGGCCAGCCCGGCCGCCTCCACCCAGGCCTGCAGCGCCCGCACGGGGCAGGTCTGCGCCCGCACCCCGGGCGCCAGGGCCAGCACCTCCCCCGCGCCCTCCTGGTCGGTCTTGGACCACCGGACGGTGACGTCCAGGCCGCCGTGGCCGGCCGCGGCCAGGTCGCCCACGTCCAGGCCGCAGACGTCCGACGCGCGCAGGCCCAGCGCGAACGACACCAGGATCAGCGCCCGGTCGCGCACGCCGGCCACCCCGTCGGGCAGGTCGGCGACCAGCGCCCGGATGGTCGCGGTGTCCAGCGCGCGGGCCTTCTTCGGCCGGCGGCCGCTGCGGGCCGCCGTCCGGCGGATGCCGCGCAGCACCGCCCGGGTGCCCGGGTGCTCCGACGGGCTGGGGAGCCCGGCCTCCCGGTGCGCGTGCCCGATCCCCGACAGCCGGCGGGCGACGGTCCGCGGGCTGGCGCCGGCGTCCCCGAGCTCGGCCAGGTAGCTGGCGACCGCCGCGTCGGCCGCGGGCAGCGGGACGAACCCACGCTGCCGGGCCCACTCCGACCAGGCGCGGAAGTCCCCGGCGTAGGCCCGCCGGGTGGCGTCGGCCTTCGCCGCGGTGAGGTACCGCCCCACTGCCGCCACGTCCCCCGGCAGCAGGAGTCCGCCGGTGCCGTCGTTCGTCACCGGCACCGCATCGGCTGCTCCGTCACCATTCCGTCGCGAGGACTCCATAACAGTTGATTATGGAGTGCTGCGGCCGCTCACTCCACCGGACGTCAGCCGTCCGTTCGTTCGTCAACTGCATCAGACTGACGAACGAGCGCACACTCATCGTCGTGACCGCATCGACGCGCAGCTGTTCCTTCCCCGGCTGCGAGCGGCCGGTGGCCCCGCCACCCGCGACCGGTGGCCGCTCGTCCTACTGCGACCTGTCGGAGCACAACCGGGCCACCGCGTTCGCCGCGCGCCGTGCTCAGGCGTCCGGGATCCCCGCAGCCGACCCGGCCGACGCGCAGCAGGGGGCGTCCGCCACGGAGACGCTCACCGGCATCGCCGACCGGCTGCGCGAGACCCTGGGCACCATCGAGCGGGAGGTCGACCGGGCCCGCGCGGCGCTGACCCGGGCCGCCGACGCGGAGCTGCTCGAGACCGAACGGGCGGCGCTGCGGACCGAGGCGCAACGCCAGGTCGCCGAGGCCGAGCAGCGCGCATCCCACGCCGACCGGCTCCGGGCGGTCGCCGAGCGTGCCACCCGGGAGGCGTTGGACGCCGCCGCCCGGGCCGAGGCCGATGCAGAGGCCGCCCGCGAGGCAGCGGCGGGAGCCCGGCACCAGGAGGCCGGCTGGCGGGACGCGGCGGAGACGGCGCGCGGCGAGGCCGAGCAGGCGCACGCCGAGGCCGAGCGGGCCCGCAGGGAGGCGGCGCAGGCCCGCGCCGCGGCCGACGTGGCCGCCGCGGCAGGACGCGAGGCAGCGGCCGGCCGGCAGGACGCCGAGCGGCAGCGGGACGCCGCGGTGCGGGACGCCGACGCGGCGCGGGCCGCGGCCACCCGCGCGGACCGGGCGCGCGAGCAGGCGGACGCCGGTGGCGCGGCGGCCCTCGCACGGGCGACGGCCGCCGAGACGGCACGGGACCGGGCGCTGGCGGCCGAACGCGCGGCCCGCGAGGAGTCCGCCCGCGCGCAGGCCGACGTGGCCCGGGCGGTCGGCCGCGCCGAGCAGGCCGAAGCGGCGGTCCGGCTGGAGACGGCCGCCGCGGAGAGCCGGGTCCGGGCAGCGGAGTCCCGGGCCGAGGCAGCCGCCGAGCGGGTGGCTGCACAAGAGGCGCGGGCCGATCGCGCCGAGCGCGCCGCCGCGGAGAGCCGCCGGGACCGCCTGCGCGCCGAGGAGGCGCGCGACCGCGCGGTCGCCGATGCGGCCGCCGTCCGCGCCCAGCCGGCGGCGGCCACCCGTCCGGACGAGCCCGATGCCCGGGACGCCGGCACCGGGCCGCGACCACCTGCCTGAGCGGGCACCCTGGGTCAGGACCGGTCGAGGACCAGGTCCCAGGCCACCCCGGTGGCGCCGCAGTCGAAGCCCTGCAGCGTCGACTCCGCGTAGGTGCCGACCAGCCGGTCACCCCGGACGGTGAGCTCCAGCCGCCAGAGGGCGGAGCTGGCGGGCACCCCGTCGCAGGTCGGCGCGAGGTCGGCCGGCACCGGGCCGGCCGCCTGGTAGCTGCCGTCCCGGACCCGGAGCGGAGGGCGGCCCCAGCGCGGGCCGAAGGGGGTGACCAGGCAGGCCTGCCCGGCGCACTCGATGGTGAGCGTCACCGGGCGCGTCCGCGCGCAGTCGTCCAGGCCCGCGCAGCGCGCCAGCACGCCGGCGCCGGTCCACTCCCCCGCCAGGTCGAACCCCGGCACGACCGTCCCGCGCGGTGGCGCGGAGGTCCGCTCCCTCGCCGCTCCCCGGCGGTCCACGTCGCGGGCGTCGGGCACCACGGCGACGAGGACGACGACGAGGACGACGGCGACCAGGCCGGCCAGCGCCAGGACGACGCCGGCGACCACCCACCGGGTGCGTCGGCCGGCAGCAGCGGCCACGGCCCACCTCCCGGGAACGGCGTCGCCGGCCGCAACGGTAGCCGCGGGCGATCCGGCGGCCCCCGGGGACCTTCGGCCCGCGGACGGCGGCCGTCGGGACGTGGTCGGGCCCGGACGGCGGGCGCTCGACTGGGCTCCCGACGAGAGGAGCCGGACATGAGGGCGCTGGTCTACCACGGCCCGGGCGAGCGGTCCTGGGACGACGTCCCCGACCCGGTGCTCAAGGACCCCGACGACGCGGTGGTCCGGGTCGACGGCTGCACCATCTGCGGCACCGACCTGCACATCCTCCGCGGCGACGTCCCGGAGGTGCAGGTCGGCCGGGTGCTCGGCCACGAGGCGGTGGGCACCGTCACCGAGATCGGGCCCGGCGTGCGGACGGTCGCGCCGGGCGACCGGGTGCTGATGTCCTGCATCAACGCCTGCGGGCGCTGCCGCTTCTGCCGGGAGCAGCGGTACGGCCAGTGCCTGGCCGGCGGCGGCTGGGTCCTGGGGCACCTGATCGACGGCGTCCAGGCCGAGGCGGTGCGCATCCCGTTCGCCGACACCTCGGTGCACCCGCTGCCCGCGGAGGTCGGCGCGGAGGCCGCGCTCATGCTGGCCGACATCCTGCCCACCTCCTACGAGGTGGGGGTGCTCAACGGCGAGGTCGGGCCGGGCGACGTGGTGGTCGTCGTCGGTGCCGGGCCCATCGGGCTCAGCGCCGTCCTGACCGTGCGCCTGTTCGGGCCGGCCCGGGTCGTGGTGGTGGACCCGGTGGCCAGCCGCCGGGAGGCGGCGCTCGCCCTGGGCGCGGACCAGGCGCTGGCGCCGGACGACGACATGCTGGGCGCAGTGCACGCGGCCACCGAGGGCCTCGGCGCCGACGTGGCGATCGAGGCGGTGGGCGCACCCGCCACCTTCGACGCCGCCGTCGCCCTGGTGCGCCCCGGTGGGCGGGTGGCCAACGTCGGCGTCCACGGCCGACCGACGACGCTGCACCTCGAGGACCTGTGGGCGAAGGACCTCACCATCCGCACCGGCCTGGTCGACACGTCCTCCACGCCGACCCTGCTGCGCATGGTGCGGTCCGGGCAGCTGGACGCCGCCCGCCTGGTCACCCACCGGTTCGGCTTCGACGAGGTGCCCGCGGCCTACGACGTGTTCGAGGACCCGGCGTCCTCGGGGGCCCTCAAGGTCGCCGTCCTGCGCTCGTGACACCCGCCGGGGGACCGACGACCCGGCTGCGCTCCGACGAGCGCATGTACCTGTGGGTCGACGACCCGGACGTGCCGCTGCAGGTGGCGCTGCTCGGGCAGTTCGACGCCGCACCCGCCACCCGGCCCGACGGCGGCCTGGACGCGCAGGGCATCCGCGGCGAGCTGGTCGCCCGGGCGGGCCGCGTCCCGGCGCTGCGGCGCCGGGTGCTGCACGCCGGCCTGGGCGCGGGCCGGGCGGTGTGGGCGGACGACCCGTCGTTCGACGCCGGCCGGCACGTCGCCGTCGTCCGCCTGCCGTCGGAGACCGACCTGCTGAGCTGGGCGGCCGGCTGCGCGGCCCACCGGCTCCCCCGGGACCGGCCGCTGTGGCGCGCGGTGGTCGCCGACGGCCTGCCCGGTGGCCGGTTCGCGGTGCTCGTCGTGGTGTCCCACGCTCTGGCCGACGGGCTGGCCGGTCTCGCGCTCGTCGCGGCCCTCCTCGATGCCGAACCGGACACCACCGAGCCCGGGCCGGGCCCGCCCCGGCCGGAGCCCGCCCGCGGGCGCGGGGGCAGCGCACTGAGCGACCTGCGGGCCGCCGGCGGGACGCTGGCGGTCTTCGCGGGCCGGGAACCGGTCACCTCGCTGCCGCGCGACTTCGGTCCCGGCCGCCGCCTCCGCGCCGTCCGGCTCGGCCTGCCCCGGGTGGTGGACACCGGCCACGCGCTGGGCGTGACGGTGGACGACCTGCTGCTGGCCGCCGTCGCCGACGGTCTGCGCCGGCTGCTCACCGCCCGCGGTGAGCTCGTGCCGGGCACCTGCCTGCGCGCGACGGTGCCGGTGGCCGGCCCGGCCGGGCGCCCGGCTGCTGGAGGCGGTGCCCATCGCGCCGCTGGCCCCCGGCGTGCCGCTGGCCGTGTCGGCGCTGTCGTACGCCGGCGAGCTCACGGTCTCGGTGACCTCGCCGTCCTCGGTGCCCGACCTCGACGAGCTGGTCTCCGGCATCGCCGCCGGGTTCGACACGCTCGCGCGGCTGGCCCGCAGCGGACGGCGGGACCGATCCGCCCCGCCGGCGGTGTGACCCAGGCCATAATCCGACACCGCCGGGTCCGGTCCACCGACGCACCAGGAGGAGTTCGCGTGGCCAAGATGCGCTTCGGGCTGTTCATGCCCCCGTTCAACAGCCCGCCCACCCAGAACGCCACCACGTCGCTGCAGCGCGACGTGGAGACGGTCCAGCTGCTCGACCGGCTCGGGTACGACGAGGTCTGGGTCGGTGAGCACCACTCGGCCGCGACCGAGATCATCGCCGACCCGCTGACCTTCATCGCCCACGTCGGGGCGCTGACCCAGCACATCCGGCTGGGCACGGGCGTGGTCTCCATCCCGTACCACAACCCGCTCTGGGTGGCCGACCGCGCGATCCTCGTCGACCACCTGCTCCGCGGCCGGCTGATGCTCGGCGTCGGACCGGGCTCGCTGCCCACCGACGCCGCGATGATCGGGCTGGAGCCCGACCAGCTGCGCCCCGCGCTGGCCGAGGACCTCGACGTCCTCCTGCGACTGCTCACCACCGACGAGCCGGTCTCGGTGACGACCGACCGGTACGAGCTGGTCGAGGCCCGCTGCCAGCTGGCCCCCTTCCAGGACCCCTGCTTCGAGGTCGCCGTCGCGGCCACCGCCTCCCCCACCGGGCCGCGGCTGGCCGGCAAGCACGGCCTCGGCATGCTCTCGGTCGGCGCGACCACGGAGATGGGCTTCGACGCGCTCGCCCTGCACTGGGACGTCTGGGAGGCCGAGGGAGCCGCCTCGGGCCACCCGGCGGACCGGTCCCGCTGGCGGCTGATGGGGCCGATGCACATCGCCGAGACGCGGGAGCAGGCGGTCGAGGACATCCGCTACGGGTTCGACGCCTTCGTCGACTACACCCAGAAGACCCTCGCCCTGCCGCCGGTCCGCATCCCCGGCGACACCTTCGAGGAGCGCCTGGCGTGGATCGACTCGAGCGGGTGGGGCGTGGTCGGCACCCCGGACGACGCGATCCGGCAGATCCAGCGGCTGGTCGACCAGTCCAACGGCGGGTTCGGCTGCTTCATCCTGCTGCAGCACGACTGGGCGGACTGGCAGGCCACCCAGCGCAGCTTCGAGCTGTTCGCCCGGCACGTGATGCCGGTGTTCCAGCCCTCGCAGCGGCGGCTGCTGGCCGCCGAGGCCTGGGCGCGCAGCAAGCACGGCGAGCTGGACGCGAAGAACGGCGCCGCCATCCAGGCCGCGACCGACCGGTACGCCCAGGAGAAGGCGGGCGCCGGCCGGTCCTGACCGGGAGCGGGCTGCCGGCGTCCTGTGCCGCCGGCAGCCCGGGCGGCCCGGCTAGTTGCTGGCCTCGCCGTAGTTGAACGTGGTGGTGCACCCGCCGTCGACGGGCACGATCGAGCCGGTCATGAACGACGCCGCGTCGGAGGCGAGGAACAGCGCGACGGCCGCGACCTCGGCCGGCTGCGCCTGGCGCCCCAGCGGCTGCATCCCGGCCGCCTTCTCGCGCACCGCGGTGGCCGCCGCGAACTGCTCCTCGTCCAGCGTCGGCCCCCGCCGGCCCAGGCCGGTGTCGATGTAGCCGGGGCAGATGGCGTTGACCCGGATGCCGTCGGGCCCGTAGTCGACGGCCAGCTGGCGGGTCAGGTTGACGATGGCGCCCTTGGACGCGCAGTACGCCGGCGCCTTGGGTGCCCCGACCAGGCCGTACGTCGAGGCGATGTTGACGATGCGCCCGTCACCGGCCGCGAGGAAGTGCGGGATCGCGTACTTGGTGCACAGGAACGTCCCGCGCAGGTTCACGTCGATGACGCGGTCGAAGTCCGCCGGGTCCACCTCGTGCAGCCGCAGCTGGGCGCCGCCCGTCCCGGCGTTGTTCACCAGCACGTCGAGGCCGCCGAAGCGCTCGACGGCGCCGGCGACCAGCGCCTCGGACTGCTCCGCCACCGCGACGTCGGCGGCGATGAAGTGCGCCGATCCCCCGGCCGCGGTGATCTCCTCGACGACGCGCTGCCCGTCCTCGGCGAGGACGTCGGAGACGACGACCTGGGCGCCGGCGGACGCCAGGGCGACGGCGATGGCGCGACCGATCCCGTTCCCCGAGCCGGTGACCAGGGCGGTCTTGCCGTCGATGCGCGTCATGTGCAGGTGCTCCTCTGTGCCGGGCGGAAGGGTCGGTGCACCCTGCATCCAAACACCGGGTGATCACGGCGGGCACACTCCCCTGGTGCGACGGGGACGCGACGTCCGCGCTGCAGCCGACCCGCTCACCACACCGAGGAGTGCCCGTGGCGATCACCGCCCTGCTGGAACTTGACCTGGACCCCGAGCAGCTCGACGACGCGCTCGGCGTGCTGCGCGAGACCCTCGTCGCGACCCGGGCGTTCCCCGGCTGCCTGGGCCTCGAGGTGCTCCAGGACACCGACGACCCCGCCCACGTGGTCGTCGTCGAGCAGTGGGAGTCCCTGGAGCGCGACGACGCCTACCGCGCCTGGCGCGCGACGCCGGAGGGCGCCTCCCCGCTGGGCACCGTCCTGGCCGGACCGCCGAGCCTGCACCGGTTCAGCACCGTTCAGTGACCGCTCGGTGACAGCGTGGGCCCCCGGTCACCCGGGGGCCCACGTCCACCGATCGGGCGAAGTACGCGACCGGTCTTCTGGCGAGCGGACACCGAGGTGGCGCAGACCACCCCCTGCCGTCGAAGCTGTGCCCGTGACCGACATCGACGTCGTGATGGACCAGGCCGGACTCGTGAACCAGCACGTCCGGGACTACGTGCGCCAGTGGTTCGCGCTCACCGGGGCCGAGAGGATCGAGGTCGTCAACGCCTCGGACGACGCCCGGCTGGTGCGCGAGGCGCTGGACGCGGGCGAGATCCTGCCCGCGGGCGAGGGGCGCTACTACTCGCGCAGCCACCCCAAGGACACCGCCCGCTCCGAGGAGCGCACGGTGGTCGCCACGAGCAACCCCGCCGACGCCGGCGTCTACAACAACTGGCGCCCGGCCGCGGAGATGCGCCCGCTGCTCGAGGACCTGATGCGTGGCGCCTCGGCCGGCAAGACCATGTACGTCGTCCCGTACCTGATGGCGCCGCCGGGCTCGCCGCTGGCGTCCTACGCCACCGGGGTCGAGCTGACCGACACCCGCACGGTGGTCCTGCACATGATCCGGATGGCCCGGGTCGGCGTGCAGCACGTCAACGACCTCGCCGACCCCGGCAGCTTCGTGCGGGGTGTGCACGTCACCGGCGACCTGGAGTCCCTCGCCCACGGCACGACCGAGGACCAGCGCTACTTCGTCACCCTCGCCGACGAGCGGACGATCCTGCACTACGGCTCCTCCTACGGCGGCAACGCGCTGCTGGGCAAGATCGCCCACGGGCTGCGCCAGGCCACCTACGACGGCTGGGCGTCGGGTGAGTTCCTCGCCGAGCAGTTCCTGCTGCTGGGGATCACCGACAAGCAGACCGGCCGCAAGTACCACGTCTGCGGTGGCATGCCCAGCGCCTCGGGCAAGACCAACCTGGCCATGACGCTCGCCCCCGACGCGCTCGGCGACCGGTACCACGTCGACTTCTACGGCGACGACATCGCGTGGCTGCGGGTCGACCCCGAGGACGGCCGGATCTACGCGATCAACCCGGAGTTCGGCGTCTTCGGCGTCGCCAAGGACACCAACGAGGTCACCAACCCGACGGCCGTCGCGGCGATCGCCCCCGGGACGGGCACGATCTTCACCAACGTCGCCTACAACGAGACCACCGAGGAGGTCTGGTGGGAGGGGCGGACGCCGGGGCCGCCGGCCGACGTCACCGGCTGGCGGGACTGGAAGGGCGAGCTGATCTCGGAGCGCTCGGACGCCGACCGGGACACCCCCTGGGCGCACCCGAACAGCCGGTTCACCACCACCCTCGAGCACGTGCCGAACATCGCCGCCGACTTCGACACCCCGAAGGGCGTGCCGATCGACGCGATCATCTTCGGTGGCCGCACCCGGGACCGGGAGCCGCTGGTCCGGGCGATCACCGACCTCGCCGAGGGCGTCTACGACGGCCTCACCCTGGGCGCGGAGGCGACCTTCGCCGCCGAGGGCACCGAGGGCGTGCTGCGCTACGACCCGATGTCGATGCGCCCGTTCATGGCCTACCCCGAGGGCGCCTACGCCGCGCACTGGCTGGACGTCATCGGCAAGGCCACCGACCAGCCGATCTTCGCCCACGTCAACTGGTTCCAGCGCGACCCCGACGACGGTCACTTCCTGTGGCCCGGGTACCGCGACAACCTGCGCCCGCTGCTGTGGCTGCTGCAGCTGCGCAACGGGGAGGTGTCCGGCCGGCAGACCCCGGTCGGCGTCGTCCCCACCGCCGAGGAGCTGGACCTCACCGGGATGGACCTGCGGCCCGGTGACCTGGACCGGCTGCTCACCATCGACACCGCCCGGTGGCAGCAGGAGATGGCGCACCGCGAGGAGCACCTCGCCCAGTTCCCGGACCTGCCCGACGCCATCTGGGAGGCGCACCGGCGGGTGGCCGGCGCGCTCGACGCCGAGAGCTGACGGCGGCGTGCTCCCGCAGCCCGGACGGACGGCGGACCGGTGACCGCGCACGGGTCGCCGTCCGTCCGGGCGGAGCTGGCGTTCCTGGACCCGCGCAGCACCCTGATCCGGCAGTTCATCGCCCCGCAGGGCCGCGCGTCCACGGTGCGCTCCGAGGAGCACCCGGTGACGGTGCGGGACGGGCGGCCGGTGCAGGGCTCGTTCGCCCTCGACGTGCACGGGTTCGCCGTCCACGCCCACCGCAGCGCGGTCAGCGACTTCACCGACCCGGCGCAGCTGGCGTCGACGTACGTCGCCGAGGTCTGCGGGTTCGTGCAGGAGCAGCTGGGCGCCGACCAGGTGCTCTCGCGCGGGTGGGAGCTGCGCCGCTCGGTCGCCCCCGCCGAGCACGGCGCGCAGCCGCCGGCCGCCGGGGTGCACGTCGACTACGACCCCGACCACGTGCCCGGCATGGTGGCCCGGGCCTACGCCCGGCACTTCCCGGACGGGCCCGGCTACCGGCGCGCGGTCGTCACCAGCACCTGGCGGGTGTTCAGCCCGCCGCCGCAGGACTGGCCGCTGGCGCTGTGCGACGCCCGGACGATCGTCCCCGGGGACGGCGCGCCGGTTCCCACGTACTTCGTGGACGAGCTGCCGGCGGACCCGTTCGGCCCGGTCGACCACCTGAGGCCGGTGGGCAGCAGCTGGAAGACGCTGCACTCCCCCGCGCACGAGTGGTGGTACTTCCCCGGGATGACCCGGGACGAGGTGCTGCTGATCAAGCTGGGCGACACCGACCGCAGCGGGGCGTGGGCCGCGCCGCACGCCGCCTTCCCGGACCCCGCCGGGCGGGGTGCGGAACCCCGGCACAGCATCGAGTTCCGCACCTTCGCCTACTTCCGCTGAGCGTCACCCGGCGGGGACGGCGGCGGGAGCCGGCCGCAGGTGCGCCCCCTGCCGGAGCAGCTCGCGCTGCACCTGGCCGACGTCGACCGTCGCGGTCGTCGTGCCGGTCGCGACGGTCAGCGCGGCGGCGACCCCCGCGGCCTGGCCGGTCATCCAGCACTGCGGGATCTCCCGCATGAACGCCTGGGTCGCCGGGTCGGTCGCGATGTGCCGCCCCGCGGCGAGCACGTTGTCGAGGTCCCGTGCCACGAGCGCCCCGTAGGGCACGGAGATGTTGGCGAACTTCTGCGACGGGGACGGCGAGACGCCGACCTCGTCGGGGTGGACGACGCCGGCCGTCCACTCGGCGCGGGCCATCCGGTGCCGCCCGATCAGCCGACGGGTGTGCCGGATGCCCAGCTGCGGCGCCGACAGCACCACCCACGCCCGCTCGAAGCCCGGCGCGTGCGCCCGGAAGAACTCCAGGTGGGCGAGCATCCGCCGCCGCGACTCCAGCTCCACCGCGGTCAGGTCCGCGACGTCCAGGCCGCTGTAGCCGGACAGCCGGGGCCCGAGGAACACCGCGACGTCGTCCCGCCAGCCGACGAAGGGCCGCTCGACGTAGCCCAGTGCCTCCCGCGCGGCGGCCATCAGCGCCGTGTGCCCCCGCGGATCGGTGCGGCGGAACTCCAGCCAGCGGCCGAAGTCGACGCCCGCCCACATCCAGCTGGTGTTCAGGCAGTGCGCGACCGGGCTCTCCTGCTGGTCGACGTCGGACTCGAACGGCACCCCGGCGCCCGCGCAGACGTCCAGGTCGCCGGTGGTGTCGATGACCACCTTCGCCAGGACGGCCCGCCGGCCCTCCTTGCTCTCGAACAGCACGCCCCGGACGGTCCGCCCCTCCCGGATCGTGCCGACCACCCACGAGTGCAGCACCAGGGTGATGCCCTCGGAGTGCACCAGCTCGGCGGAGACCGTCTTCAGCCACTCGGGGTCGACCATCGGCGACCAGGTCACCGTCTCGCGGGCCGCGCCGAGGCGTTCCTGCCAGTGCGCGACGTGCGCCGGGTCGGTGGAGCCCCACAGGTCCCGTGGAGCACCGGCGACGGCGTCGGACGGCAGCCGGTCGAGGATCTCGGTGGCGAACCCGGAGATCACCGGGAAGCCCGTCCAGTCGGTCATCCGGTCGATCCAGATGACCAGACCACCCGTCGAGAGCCCGCCGAGGTGGTTGTAGCGCTCGACCAGGGTGACCCGTGCCCCGGCCCGGCGGGCGGCGATCGCCGCGGCGGTGCCCGCCGGGCCACCGCCGACGACCAGGACGTCGGTCTCCGCGTAGACCGGCGTGTCCCGGGCCGGCTCGTGCACCGAGCCGAGGTCCACCGGGGCCGCCGGTTCCTCGAGGTGCAGCACGCCGTCGGTCGTGTACCCCTCCTCCCGGCCCGGGTGGTACTCGCCGGCCTCGCCGTTGCCCGCCTGCGGATCGCTGCTCACGTCCGGCAGCCTGCTCCGCCCGGGCGCCGCGCCGCGACGGGTCTTCCGCACCGTGAAGGCCTCCCGGGGCGGGCAGCTCAGCCCCCGGCCTGCAGGCGCAGCCCGGCGAGCAGCAGGTCGAGGCCCGCGCGGAACTGGTCGGCGTCGTCGTGGCCGGCGAACTCGTCGACGACGTGGTGCACGAAGGGGAATTCGGCCGGGTCGAGCCGGCGCCACTGGTCGGCGAACCGGGCCAGGTACGCCTCGCGCCCGATCAGCCCGTCGACCACCTCCTGGGGCGGCTGCTGCCCCAGGTCGGCGGCGGTGCCGACGACGAAGCCCAGCACCGCCGACACCGCGTGGAAGCGCTGCCGGGGCGTCAGGTCCAGCTCCATCACCTGCTCACCGAGCCGCTCGTAGAGCCGCAGCGCGTTGGGCTGCAGCTCGGTGTCGCGCATGAAGTAGGCCGCCAGCCACGGCCGGACGACGATGGCGTCGAAGAACGTCACCGCGATCGCGCGCAGGTCCGCGATCGGGTCGTCGCCCCCGGTGAACCGCTCGGTCGCGGTGAGCACCTCCGCGAGCACGTGGTCGCTGGCCCGGTCCAGCAGCTCGTCCTTGCTGGCCACGTACCAGTAGATGCTCGCCACCCCGCCCCCCAGCCGGCCGGCCAGCGCGCGGAACGTCAGGGCCGGCTCACCGGCCTCGTCCAGCAGCCGGACCGCCTCCGCGATCACGGCCTCGAGGGAGTGCGACGCGCGGCGCCGGGTGCCGGGTGCCGCGCGTCCGGCCACGGGCTGAGGACCTGCCATGACCAGCATCTTGCCATGGATCGAACGGCGTTCTAGTCTCTCGAACGTCGTTCGATGGTCGAACGGCGTTCGATCTCTGGGAGGCGCCCGTGACCACCGCCGTCGGGACCGCACCGGCCCGCACCTACACCTCGCTGCGGGCGGCGTGGATCCCGCTGCTCGCCCTCTGCCTGGCCTTCTTCGTGGAGATGGTCGACAACACCCTGCTCACCATCGCCCTGCCCACCATCGGGCGGGACCTGGGCAGCACCACGACCGGGCTGCAGTGGGTCACCGGGGCCTACTCGCTCACGTTCGGCGGGCTGCTCCTCACCGCCGGCTCCGCCGCCGACCGGCTCGGGCGCCGGCGGGTCCTGCTGGTCGGGCTGACCGCGTTCGGCGCGATCAGCCTCGTCGTCCTGGCCGTGCGGACGGCGGGCGAGCTGATCGCGCTGCGGGCGGCACTCGGCGTCGCGGCCGCCGCGATGGCGCCCATCACGAACTCGCTGGTCTTCCGGCTGTTCGAGGACCAGGCGCTGCGGATGCGGGCGATGACGGTGATGATCGTCGTCGGCATGTCCGGCTTCGTGCTGGGGCCGCTGCTCGGCGGCACCGCGCTGGCGCACGTGCGCTGGGAGTGGCTGCTGGTCGTCAACGCCCCGATCGCGCTGGTCGCGTGGGTGGGGGTGCGCCTCGGCGTCCCGGCCGACCGGCCCGAGGACCTGACCCGCGACGCGCTGGACCTGCCCGGGGCCGTGCTGAGCATCGCGACGATTGGGCTGGCCTGCTACACGCTCACCAGCGGCGTCGAGCACGGCTGGCTCTCGCTCCCCACCGGCGGCTCCGGGCTCGGCGCGCTGCTCGCGCTCGCCGCCTTCCTGCGGCACGAGCGCCGCACCCCCGAGCCGATGCTGGACCTCCGGGTCTTCGCCGACGGCACGGTCCGCGGCGCCGCCGTCGCGCAGATCGGCACCTCGATCGCGATGGCCGCGGTCATGTTCGGGCTGATCCTGCACTTCCAGTACGCCTACGGCTGGAGCCCCGTGCGCGCCGGCCTGGCCAACCTCCCGCTCATCCTCACGATGATCGCCGCGACCCCCGTCTCGGAGTTCCTCGCGAAGCGGTTCGGCCACCGCGTCGCCTGCCTGATCGGCGCGGGACTGCTGGCCGGCGCCCTCGCCGGCCTCGCCGGAGCGGTCGACCACGGCTACCCGGCGATCGCGGTCTGCCTGGTGGTGCTGACCGTCGGGCTGCGCACGGTGATGACCATCTGCGCGGTCGCCCTGGTCAGCGCGATGCCCAGCAACCGCACGTCGGTCGGCGCGGCGCTCAACGACACCGCCCAGGAGGTCGGAACCAGCGTCGGCACCGCCGTCGTCGGCACGCTGATCGCCGCCCTGGTGACCGTCTCCCTGCCCGCGGGCACGTGGAGCGCCGACCTGGTCGCCTCGTTCTTCTCCGGGGAGCGGATCACCTACGCGGCGCTGGCCGTCGTCGTGGGCCTGGTCGCCGGGGTGGGCGCCCTGACCCTCAGCGACTCCCGCGAGACCGACGAGCCGCACTGACCGCCGGTCACCGCGCCGGCGCCGCGCCCCCGGGCACCACGGTGACCTCCACCCAGCTGTCGCCCCCGAAGTGCACGGTGTTCCGCGAGAGGTACGGCGGCACCGGGAGGTCGAACTGCGCGTACCCGTGGCCGACGGTCTCCCGCAGCAGCTTCACGAGCGCCTCCTCCGGGCGGCGGGGCCCACCCTCGGACGGACGGGTCCGATCCCGCTCCAACCGCGGGGACGGCGGAGGATGGTGGCGTGCTCTCCGTCGCCACCGCCCGCGCCCTGCACGAGGCGGGCCTGCAGTGGACCCCGGCCCGCGGCGACAGCTTCGTCGTCCCCGACCGTGACATGGACGCCGACGTCTTCGTGCTGTCGGACATGACCGTCGAGGTGCACGAGTTCCCCGCCGGGCCGGTGATCGGCTTCAACGGCACCACCGAGTGGGCGCTGGACTCGATCGAGCAGGCCGAGACGCTGTGGCTCCCGGCCGAGCACCAGCTGCGGGAGCTCCTCGGCGCGGCGTTCGCCGGTCTCGCGCCCACCGGCGACGGCTACCGGGTCACGGTGCGCATCGACGGCGTGACGAGCGGGTTCAACGGCCCCTCCCCCGCCGAGGCGTACGCCCGGGCGCTGCTGCACCTGCTGACGGCCGGCCGCGCCCGGTCCTGAGGAGGGCGGTCAGGGGCGTCCGCGCCAGCGCAGCACCTCGAGCGCGACCCCGACCTCGACCGTGTGCTCGGCGAGCGGACGGGGCAGGAGCTGGTCGGCGCGCGCGAGCCGGCGCAGCAGCGTGTTGCGGTGGCTGAACGACCGCGCCGCGGCGCGGGAGGCGTTGCACTGCGCCGCGATGAACCCCCGCAGCGCCTCGAGCACCTCCGGCGGGGCGCTCTCCAGGTCGCCCAGCGTCCGCGTGACGAAGCGGTCGGGGCGTTCCGGGTCGGCGGTCAGCAGCGCGACGAGCTCCACCTCGTCGTGCGCGGCGAGCCGCGAGGGCGAGGTGAGCCGGGCGAGCATCTGCTGGGTGGTGAGGGCGTCGAGGTGGCTGCGCCGGAAGCCGTCGACGCCCGGCGCCGGGGAGCCCAGCGCGATGCGCACCGCCGGCAGCCCGTCGAGCGCGGCCGCCAGCCGGTCGCGGTCGGGCCGGCCGTGCACCCACACCCACCGGGTGGCGGCGCTGGCGATGATGCTCAGCGACCGCGGCTGGGCGGCGGCCTCGGCGAGGGCGTCGGCGGCGCGGTCGAGCTCCCGCGAGTCGGCGTCCGGCTCGTCGGTCCAGACGACGGCGGCCGTGTGGACGGCCTCGAGTGCGTGGCCGAGCCGGCCCTCGGCGCGCTGGCGGGTGATGGGTGCGCCCTCCAGCAGCAGGACGACGGTCTCCCGGCGCTCGGCGTGGCTGCCGCGGGTGAGCTCGTCCCGCTCGGCGCGCATGCGCGCCGAGATGGCGCTGACGGTGTCGTCGACGAAGGCCGCGATCGAGCGCAGCGACACGTCCAGCAGCTCGCGCAGCTCGTCGGGATCGGTGGTCAGCCCGCAGGCGATCTGCGTCCACAACCGCACCGCGACGCCCTCCCCGGCCCGGTAGGCGTCCAGCGCCGACTCGTCCAGACCGCGGCGGATGAGGTCCCGCGCGACCACCAGCGGCGCCTCGGTGTCGTTGGCCGGCACCGGCTCCCCGGGGGCGCGGACGTTCGCGGCGGCCCAGAACAGCAGGTTGGAGCGGTTGGTCCGGCGCGTGCCGGCGGCCAGCACGGGGTCGGCGGCGATCTGCCGCCGCGCGGCGCCGCTGAGCGTCGCGGCGTCCAGCTCGGCGAGCCACTCGGCCGGCGGGTTGAGCGCCAGCTCGGCGCCCTGGCGGATCAGCTCCCGCACCCGGGGCGACGGGCTACGCCACGACACGGGGCTCCGACACGAGCCCACGGTAGTGGGGCACATCGCCACGTCGGGCGCCGCATCTGGTGCAGGTCGTGCCTGGCGGGGCTGTCGCGCCCGTCACAGGATGGGGGCCCAGGACCCGACGAGCTGGAGCTGCAGCCATGACCGGAGCCACGTCCCCGCCCACCCCCGAGCACCTCGACGTCCTCGTCGTGGGCGCCGGGCTCTCCGGGATCGGAGCGGCGCGCTACCTCAAGGTCGAGCACCCGGGGAAGAGCGTCGCCGTCCTGGAGGCCCGGGCCGCTTCCGGCGGCACGTGGGACCTGTTCCGGTACCCGGGCATCCGGTCGGACTCGGACCTGTACACCTTCGGCTACGAGTTCAAGCCGTGGCGGGACGAGCAGTCGATCGCCGACGCGCCCAGCATCCTGGCCTACCTGCGCGAGACCGCGACGGAGAACGGCCTGGACCCCTGCATCCGGTACCACCACCGCGTGGTCGCCGCTGCCTGGTCGACCGAGCAGGCGCGCTGGACCGTGGACGTCGAGCGCACCGACACCGGTGAGCGCGTCCAGCTCACCGCCGGCTGGCTGTTCTGCGCCGGCGGCTACTACCGCTACGACGAGGGCTTCACCCCGGTCTTCCCCGGCCGGGAGCGGTTCCGGGGCACGGTCGTGCACCCGCAGACCTGGCCCGAGGACCTGGACGTCACCGGCCAGCAGGTCGTGGTGATCGGCAGCGGCGCCACCGCGGTCACGCTGGTCCCGGCGCTGGCCGGCACGGCCGGGCACGTGACGATGCTGCAGCGGACGCCGACGTACGTGCTGCCCGTCCCCCGGCGGGACGTGCTCGCCAACGCCCTGAAGGAGCGCCTCGGCCCGGAGCGCGGCCACGCGCTGGCCCGCCGCAAGTCCATCGCCCAGCAGCGGCTCCTCTACGCCTTCTGCCAGCGGTACCCGCGGGCGGCGCGGCGGCTCATCCGGTGGCTCAACGTCAAGCAGCTGCCCGCGGGCTACCCGGTCGACGAGCACTTCAACCCGCCGTACGACCCGTGGGACCAGCGGCTGTGCGTCGTCCCGGACGGCGACCTGTTCCGGGCCATCCGCGAGGGCAGCGCCTCGGTGGTCACCGACCGGATCGCCACCTTCACCGAGGCCGGCGTGCTGCTGGAGTCCGGCCGGGAGCTGCCGGCCGACGTCGTCGTGACCGCCACCGGGCTCACCGTGCAGGCCTTCGGCGGGGTGGCGCTCACCGTCGACGGGGCGCCGGTGGAGCTGTCGGAGACGATCGCCTACAAGGGCGTGATGCTGTCCGGGGTGCCGAACCTGGCCTACGCGATCGGGTACACCAACGCGTCCTGGACGCTGAAGATCGGCCTGCTGTGCGAGCACTTCGTCCGCCTGCTCGCCCACATGGACGCGCACGGCTACGAGGTCTGCCGCCCCGTGCCGGCCGACCCGGCCATGCCCACCCGGCCGTTGCTGGACTTCGCCGCCGGCTACGTGCAGCGCGCCGTCGACCGGCTGCCGCGGCAGGGCGACCGGACGCCGTGGCTCACCTCGATGGACTACCGGGGCGACGTGAAGCTGCTGCGCGCCGACAGCGTCACCGATCCCGAGCTGCACTTCTCCCGGGCCGGCGCCCGGACGGAGGTGCCGGCGTGAGCGCGGTGCCCGCGGCGGACGCCGACCGGTTCGTCGACCTCCCCGCCGGACCGCGGATCTGCTATCGCGTCGACGGACCCGCCGACGGCGCCCCGCTGCTGCTGGTCGCCGGGCTGGGGCTGGACCTCACCTCGTGGCCGGCCGGCATGGTCGAGGGCTTCACCGGCCGCGGCCTCCGGGTGGTCCGCTTCGACAACCGCGACGCCGGCCGCTCCAGCCGGGTCGACGCCCCGCCCCCGGGCCGGGTCCGGCAGCTGCTGTCCCGGCCCCGGCCGGACGCCTACGACCTGGCCGACATGGCCGCCGACACCGTGGGCCTGCTCGACCACCTCGGCCTCGACCGGGTCCACCTGGTCGGCATGTCGATGGGCGGCATGATCGCCCAGACCGTCGCCGCCCGGCACCCCGACCGGGTCGCCACCCTGACCTCGATCTTCTCCACCACCGGGCACCGGCGGGTCGGCCGGCCGGCCTGGTCGACGCTGGTCCGCATGGCCCGGCCCCCGGCCCGCACCGTCGAGGAGTCCGCGACCCGGCACCTGTCCCTGCTGGACCACATCGGCGGCACCGGCTTCCCGCCGGACGAGGCCCTGGAGCGGGCCTGGGCGACCGCGGTCTGGGACCGGCGCGGCGACGCCGGCTCCGGCGCCCCGGTGGCCCGGCAGATCGACGCCATCCGCGCCTCCGGCGACCGCACCGCCGAGCTGCGGGGCATCACCGCGCCGACGCTCGTGGTGCACGGTGACCGCGACCTGCTGGTGCACCCCAGCGGTGGCCGGGCCACCGCCGCCGCGATCGCCGGTGCCCGCCACGTGGAGGTCCCCGGCATGGGTCACCACCTCGCCCCCGGCGTGCTCGACCGGCTGGTCGAGCTCACCGCCGACCTGGTCCGGACCGCCGGCGGAGCCGAGCCTGCACGGACCGGAGAGCCCGCACGGACAGGAGAGCCCGCATGAGCAGCGTCCGAGGCAAGGTCGCCGTCGTCACCGGCGCCGGCTCCGGCATCGGCCGCAACCTGGCCTTCGAGCTCGCCAAGCGCGGCGCCCGGCTCGCCGTCAGCGACGTCGACCCGCGGGGTCTGCGCGAGACCGCCGACCGGGCCGGGGCCCTGGGCGCGGAGGTGCACGCCGCGCCCCTCGACGTCAGCGACCGGGACGCCGTCGTGGCCCACGCCGCCGCCGTCGCCGACCGGTTCGGCGTGGTGCACCAGGTCTACAACAACGCCGGGGTCAGCGGAGGCGGCCGTACGGTGCTCGAGGCCGACTGGGAGGTCTACGAGCGCACGCTGGCGGTGAACCTGTTCGGCGTCGTCCACGGCACGAAGGCGTTCCTGCCGCACCTCATCGCCTCCGGCGACGGCCACGTCGTCAACGTCTCCAGCCTCAACGGCTACTTCGCCCAGCCCACCCTGTCGGCCTACACGGCCAGCAAGTTCGGCGTCCGGGGCTTCACCGAGACGCTGCGCACCGAGATGCTGGCCGCCGGCCACCCGGTGCAGGTGACCGTCGTCCACCCCGGCGGCGTGAAGACCGCCATCGCCACGTCGTCGCTGCGGGACGCCCGGGCGCAGGGGCTGGAGCCGACGCCGGAGCAGCTGCACCGGGCCCGCGTCTACGACGAGAAGCTGCTGACCATGCCGGCCGGACGGGCGGCGCGCATCATCGTCGACGGGGTCGAGGCCGGCTCGCCGCGCATCCGGGTCGGCACCGACGCGAAGCTCGTCGACCTGCTCGTCCGGCTCGCGCCCCGCCGGTACCCCCGGCTCGCCGTCGCGCTGGAACGACGCACGTTCGGCGGGAGCTGACCACCGCGCGCACCCGTCGCCGTGCGGGGACGAGAGGCCTGGACCGGTGCCCCGCCCACCCCCAGACTGGGGCGGCAACCGGAGTCAGGGGGTACCGGTGGACCTCGGCATCGACCTGGGGACGAGCAACACGGTCGTGAGCGACGCCCGGCACGGGGTGGTCCACGACGAGCCGTCCGTGCTGCTGCTGCGCGGGGTTGGCGGCCGGCGGGAGAAGGTGTTCGCCGTCGGGCGCGAGGCCGCGGACCTGCTGGGGCGGGCCCCGGCGGAGTTCGTGCCGGTCCGGCCGGTGCAGGACGGCGTGGTGACCGACCTGGAGACCGCCCGCACCTACCTGCGCTCGGTGCTGGCCAAGGCCGGCCGCCGGGGGTGGGGGCTGCCGCGCCGGGCGGCGATCGGGGTCCCGACCGGGTCGACCGCGCTGGAGCACCGCGCCTTCCTGGAGGCCGCGGAGGAGGCGGGCTTGCGCGCGGTGGTCGCGCTCGACACCGCGATCGCGGGTGCGGTGGGCTGCGGCATCGACCCGCTCGAGCGGCGCGTGCACCTGGTCGTCGACGTCGGCGGCGGCACGGCCGAGGCGGTGGCGTTCTGCTTCGGCGGCGTGCTCGCCTCCCGGTCGACGAAGCTGGCCGGGGACCAGATGACCCAGGCGGTGCTCCGGTACTTGCGCGAGGTGCACCACCTGCAGGTCGGCGACCTGGAGGCGGAGAGCGTGAAGGTCCGCGCGTCGGGCGGTCCGGACGAGCCGCTCGTCGTCCAGGGCCGGGACGCCCTCAGCGGGCGGCCGCTGCTGGCCACGGTGAAGGCCGCGGAGGTGGCCGAGGCGGTGCGGCCGGTCACCGAGGAGGTCCTGCGGACGCTCGCCGCCTGCCTCGACGACCTCCCGCCGCAGGCGCTGGCCGACGTGCTGGCCGACGGCGTCGTGGTGTTCGGCGGCTCCGCGCAGACCCAGGGCTTCCCCGCCGAGCTGGAGAAGTCCCTCGGGCTGCCGGTCACCCTGGCCGGCGCCCCGCTGACCTGCGTGGCGCACGGGGCCGCCCAGGCGCTGCGCAACCGCGGTCTGCTGTCGGCCTACGCCCGCCGCTGACGGCCGGCGGGGCGGTCACAGCCCCGGGTCACGGCCCCGGGTCACTGCCCCGGCAGCGGCGGCGTGGCCAGCACGTCGTCCCGGTGGTCGAGGTAGTAGCGGAGGCCGTCGGCCGCCACCGCGGTCGCGCTGTTGGCACCCTTCCCCGGCCCCTGCACCCAGGCGGTCAGCACGATCTCCGGGGCGTCCATCGGGGCGGCGGCGGAGATCCAGTTGTCGTACTCGTCGGCGGGCAGGCCGCCGCTCTGCGCCGTCCCGGTCTTGGCGCCGACCTGCAGCGGCAGGTCCGCGAGCCGGGTGGCGGTGCCGCCGGTCACCGCGGCCCGCATGCCGTCGCGGACCGGGCCCAGCTCGGCGGCGAACGGCAGCGGCGTCGGGGCGGCCCCGGGGAGCGCGGTGTACGCGCCCCGCTCGGCCGCGACCGCCAGGCCCAGCCGCGGCGTGACCAGGGCGCCGGTCGCCACCCCCGCCGTCCAGCGGGCGTTCTGCAGCGGCGTCACCTGCAGCTCGCCCTGGCCGATGCCCAGGATCACGGTGGAGCCGCCGTACCAGGCGCCGCCCTTGGCCTTGACCGACTCGGGCGTGCCGAGGTACCCGGCCGACTCCCCGGGCAGGTCGATGCCGGTGCGCTGCCCCACCCCCAGCGTCCGGGCGGTGTCGATGAGCGTCCCGGCGCCCAGCGCGACGGCGAGCCGGTAGAAGTAGACGTCGTTGGAGATGGCGAGCGACTGCACGAGGTCCATCGGGCCCATCGGCTTCCAGTTGTGGAAGACGTGCCCGCCGTAGGTGAAGTCGGCGCCGGTCGGGATCACCTGGCGGGGTCGGAACACCGGGTGCGCCTGGTTGGCCGCCGCCACGACCAGCTTGAACGTCGACCCGGGTGGCGCGACGGCCTGGGTGACGTGCTCCAGCGTCGGTGAGCCGGGGGCTTCCTGCTGCGCGGCCAGCGCGGCGGCGTCGATCGGCGGGCCGTAGACGTTGTCGTCCGCCGACGGGACGCTCGCCATGGCCAGCACCTGCCCCGACCGGGGGTCCATCGCCACCGCCGCGCCGAGCTTGCCGCGCGGCCGGGGCTGGGCGCGCACGGCGGCGGTGAGGCCGGCGTCCAGTTGCCGCTGCAGGCCCAGGTCGAGGGACAGCCGCACGTCCGCGCCGGGCACGGGGAGCTGCAGCGGGCCGAGCGCGGCCGGCACGCCGCTCGGGTCGACGTAGACGCACTGGCGGCCGTCGATCCCGCGCAGCAGCGCGTCGTACTGCCGCTCCAGACCCGCGCGGCCCACGAGCTCCCCCGGGGCGAGCCCGGGCCAGCGCTCCTGGTCCGCCGGCGTCGCGACCCCGGCGAAGCCGAGCACCGGTCCCAGCAGCGCGCCCTCCGGGTACGCCCGGCGCGGCTCCGGGGTGACCCGGACCGCCGGGATCGCCGCAGCGGTCACCGCCTCGCCGACCGGGCGCGGTACCTCGGCGACCACCGTCGACAGGGACGTCCGGGGCGCCGTCCGGAGCTGGGCGGTGAGGTCGGCCACCGGGCGCCCGGTGAGCTGGGCCAGCCGGTCGACGTCCGCGTCGCTGAGCAGCGCGGGGACGGCGACCACCTGGTCGACCCCGGTGCCCACGTCCGCGGCGTTCACCGCCAGCGGGGCGTCGTGCCGGTCGGTGATCGCGCCGCGGGGCGCGGGCAGCCGCGTGCAGCGGGTCATCTGCTCCTGGGCGACGCCCTGCAGCTGGGCGCCCTCGGTGCGCTGCAACCGCCAGCCGTAGAGCCCGAAGGACAGCAGCAGGAGCGACAGCGCCACCGCCGCGAGCCGGACCAGCCGCGGCCGGGGGCTCCGCCAGCGGGGCACCGCCCACAGCCGCCGACGCGAGCCGTCCCGGCGGACCGACAGGACCACCCCGATCGCGGCCAGGTGCACGACCAGCGCGGTGCCGCCGTAGCTGACCAGCGGGAACGGGACGCCGGCCAGCGGCAGCAGCCCGAGGTTGCCGCCGACCGAGACGACGGTCTCGACGCCCAGCAGCACCGCCAGCCCGCCGCCGACCAGCGCCCCGTGCTGGGTGCGGGACGCGCGGCTGGCCAGCGCGAGCCGCCAGACGAGCAGGATCGCGGCGAGGACGACCGCGGCCCCGGCGACCAGCCCCCACTGCCCGACCAGGCTGGCCAGGGCCAGGTCGGTGTCCCGCTCCGGCAGGTACTCCGCCCGCAGACCGCGCAGCGGGTCGTCGGTGCGCCCGAACAGGCCGCCGGAGCCGACCGCGATGCGCGCCTGGCGCAGCGCCCAGCCCGAGCCGGTGGACGACTCGTCCGCGCCGACCAGGTAGGTGCCGAGCCGTTCCAGCTGGTAGGGCCGCATCAGCGCGATCATCAACGGGGCGGCGATCGCCGCCGCGGCGCCCAGGGGCAGCAGGAAACGGGCGGGCACGCGCCCGATCACCAGCATGGCCACGGTGAGCAGGGTCAGCAGCATGGTGGTGCTCAGGTCCGGCTGCAGCAGCGTCAGCAGGACCGGCGGCAGCGCGAGCAGCACCGCCGCGGTGCAGCGCTGCCACGGGGGCCGGGACGAGCCGAGCACCGCGGCCAGCGCCATCAGCAGCCCCAGCTTGGCCAGCTCGGACGGCTGGAAGGTCACCGACCCGATGGCGATCCACCGGGTGGCGCCCTTGGTCGAGAGCCCGACGAGCTGCACGCCGACGAGGAGCACCACGGCCACGCCGTAGGCCGCCCAGCCCAGCACGCCCAGGTACCGGACCCGGACCCGCCAGAACGCCGCGAGCGCGAGCACTCCCCCGACCGCGATCGCGCCCTGCCGGGCGGCCAGCCCCGGCTCGCCGACGAGGTCGAGGTTCAGCAGCCCCAGGCCGACCAGCGCGAGCGCGGCGAGGACGGCGAGCACGTCGAAGGCGGTGCTGCGCCGGCGCCGGCGCTCCTCGAGGCTGCGCCGCCGGCGCCCGCGCCCCGGGACGGCGACCCGGCCGGCCGGCGACCCGGACGGGCTGCCGCGCAGCCGCCGGCGCTGCCGCCGGCTCCACGGCCGGCCCGCCCGGCCCCGCACCCGTCCTCGGATCAGCATCTGGCCGCCGCCTCCGTTCAGCCGGTGGGGTTCCTGCAGGAGCCCAGCGGCAGCGGCGCCGACGCCGCGACCGCGGGCTGCTCGGTGACGGCGACCACCGCGACCGCCGGCGCCGCCGGCAACGCGACGGTGGCGACGACGGCGGCGCGCTCCTGGCCGGGGGGCACGGACGCCGTCCCGCCCGGGGCCGTGACCACCGCGCCGGTGCACCGGTCGACGAGGTGCCAGGACCAGGTGACCGCCTGCGGCTCGGCCCCCGGGACGACCCGGACCAGCACGCGCACCGTGCACGGCTGACCGGGCGTGCACCCGGTCAGCGGCCGCACGTCGACCCCCCGGACGGCACCGGCAGCGGTCGGCGCGGGCAGCGCCACGGGCCGGCCGTCGGGCTCCGGGTCCGCGGACGGCGTCGCCCCGCTGCGGCCGGCGTCGAGCAGCACGTCGATGTCGTCGGCGACCTTGTCCCCGAGCAGCGCCCGCTCCAGCAGCACCGCGCCGACCAGGACCAGCAGCGACAGCAGCCACGCGCCGGCCCGCCGCCGGGTGTTCCGGCTGCCCCCGGGAGCGGTGGCGGGCGGCGCGGCCCGGCGGACCGGCCCGGTGCGGGTCGCTGCCGGGCCGGCGCCGGGCACCGGGCCGGTGCGGGCGGCGACCGCGCGGGCCAGCGCCCCGAGCTCCGCGCGGACGAC
Source organism: Modestobacter sp. NPDC049651 (assembly GCF_040659695.1). Lineage (NCBI taxonomy): Bacteria > Bacillati > Actinomycetota > Actinomycetes > Geodermatophilales > Geodermatophilaceae > Modestobacter > Modestobacter sp. NPDC049651. The sequence continues at coordinate 67,235 of NZ_JBFAOG010000010.1, forward strand.
GGCGCGGTCCAGGCCGTCGGCCAGCCCGGCGAGCGTCTGCGCCGTCCGCGCGACCCCGGCGCCCGGCAGCCCCGCGACCGCGGCGTCGAGCCGGTCCAGCAGCGGGTCGCCGTCGGTGCCCGCGCGGAGCCGCGCGGCGCGCACGACGTCGGCGAGCACCGCCCCGACGTCCGGGGTCCCGCCGACGACCATCCCCGCCGGCGTCACCCCGACCGGGCTCCCGCCCGCCTCGGCGGCCGCCAGGAGCTGCGCTGCCACCTCGACGGCCTGGCCGGAGCTGAGCCCGGCCAGCCGGAGCAGGCGGGCCAGCTCGACGGACTCCTGCCCGGGCGGGGGCGACGGGATCTGCGGCGGGTCGACGACCGGTGCCCCCCGGGGCCGTGGGAGGCCGTCGGCTCCCTCGTCCTGCCCGGCCCCCCGCTGGATCCGCAGGTCCGTCACCGGCCGCCACCCCCGTCCAACCGCCTCTGACTGGACCCCGTCCCCCATGACGCGCAGGTGCCATGCTCCGGCCGCCGGCCCTCCCTGTCACGGGGTTCGCGCGCGGCTCGCGGCGCAAGCCGGGCGCGGTTGCCGTCGGTCGGCAACCCGGGCCGCCGGATGTTGGCCGACGGCTGCCCTGGACCGGCAGTGGTGCCGCGGCCAGGCTGGGTCCCGACGACGGCGACCGGGAGGGGGACACGCGATGACCGCACCCCGCGTGCACCCTGCGGTCCTCCCGGCCGCCGTCGCCGACCGCGCCCGCGGGCTGCCCTGACCGTTCCGGTCCCGCAGCCCCACCCCACGCGTCCCGCCACCGGCGGGACGCGTTCTCGTCGCACCCAGGAGACCGCCATGACCGCCCTCGCCGGCCCCACCACCACCGCCACCGCCCGGGACTGGGCTCCGTTCCGGGTGCTGCTGGAGACCGAGCGGGAGGACTGCCTGCGCCGGCGGGAGCTCGCGCTGGCCGAGACCGTCGCCTCGCTGCCCGACCCCGTGGCGCTGCGCCGCAGCGCCACGCTGCTGCAGACCGTGGAGCAGATCGACGCGGCGCTGCAGCGGATCGCCGCTGGCACCTACGGGCGGTGCGTGGACTGCGGGCGGGAGATCCCGGTGGAGCGGCTCGAGTTCCGGCCTCACGCCGCCGGCTGCGTGGACTGCCAGCAGCCGACGCGCTGACGCCCGACCCGCACCGCCGTCCCGAGGAGCCCGCCGTGCCGCGGCCCCCTCGCCCGGGCGACGGCAACGACTAGGGTCGCCGGCGCGCAGGTCAGCGGTCCACGTTGCCGACCGACGGCAAGACGGCCGCCCACCACAGCAGGAGGCCCGATGACCGGCACCCGCCCCACCCCGGCCCCACCGGCGGAGCAGGACGCCTGGCTCGGCGCGGTCGGTGCCGCCGCGGCCGCCGCCCACGGAGCGCCGGAGGAGCTGCTCGGCGACTACCTGCCGCTGCTGGCCGACGCCGCGGTCCACGGCCGGCGGCCGGCCGCCGCCGAGCTCGCCGCCGTGCAGGAGCAGGGCCGCCGGGCCGCCGCCCGCGGCATCGAGGCGCGGCGGGCGGTCGACCTGTACCTGTCGGCGGCCTGGCGGCTGTGGCGGCAACTGCCCGCCGTCGAGCGCAGCAACGACCCGGAGAAGGTGCGGGCCGCCGCCGAGGCGGTGCTGCGGGTGCTCGACGACGCGGTCGGGGTGCTGGTCGACGGCCACCAGTCCGAGCGGCGGGCGATGATCCGGCACGAGGAGGCGCTGCGCGCGGAGTTCGTCGACGACCTGCTGCGCGGCGACGGCGACGTGTCCCGCATGGTCGAGCGGGCCGAGCCGTTCGGCATCGACCTGAGCACCCCGCACCACGTGGCGCTGGTCGCGCCGCGCGACCCAGGGGCCCCCACCGACCGGGCGGCGGCCGTGCTGGAGCGCGCGGTGGTCGACCGGTTCGGCGACCGCGAGGTGCTGGTGGCCACCAAGGACGGCCGGGTGGTCGTCGTCGTCCCCGGTGCTGCGCCGGCCGGCGGGCGGGCAGGCGGGCAGCCCGCAGCTGCCGACCTCGGCCCGGTGCTGCACGGGCACGTCGTCCGGTCCCGGCTGCCCGGCCGCTGGCGGATCGCGGCCGGCCGCGCCTTCCCGGGCGTGTGGGGAGTGCCCCGCAGCTACGAGGAGGCCCGCGAGTGCCTCGCCTTCGCGGACCGGCTGGGGCTCGACGCCGACGTCGTCCACGCCCGCGACCTGCTGGTCTACCGGGTGCTCGGCCGCGACCAGGCGGCGATCGTCGACCTGGTGCGCGACGTGCTCGGCCCGCTCACCGGGGTGCGCGGCGGTGCCGGCGTCCTGCTGGACACCCTGGCCGAGTACTTCGCCGCCGGCGACGTCGCCACCGAGGCGGCCCGCCGGCTGCACGTGTCGGTGCGCACCGTCACCTACCGGCTGGCCCGGGTCGCGCAGCTCACCGGCCACTCCGTCGGCGACCCGGCCCAGCGGTTCACGCTGCAGACCGCGGTGCTCGGCGCCCGGCTGCTCGCCTGGCCCGGCCGGCCGCTGCCCACCGAGCCGTGACCCGCCGCCGGTGGCAGGGTCGGGGCGTGCGCATCGGCGACATCGACGTCCACCCGGTCGCGGACGGCACCTTCCGCGCGTCACCGCAGTACTTCGGCGAGCACGTCACCGCCCAGGGCCACGAGGACCTGTTCGACGACGACGGGCAGGCGTACTTCCCGATCGGCTGCTTCCTGGTGCGGACCGGCGACCGCACCGTGCTCGTCGACACCGGCCTGGGGCCGGCGGTCCGGGACGACGGCCCGCGCCGGCTGCTGGTCGGCGGGCAGCTGCCGGTCGGGCTGCGCGCCGCCGGGGTGGATCCAGCCGACGTGACCGACGTCGTCTGCACCCACCTGCACGCCGACCACTGCGGCGGCCTGTTCGACCGCGACGGCGTCGCGGTCTTCGGCGACGCGACGATCTGGTTCGGCGCCGGCGACTGGGCGCACTTCGTCGCCGACCCCGGCTCGTCGATGGCCGACCGGGTGCGGCACGGCTTCCTCGGCGCGGACGCCGGCCGGCTGCGGCCGGTCGAGGCGGGGACGACGATCGCGCCCGGCATCGACCTGCTCCCCACCCCCGGCCACACCCCGGGGCACCACTCGGTGGTCGTCTCCTCGGGCCGGCGGCGGGCGCTGCTGCTCGGCGACGCGGTGATCTGCCCGGTGCAGCTCGACGAGCCCGAGTGGTCGGCGCTGGGCGACGTCGACCCGGAGCTGGCCGCCCGCACCCGCGAGCGGCTGTTCCGGGAGCTCGAGGGCGAGGAGGTGGTGGGCGCGGGGGCGCACTTCCCGGAGCTGCGGTTCGGCCGGGTGCTCGCCGGCGAGGCCCGGCGCTGGCTCGCCACCTGACCCGGCCGGCCGGCGGGCGGCTGGTAGAACCGACCGGTGAGCACCGGGACCCTGCTGCTGGTGCTCGACCTCACCGGGACGTTCGCGTTCGCGCTCAACGGCGCGCTGACCGCGCTCCGGACGGCGCGGCTGGACCTGGTCGGCATCGTGACGCTGGCGATGATCACCGCGCTCGGCGGCGGGATCATCCGCGACGTGCTGATCGACAGCCTGCCGCCGGCGACGTTCAACGACTGGCGGTACCTGGTCGTGGCGGCCGGCGGCGGGCTGGTCACCTTCCTGCTCGGTGCCCGGCTGGAGCGGTTGAGCACCCCGATCACCGTGCTGGACGCGGCGGGCCTGAGCCTGTTCGCGGTCACCGGGGCCAGCAAGGCGCTGGAGCTGGGGCTGGGTCCGGCGCAGGCGGCGATCCTCGGTGCGGTCACCGGGGTGGGCGGCGGCACGCTGCGGGACGTGCTGATCCGGCAGGTGCCCTCGGTGCTCAGCAGCGGGCTGTACGCGATCCCGGCGCTGCTGGGCGCGACGGCCACCGTGGTCGCCGTCCGGCTGGACGCCTACGCCCTGCCCGCCGCGGTCGGCGCGGCGGCGCTGTGCTTCGCCGTCCGGATGGCCGGGGTGCGGTTCGGGCTGAACGCGCCGATGCCCCCCGGGTCCCGCAGCGACCGCGCCGCCGAGCCGCCCCGATGACCTCACGTCGTCCCCGGTTCACGCCCCGAGGTCCGCGGCCACCGCGACGGCGGCCGCTCCCAGAGCGGCGCCCCAGCGGGGCACCAGGTCGCGGGCGAACCGGACGCTGGGCATGGCCAGCGACAGCGCCGCGGCCGGGGCGCCCGGCACCGGCGGGACGGCGACGCCGACCGCGGTGAGGCCGGCCTCGGTGGCCTGGTCGTTGACCGCGAACCCGCGCCGCCGGACCGCCCGCAGCTCGCGGCGCAGCCGGGCGGCCGCCGCCTCGTCGAGCTCCTCGGTGGCGGTTGCCAGCGCGTCGTCGGGGAGCGCGGCGAGCAGCGCCTTGCCGCCGGAGCTCAGCCGGGCCGGCAGCGTCCGGCCGGTGCGGTCGCCCACCCGCAGCACGTGGCCGCACTCGACGGTCGCGACGAACCGGACGTCGCTGCCGGCCAGCACCACGAGGTTCACCGTCTCCCCCAGCCCGTCGACCAGGGCGTGCAGGTGCGGGAGCGCCACCTCGCGCAGCCGGGCGACTGTCGCCCGGGGCAGCGCCCCGCCCTGCAGCAGCCGGCCGGGCCCGTAGCGCCGGTCGGGCAGCTGCTCGGCGAAGTCCCGGTACACGAGCATGCCGAGCAGCCGGTGCGCCGTCGACACCGAGACGCCGAGCCGGTCGGCGGCGTCGGTGACGCGCAGCGGCCCCTCCTGCTGCAGCACGGTCGCCAGCAGCAGCGCGGAGTCGACCGAGGCGATCGCGTACGGCGGCTTGTTCCTCACAGCAGAAAACGCTATCCCGGATGGCAGAACCGGGTCACCGTCGAGGCGCACGGTCGACGACGAGAGAGGCGCCTCCCATGCAGTTCCACCTCGACGGGTACGAGACCGGCGACCCGGCCACGGCACCCGCGCACCCCTCGGTCGCCGACCGCCCCGCGGGCCTGCCCGACGAGCTGGACGTCCTGGTGGTCGGCAGCGGCCCGGCCGGTCTGGTGCTGGCCGCCCAGCTGGCCGCCTTCCCCGAGATCCGCACCGCGGTCGTCGACCGCCGGGAGGGCCCGCTGCTGATCGGCCAGGCCGACGGCGTCGCCTGCCGCACGGTCGAGGTCTTCGAGACCTTCGGCCTGGCCGGCCGGCTGCTGGAGGAGGCCTACTGGGTCAACGAGGTGAGCTTTTGGCGCCCCGACCCCGCCGACCGCGGCCGGATCGTGCGCACCGGCCGGGTGCAGGACACCGAGGACGGCCTGTCGGAGTTCCCCCACGTCATCGTCAACCAGGCCCGGATGCTGACCTGGCTGCGCGAGCACATGGCCCGGTCGGCGGCCCGCCTGGCGCCGCACTGGGGGCTGCGGGTCACCGACGTCCGGGTGGACGACGACGACGCGACCGGCCACCCGGTGACGGTCACGCTCGAGCAGGTGCGCGACGGCCGGCCCACCGGTGAGGTCACGACCGTCCGGGCGCGCCACGTGGTCGGCTGCGACGGCGCCCGCAGCGCCGTCCGCGCCGCCATCGGCCAGGAGCTGCGCGGCGACGCGATGGACCAGGCGTGGGGCGTGGTCGACGTGCTGGCGGTCACCGACTTCCCCGACGTCCGGCTGAAGTCGGTGGTCCACTCCGCCGCCGGCAACATCATCCTGATCCCCCGGGAGGGCGGGTACCTGGCCCGCTTCTACGTCGGGCTGGGCGAGGCCGACGGCCGCGAGCACACGCTCGAGGACGTCCTCGCCGCCGCGAACCGCATCCTGGCGCCGTACACCCTCGACGTCCGGGACGTCGGCTGGTGGTCGGTGTACGAGATCGGCCAGCGGCTGTGCGACCGCTTCGACGACGTGCCGGCCGACCAGGCGGGCACCCGGCTGCCGCGGGTGTTCATCGCCGGCGACGCCTGCCACACCCACAGCGCGAAGGCCGGCCAGGGCATGAACGTGTCGATCGCCGACGCGTGGAACCTCGGCTGGAAGCTCGCCGGCGTGCTGCGCGGCACCACCCGGCCCGAGGTGCTGCGCACCTACACCGAGGAGCGGCAGTCCGTGGCCGCCGAGCTCATCGACTTCGACCGCGAGTACGCGAGGATGGCGAGCGCGCCGCCGCGGGAGACCGACGACGGCGCCGGCGTCGACCCGGCGGAGTTCCAGCGCTACTTCGTCCAGCAGGGCCGGTTCACCGCGGGCGTCGCCACCCGGTACGCGCCGTCCCTGGTCACCGCCGAGCCCCGGCACCAGCAGCTGGCCGAGGGCTTCCCGGTCGGCATGCGGTTCCACTCCGCCCCGGTGGTCCGGCTGGCCGACGCCAGGCCGCTGCAGCTGGGGCACGTCGCCCGGGCGGACGGCGCCTGGCGGCTGTACGTCTTCGCCGACCCGGCGCACCCCGCCGCCGCGGGCTCCCGGGCCCGGGCGCTGTGCGGGTTCCTGGCGTCGGAGAAGTCACCGCTGGTCCGCTGCACGCCCGCAGGTGCCGCTCCGGACTCGGTGGTCGACGTCCGGGCGGTGTTCCAGCAGGGGCACCGGGAGCTGAGCCCCGCCGACCTGCCCGCGGTGCTGCTGCCCGCCAAGGGCCGGTTCGGGCTCACCGACCACGAGAAGGCCTTCTGCCCCGACCCGCGGGCCGGGAACGTGTTCGACGTCCGCGGCATCGACCGGCAGGGCTGCGTGGTCGTCGTCCGCCCCGACCAGCACGTCGCGCACGTGCTGCCGCTGGACGCGCACGACGAGCTGGCCGCGTTCCTGTCCGGCGTGCTCATCGACGCCGGGTAGCCCGCCCTCAGGCGGGGACGGCGACCGGCGCCTGCGCGGCGGCGCGCTGCAGCACGCCCAGCAGCCAGTGGTGGCCCGGGTCCAGCTGCCGGCTGGGGTGCGACCACGCGGTCTCGATGATCGGCGGCAGCGCCGCGGGCAGCTCCACCCGGCGCAGCCCCTGCGCGGTCAGGTCGCCGGCGACCGCCTCGTGCGCGAGCACCAGCAGGTCGGTGCCCTGCACCATCCGGTGCAGCAGGGTCAGGCTCTGCACCTTGACGGTGCTGCGCCGGTCGATGCCCAGCGCGGACAGCGCGGCGTCGGCCGGCGAGTTCATCGGCGGGTCGCGGAAGGAGACCACCCACCGGGCGGCGGAGACCTCCTCGGCGGTCAGCGACTCCCCAACCGTGGTGTTGTCCGCCGAGGTGATGCACACCCAGCGGTCCCGGTAGAGCTCGAGGTGCTGCAGGGTCGGGGCGGAGAACAGCCCGCGCGGCGCGATCATCACGTCGATGTCGCGGGCGGCGGCCAGCGGGTCGTGCGCGAACCGCGGGTCCAGCGGCTGGAAGTCCAGGGTGGCCAGCGGCGAGACGGTCACCACCTCGCGGACGACGGCCGGCCCGATCAGCGACTGCACCGAGTCCGAGCACTGCACCACCCACTGCCGCTCGGACGTCGCCGGGTCGAAGTCCGGCCGGGCGTTGAGCACCAGCTGCAGCCGCTGGATCGTGTCCCGCACCTGCGACTGCAGGGCCCGGGCCAGCGGGGTCAGCTCGTAGCTGGTGCCGGTGCGCTCGAGCAGCTGGTCGTCGAAGTGCCGCCGCAGCCGGGCCAGCGCCGCGCTGGTGCCCGGCTGGCTGAGCCCCACCCGCTCACCGGCGCGCGTGACGTTGCGTTCCTCCAGCAGCGCGTGCAGCACGATGAGCAGGTTGAGGTCCAGGCTGGGCAGTTCCACGGCCACACTCCACGGTGAGCGTCGACGGTCGGTGTGCCGCGGGATCGTAGGCGCGCCCGGGACCCGGGGGCACGCCCCGCCGGTCGCGTGTCCTCCGGACGGGGCACCCATCAGCCCCGCCGATGGCACCCCATACGGACAAGGCGTTTCCGTTCTGTGACCCCGGTCGCACAAGCTCGTCCCCGTCCGGCGGCACCCCGCCGGACGCGGTGCGGCGACGAGGAGCAGGGCAGATGGGCGCAGCGGGGCCGGAGGCGATCGACCACGCCGGGACGTGGGCGGTGGCGCAGCTCGAGGACGGCGCCGGGCGGGTGTTCCCCGCGCTGGTGAGCCGGGACCGGGTGCTGGACCTGTCCGACCAGGCGGCGCTGGGCCGCCCGACCGGCACGGCCGCGCTGCTGGAGCGCTGGGACGACGTGCTGCCGGTGCTGCGCGGGCTGGGCAGCCGGCCCGACGGGTGGCTGCCGCTGGCCGGCCACCGGGTGCTGAGCCCGGTGACCCCGCGGCAGGTCTTCCAGGCCGGGGCGAACTACCGCACGCACGTGATCGACCTGGTGGTGGCCCACCACGACGGCTCCGACGGCCGCACCGCCGAGCAGGTCCGCGCCGACGCCGCGGCCACGATGGACGCCCGCCGCGACCAGCCGCCGTACGTGTTCCAGGGGCTGCCCAGCGCGATCTGCGGCGCCCACGACGACGTCGTCCTCCCAGCGGACGGCGAGCAGCCGGACTGGGAGCTGGAGCTGGCCGCGGTCATCGGCCGCCCCGCCCGCCGGGTGTCGGCCGAGCACGCCCTGGACCACGTCGCCGGCTGGACGATCGTCAACGACCTCACCCTGCGCGAGAAGGTCTTCCGCAAGAACGACAGGTCGGCGCTGGGTGCGGACTGGCTGGCGGCGAAGAACGCGCCCACGTTCCTGCCCACGGGGCCCGTGCTGGTGCCGGTCGAGACGCTGCCGGACCCCGGCGACCTGCGCATCACGCTGCGCCTCAACGGCGAGGTCATGCAGGACGAGTCGACCAAGGACATGGTCGTCGACGTCGCCCGGATCATCGCCTGGTGCTCCGAGGTGGCCACCCTGCTGCCCGGCGACCTCGTCCTGACCGGCAGCCCCGCCGGCAACGGCCTGCACCACGGCCGGCTGCTGCGCGCCGGCGACGTCATGGACTCCACGATCACCGGCCTCGGGGCGCAGTCCAACCGCTGCGTCGACGAGGTCTGACCCCGCTCCCCGACCGCACACCCCAGAGAAGGCAGCCATGTCCGATCGGCTCATCACCCACCTGCGGCACGTCGACATCGCCGTGCCCGACTACGCCAAGCAGCGGCAGTTCTACACCGAGCTGTGGGGCCTCACCCCGGTCGCCGAGGACGGCGACCTGGTCTACCTGGCCGCCGAGGGCTCCCCCGAGCAGTACATCGTCCGGCTGCGCAAGGACGCCGACAAGCGGCTGGACCTCATCGCCTACGGCGCCGCCTCCCGCGAGGACGTCGACGCGATGGCCCAGCGCCTGGGCACCGCCGGCGTGCAGCTGGTCACCGAGCCCGACACGCTGCAGACCGCCGGCGGCGGCTACGGCTTCCGGTTCTTCGACTGCGACGGCCGCACGGTCGAGATCTCCACCGAGGTGGAGAACCGCCGGCACCGCCGGATCGAGGAGCGCGAGGCGATCCCGGTGCGCCTCTCCCACGTGGTCGTCAACTCCCCCGACACCGCCCGAACCACCGCCTTCTACGAGCAGCACCTCGGCTTCGCGGTCTCCGACAAGCTCACCCACCCCTACGTCGGCGACCTGATGACGTTCATGCGCTGCAACCCGCAGCACCACAGCTTCGCCGTCGCCAAGGCGCCGCACGCCTCGCTGCACCACGTCTCCTTCGAGATGCGCGGCCTGGACGAGTACATGCGCGGCACCGGCCGGCTGCTGCGGGCGGGCACGAAGATGATCTGGGGCCCCGGCCGCCACCTGGCCGGTGACAACACCTTCAGCTACTTCATCGACCCGCACGGCAACACGATGGAGTACACGACCGAGCTCGAGCAGCTCGACGAGGACAGCTGGCACCCCAGCCTCTACGACGTCACCGACGTCGAGGTGCAGGACCAGTGGGGCACCGCCAACCCGTTCGACGAGCTGGTCGGCACGGCCAGCTTCAACGACCCCGACCGCGGCGTGTTCGTCGCCCCGCCGGTCTGAGCACCGGGACCGGGACAGGAGAGCCGACATGAGTGCAGTGCAGAAGGTGCTGGTCATCGGCGGCGGCGCCGCGGGGCTGGCGGCCGCCACCCTCCTCGCCGACGGCGGGGTCGAGGTCGACCTCGTCGAGGTCAAGCCGGACGTGTCCGCGCTGGGCTCCGGCATCACCCTGCAGGCCAACGCCCTGCGGGTGCTGCGGGAGGTGGGCGTGCTCGACCAGTGCCTGGTCGAGGGCGCCGACTCCACCCGGCTGCGGCTGCGCGCGCCCGACCCGGACGCGACCGTGCTGGTGACGATGGGCGGTGAGCACCCCAGCCCCGACGGCCTGCCGAACGCGATCGGCATGTACCGGCCGACGCTGGCGGCGCTGCTCGCCGACCGCGCCACCGAGGCCGGCGTGACGTTCCGCTTCGGCACCACGGTGGACCAGCTCGACCAGGACGAGCACGGCGTCGACGTGGTGCTCAGCGACGGCAGCGCGCACCGCTACGACCTGGTGGTCGCCGCGGACGGCGTCCGGTCGGCCACCCGGGCGCTGCTCGGTGTCGAGCTGGAGACCCGCCCGCTCGGGATGGGGATCTGGCGGGTGTTCGCGCCGCGGCCGGACGACGTCCCCACCGGCGAGCTGTACTACGGCGGCCACTGCTACATCGCCGGGTACACGCCCACCTCCAAGGACATGCTCTACGCCTTCCTCGTCGAGGACGCGCAGGACCGCTCGCAGCTCACCGGCGAGGAGAAGGTCGCCGTCGTCCGCGACCTCGCGGCGCACTACGGCGGGCCGTGGAAGGAGATCCGGGAGTCCATCGAGGACCCGGACGCCATCCACTACACGCAGTTCGAGGAGCACCTGCTCCCCGCGCCGTGGAACCGCGGCCGGGTGGTGTTCATCGGCGACGCCGCGCACGTCTGCCCGCCGACCTTCGCGCAGGGCGCGGCGCTCGGCCTGGAGGACGCGATGGTGCTCAGCGAGCTGCTGCTGGCCGCGCCGGCGGTCGACGACGCGCTGTGGGACCGGTTCACCGAGCGCCGGCACGCGCGGGTGCAGACCGTGGTCGACGGGTCGGTGACCCTCGCCCGCTGGCAGCTGGAGCACGTGCAGGGCGACCTGCCGGGGCTGATGGGCCGGGTCCAGGCGGTGATCGCCCAGCCCGCCTGACCCGCCCCGCAGCCGCCACCGCGCTCCACCACCCACCCGCCCAGGAGAAGTCAGTGCCGACATCCCCACCCACCCCTGCGATCGACGTGCACGCGCACGTCGCCCTCCCCCAGGTCGACGCCCTGCTCGACGGGCAGCCCGGGCTGGCCGACCAGCGGCGCACCGACGCCGCGATGCTGGGACCGGCGTCCCTGCAGTACAACATCGGCCAGCTCGCGCAGCTGATGCCCCGGTTGACCGGCCTGGACCTGCGCCTGGCCGCGATGGACGGCGCCCGGGTCGACCTGCAGGTGGTCAGCCCGATGCCGGCACCGGCGCACTGGGCCGACCGCGAGCTGGCCGGCCGGTTCGTCACGGCGACGAACGAGGGGGTCCGGGCGTACTGCGACCAGGCCCCCGACCGGCTGCTGCCGATCGGCACGGTCTCGCTGCACGAGCCGGACCTGGCGGTCGAGCAGCTGCGCACCGGCATGCGGGACCTGGGGCTGCGCGGCGTGCAGATCTCCACCTCGGCCGGCCCCGGCCGGGAGCTGGACGACCCGTCGCTGGCGGAGTTCTGGGCGGCCGCCGAGGAGCTCGGCGCCGCGGTGCTCGTGCACCCGTGGGGCTGCACGCTCGGCGAGCGGCTGGACGCCTACTACCTGTTCAACACCGTCGGCAACCCGACCGAGACGGCGCTCGCGCTGTCCCGGATCGTGTTCTCCGGCCTGCTGGAGCGCCACCCCGGCCTGCGGATCTGGTCCGCCCACGGCGGCGGCTACCTGGGCAGCTACGCCGTCCGCGCCGACCACGCCTGGCGCGCCCGCGGCGACGCCCGCACGACCGAGGCGCCGCCGAGCGAGCTGCTGCGCCGCACCTGGGTCGACTCGCTGGTCTACGACGCCGAGCAGCTGCGGCACCTGGTCGCGGTGATGGGCCCGACGCAGGTCACCCTGGGCAGCGACTACCCGTTCGACATGGGCGTCGAGGACCCGGTGGACCGGCTCGAGGCCGCCGGTCTCGACGCGGCCACCACCGAGGCCGTCCGCGGTGGCAACGCCGCCCGGCTGCTGGGTCTGGACGTGCGCGAGCCGCAGGAGGCGACCCGATGAGGATCGCGCGGCACGCGACCGGCGGGCGGCCGCGGCTGGCCGTCCAGGACGGCGACGAGCTCGTCGGCCTGCCCGCGGGCGTCGGGCTGGCGGAGCTGATCGGCACCGCCGGGGCGCTGGAGGCGGCCGCCGGGGCGGCGCTGGCGTCCCGGGCGGACGTCGTCCCCGTGGCCGGGACCGAGCTGCTCGCGCCGCTCGCGCCACCCACCTTCCGGGACTTCTCCACCTTCTACGAGCACGCCAACGGCATCTCCCGGAACGGGAACCCGGCGGGCGGGGTGGCGCCGGAGTTCTTCGAGATCCCGACGTTCTACTTCTCCAACCCGTACGCGATCACCGGCCCGACCGCGGACGTGCCGGTCCCGCCCGGCTGCGAGCTGTTCGACTTCGAGCTCGAGGTCGGCGCGGTCATCGGGACGGCGGGGCGCGACCTCACCGTCGAGGAGGCCGGCGCGCACATCGCCGGGTTCGTGATCGTCAACGACTTCTCCGCCCGCGACGTCCAGTTCCACGAGATGGGCATGCGGCTGGGCCCGGCGAAGGGCAAGGACACCGCCACCTCGCTCGGGCCGTGGTTCGTCACCCCCGACGAGCTGGCGCCGCACCGCTCCGGCCCGTCCTACGACCTGCGGATGGAGGTGCGGGTGAACGACCGGCTGATCGGCGGCGACACCCTCGCCAGCATGTCGTGGACGTTCGAGGCGCTGGTCGCCTACGCCTCGCGCGGCACCGAGGTCCGGCCCGGCGACCTGCTGGGCTCGGGCACCTGCCAGAACGGCTGCCTGGCCGAGCTGTGGGGCCGCTTCGGTCACGAGGACTGGCCCTCGCTGCAGCCCGGTGACGTGGTCACCGCCTCGGTGGCCGGCCTCGGGGAGACCCGCAACCGGATCGTGCCCGGCAGCGCACGGCACGAGATCCTGCCCTGGAGGACCCGGTGAGCACCTCGCACGCCCACGAGCACCTGGCCCTGGGGCCCGGCGCCGCCGAGGAGGTCGCCGACGGCGTCTTCGCCTTCGTCCAGCCCGACGGCAGCTGGATGATCAACAACTCCGGGTTCCTGGTCGGCCGGGACGGCGTCAGCGTGATCGACGCCGCCTCGACCGAGCGGCGCACCCGCGACCTGCTCGCCGCGGTCGCCGAGCGCAGCCCGGCACCGGTGCGCACGCTGGTCAACACCCACAGCCACCCCGACCACACGGGCGGGAACGGGCTGTTCACCGGGGCCACCATCGTGGCGCACGAGGACGCCCGCCGGGAGATGATCCAGCTCGGCGTCGTCGGGAACGGGCCGATCTGGGAGCACGTCGACTACGGCGACCTGACGCTCGCGCCACCGTTCCTGACCTTCCGCGACCGGGTCACCCTGTGGTCGGACGACCTGGAGTGCCAGGTCGTGCACTCCGGCGGGCCCGCGCACACCACCAACGACGTGGTGGTCTGGATCCCGGAGCGCTCGGTGCTGTTCGCCGGCGACCTGCTGTTCAACGGCGGCACGCCGTTCCTGCTGTCGGGGTCGGTGCTGGGCGCGATCGACGTGCTGGAGCGCTTCGTCCGGCCGCTGGGCGCGCAGACCATCGTGCCCGGCCACGGTGCGGTCACCGGCCCGGCGGTCATCGACGAGGTGCTGGACTACCTGCGCTTCGTCGAGTCGCTGGCCCGCGAGGGGGTGGCGGCCGGCGTCACCCCGCTGGAGCTGGCCCGGGCCACCGACCTGGGGCGGTTCGCCGACCTCACCGACCCCGAGCGGATCGTCGGCAACCTGCACCGCGCCTACGCCGATCTCTCGGGCACGGTCGAGGAGCGTGGCCGGCCGATCAACGTCCCCGCCGTGCTGCAGGAGATGGTCGCCTACAACGGCGGCCGCCCGCTCACCTGCCTCGCCTGACCCCACCCGCCTGACCCTGCAGGACCCAGGGCCGGCTGCCGTTCCACCGGAACGGCTGCCGGCTCCCTGAGGCCTGCCCGCGGCCCGGTGGGTCATCCGCCGGCCTGATGGTCGGCCATACCGAAACGGCGTTTCCGCACGCCGCCCCGCGCTCCCCATGCTGGGCCGCGATGTAGCCGGCGTCACACAGCGCCGGCCCCGGCCCCCTACCGAATCGAGGTTGCAGGTGCACACGATGCCGTCGGCACCCGCCCACCGCACGTCGGGGCACTCCCCCGCGCCGGTCGCGACCGGGACCGAGCCGACCCTCTCCCTGCGCTCGGTGTCCAAGCGCTTCGGGCCCGCCCTCGTCCTGGACGACGTCTCCCTCGAGCTGCACCCCGGCGAGATCCACGGCCTGGTCGGGCAGAACGGCTCCGGCAAGTCCACCCTGATCAAGCTGCTGTCCGGGCTGCACCGCGCCGACGCCGGCACCGTGGTCAGCCGCGGCGGTGAGCACCCGCTGCCGCTGAGCGTCGCGCAGCTCGACGCGCTCGGCGTCGCGTTCGTGCACCAGGACCTCGGCCTGGTCGAGAGCCAGACCGTGCTGGACAACGTCCGGGTCGGCCGCTACCAGCGCGGTCGGTTCAGCCGCGCGGTCCGCCGCGGCCCCGAGGCCGACGCGGTCCGCGCGTCGCTGGCCCGGCTGCGCTCGGACATCGACCCGCTGGCGCTGGTGGCCTCGCTGCCCCCGGCGGACCGGGCCCTGGTCGCCATCGCCCGCGCGCTGCAGAACGCCGGGGCCGACGACGACGGGGCCGGCAGCGGCGTGCTGGTCTTCGACGAGTCCACGCAGTCGCTGCCGCGGGAGGTGCTCACCGGCTTCTACGCGACCGTCCGCGAGCTCGCCGCGGCCGGCACCGCGATCCTGCTGGTCAGCCACCAGCTCGACGAGGTCATCGCGCTCACCGACCGGGTCACCGTGCTGAAGGACGGCCGCGTCGCCGGTGCGGGCATCCCCACCGCGCAGACCAGCCGCCGCGAGATCACCCGGCTCATGCTCGGCGCCGACGCCGACACCCAGGCGCTGCACGACGCGGTGCCCACCAGCCCCGGCGAGGACGGCCTGGTGCTGCGCGGCGTCACGTCGCCGACCCTGCACGGCCTGGACCTCACCGTCCGCGCCGGTGAGGTCGTCGGCATCACCGGCACCACCGGCGCCGGCCACGACGAGCTGCCGTACGTGCTCGCCGGGGTCAGCCCGGGCCGGGGCGCCGTCCGGGTCGGCGGGACCGAGGTGCAGCTGGCCGGTGCCGATCCCCGCGCGCTGCTGGACGCCGGCGTGGCCCTCGTGCCGCAGGCCCGGGCGCACCAGGGGCTCGCGCTGGTGATGACCGCCCAGGACAACCTGAGCCTCCCGCGGCTGCGCGACCGCAGCGGCCGCTGGCGGGTGACCAACGGCTGGCAGCGCGACGAGTTCGCCTGGGTGGTCGAGCACCTGGGCGTCACGCCCCCGCGCGGCGACCTGCCCGTGGCGGCGTTCAGCGGCGGCAACCAGCAGAAGCTGCTGCTGGGCAAGTGGCTGGTGGCCGGGCCCCGCGCCCTCGTGCTGCACGAGCCCACGCAGGCCGTCGACGTCGGCGCCCGCCGGGACATCCTCCGCAGCGTCCGCGCCGCCGCCGCGGCCGGCGCCGCCGTGCTCGTCTCCTCGATCGACAACGAGGACCTCGCCACCGTCTGCGACCGCGTCCTCGTCCTGGAGGGCGGGGTGGTCGTCGGCGAGCTCACCGGGCCGCTGACCGCCGACCAGGTCCTCGACGCCGTCTTCCGCACCGAGCTCACGACCGAAGGACAGCCCGCATGAGCACCTCCGTCTCCGCAGCAGACCGCTCCGGCACCCCGGACCAGCTGCCCACCCCCGACCGCCCGACCCCGGCCGCCCGCCCGGCGCGCCGGCTGTCCGGTGGTGACCTGCTGCGCCGCTGGGCGGTCGTCCTGCTCTGGGTCGCCATGGCCGCGGCCTTCGCGATCGCCTCGCCGGACCTGTTCCTGCGGCAGGGCACGTTCAACATCATCTTCGGCGCCAACGGCCAGCTGGTGTTCCTGTGCATGGCTGTGCTCGCCCCGTTCTGCGTCGGGGAGTTCGACTTCTCCGTCGCCGGCGTGATGGGCCTGACCGGCGTGACGGTCACCGTCCTCTACGGCGAGCACGGCTGGAGCCTGCCCGCCGCGGTGGTCACGGCGCTGCTCGTGGGCATGGTCGCCGGCGCGCTGAACGGCTTCATCGTCGTGGTGCTGGGCGTCGACCCGATCATCACCACGCTGGGCATGGCCACCGCGCTGCAGGGCGCCTCGCTGTGGGCGTCGGGCATGAGCACCGTCACCGGCCTGCCGGTCTCCTTCGGCAACGTCGTGACCACGAAGTTCCTGGGCATGCCGCTGTTCTTCTGGTACGGCGTGGTGCTCACCCTCGCCTTCGCCTACGTCCTGCACGTCACCCCGCTCGGCCGGCACATGGCCTTCGTCGGGGCCAACCGCGAGGTCGCCCGGCTGGCCGGCATCCGGGTCAACCGGCTGCGGTTCGGCGCGTTCACCTTCTCCGGCACCATCGCCGGCCTCGCGGGCGTGCTGCTGGCCGCCAACATCGGTGGCTTCGACCCGACCAGCTCCGGCATCCAGCTGCTGCCGGCCCTGGCCGCGACCTTCCTGGGCACGGCGATCCTCTTCCCCGGCCGGTTCAACCCGCTCGGCACCTGGATCGCGGTGTTCTTCCTGTCCACCGGGATCGTCGGCCTCCAGCTGCTCGGCCTCACCGGCTGGATCAGCGACGTCTTCTTCGGCGGCTCGCTCGTCGTGGCCGTGACGGTCTCCACGCTGCTCCGCCGGCGCAAGACCCGCTTCTGAACCCGTCTCCCACTCCCCACCTCCTCTCCCCCTCCCCACCCACCCTCTGAAAGGCACATCCATGTCGGCACGGTTCGGTCACAACGTCGTGGTCAGAGGCCTCATCGCCGCGGCGTGCGCGAGCACGCTCCTGGTGACGGCCGCCTGCGGCAACTCCGACGACGGGGACTCCTCGTCGGCGGCGGGCGCCTCCGGCTCCAGCTCCGCGGCGGCCCCCGAGGGCGTCAACCCCGAGGCGCTCGCCACGGTCAAGAAGAACCTCGCCGTCCCCGCGGCCTTCGAGGCGCCCGGCCCCGCCCTGGAGAACGTGGACCAGGTCAAGGGCAAGTCGATCCTCTACATCCCCATCTCCCTGCAGATCCCGGCGTTCCAGCAGGTGTCCAAGGCCATGGAGGAGGCCGCCGGCAAGGTCGGCATGACCGTGGGCTCCTGCGACGGCAAGTTCAACCCGGCCGGCGTCGCGGCCTGCATCAACCAGGCGGTGCAGCAGAAGGTCAGCGCCGTCGTCCTCGACCAGATCCCGCTGGGCCTGGCCGCCCAGGGCGTCGACCAGCTCAAGCAGGCCGGCATCGCGATCCTGGTCGGCGAGCAGGAGGCTGCCCCGGGCGACAACAAGCTGGCCTACCTGGCCACCGGCGGTGACCGGATCATCAGCGAGATGGCCGACTGGGTCGCCGTCGACTCGAAGGGCAAGGCCAACGTCCTGGTCGTCGCCCAGAGCGACAGCCCGCAGCAGCGCGCCTACGTCGACGAGGGCCTGATCCCCCGCTTCAAGAAGGTCTGCCCCGACTGCAAGACGGAGGTGACCGACGTGTCGTCCGCGCAGCTGTCGCAGCTGGGCACCCAGGTCAACACGCTGCTGCTGAAGAACCCCGACATCGACTACATCGTCTCGGAGTTCGACGCCAACGTCAGCTACATCCTGCAGGGCCTGAAGAACGCCCCGAACGGGGACAAGGTGAAGGTCGTCAGCGTCATCGGCGACATCTCCTCGCTGCAGCGGGTCAAGAACGGCCAGCAGGTCTACGACGCCCTCGGCAACTACCGCTGGGCCGGCTGGGCGCTCACCGACCAGGTGCTGCGCATGCTGACCGGCGCGAAGGTGCTGGAGAGCGCCACCGGCCCGGGCCGTGCGTTCGACAAGACCAACATCGACTCGGTCGAGCTCTCGGACGCCAGCATCGAGAACGAGTCGCTGTGGGGTGGCGACACCTACAGCAAGGTGTACCAGCAGCTGTGGGGCCTGAACTGATCTTCACCCCGCTGCCCGTCGCACGGGTGGACCGGCTGGGCCCGGACGCGGCGGCCGTCACCTTCGAGGTGCCGGCCGCCGCCCGGGCCCGGTTCGACTTCCGGGCCGGGCAGTGGATCTCGCTGCGCCGGCAGGTCGACGGCCGGGACGTGCGCCGGAGCTACTCGCTGTGCACCCCCGCCGGCGGCTCCCTCACCATCGCGGTGCGGGAGCCCGCCGGCGGCGGGCTGTTCTCCTCCTGGCTGGTCCACCGGGTCCGGCCCGGGGACCAGGTGGAGGTGAGCGGCCCGGCCGGCGCGTTCGGGCAGGGCGCGCCCACCGGTCGGGCGCTGTTCGTGGCCGCCGGGGCCGGCATCGCCCCGGTCCTGTCGGTCGTCGCGACCCGGTTGCGCGACCCGCGGGCGCGCATCCGGGTGGTCCGCGTCGACCGGACGCCGGCCAGCGCGCTGTTCACCGACGAGCTCGACCGGCTGCGGGCCGAGCACCCCGACCGGCTCACCGTCACCCCGGTGTGGACCCGCACCCCCGGCGGGAGCCGGCCCACCCCGGAGGGCTGGCGGCAGCTGCTCGCCGCCGGGGGCCCGCTGTCGGGGGCGTCGGGCGTGTGGCTGTGCGGGCCACCGGACCTGGTCGCGGTGCTGCGCCCGGTGCTCGCGTCGCTCGGCGTCCCGCACCGGCGGGTGCACGCGGAGCTGTTCGACGTCCCCGAGCCGCCCGCGCCGGACGCCGTCGGGGTCAGCACCGTGCGCGTGGTCGCCGGCGGCCGGACGACGGTCGCCACCGTGCCGCGCTCGGCCTGGCTGCTGGACGCCGCCCGTGGGTCGCGGCCGGACGTCCCCTGGTCCTGCCTGGGCGGCATGTGCGGCATCTGCCGGGCCCGGGTCGCCGACGGCGAGGTCGACGTCGTGGCCAACCACCAGCTCAGCGCGGCCGACGTCGCCGCCGGGGCGGTGCTCACCTGCCGCACCCGGCCGGTCAGCCCGCTCGTGACCGTGGACTTCGACGCGTGACCGGCGACGCGCTCCGCCGCGGCTGGCGGCGCTGGTGGGCCCGCCGGCTGGTCGCGGCCCTGGAGCGGCGGCTGCAGACCGAGGCGTGCGCGCACGACGGCCTCTCGCTGTGCCCGGTCTGCCGGCTGGTCACCTCGGTCGGGTTCCTCCCGGCGTCGGTGCACCGTCCGACGCCGCCCAGCTGGCCAGCAGCCTGAGCCCGTCCTCGTCGGGGGTGCCCGGCTCGGCGGTGTAGACGGTGAGCACGAGCTTCCCCTGGTCCGGGGTCGCGACGTCGAACGAGTGGTAGACCAGTCCCAGGGTGCCGACGGCCGGGTGGCGGAACTGCTTGGCCCCGGTGTGGTGCAGGCGCACGTCGTGCGCCGCCCACCGGGTGCGGAACTCCTCGCTGACCGTGGACAGCTCACCGACGAGCTCGCGCAGGTCCTGGTCGTGCGGGGTGCGGCCGGCCTCGGTGCGCAGCAGCGCCACCGTCGTGCTGGTCGCCGCCTCCCAGTCCGTGTGGTAGTCCCGGGCGCGCGGGTCGAGGAACTGGAAGCGGGCGATGTTGGCCCGCCAGCGCGGCTCGTCGAGCACCGGCGAGTACAGCGCGCGGGCCAGGGAGTTGGCGGCCACGATGTCCAGCCGGCCGTTGGCGACGAACGCCGCCGAACCGCTGATCGAGTCCAGCATCCACTGCAGCCGCGGCGGCACCGGCGCCCTCTCCCGCCGCTGCGGCGTCCGGCGCGGCCGGGCGGCGCGGGCCAGGTCGAACAGGTAGGTGCGCTCCGCCTCGTCGAGCTGCAGCGCCCGGGCCACCGCCTCGAGCACCTCCTCGGAGACGCCGGCGATGTGCCCCTTCTCCAGCCGGGTGTACCAGTCGGTGCTCACCCCGGCGAGGACGGCGACCTCCTCGCGGCGCAACCCGGCCACCCGCCGCCGTCCGCCGCCCGGCAGCAGACCGGCCTGCTCCGGGGTGATCCGCGCGCGCCGGGTGGTCAGGAAGTCGCGGATGTCGGAGCGGTTGTCCACGCCGTCGACGGTACGGCGGGCGCCGGATCGAGGGAGGTCGAGCTTCTACCCCCTACCGCCCCGCCCTCCCACACCCGCGGCGGACGGGGTTGTCTCGAGTGGTCAGCCCGGTCACCGGAGGAAGAGGGCCCCCTGCAGATCACCCGCAGTTCCGTCGCCACCGTCAAGGGCCCGACCGACTGGTTCACCGGCGACGTCTACATCGACGCCGTCGCCGCCGCCCCGGCGCCGTCCCGGGTGACGGCCGGCCTCGTGCACTTCATGCCCGGCGCCCGCACCCACTGGCACCGGCACCCGCTGGGGCAGACCGTGTTCGTCACCGAGGGCGTGGGCCTGTGCCAGCGTCGCGGCGGGCCGGTCGAGGTCATCCGGCCGGGCGACCGCGTGCTGTTCGAGGCCGGCGAGGAGCACTGGCACGGGGCCGCGCCGAACCGGCTGATGGTCCACGTCGCCATCAACGAGGGCGACGACGACCACGCCGTCGTCCACTGGCTGGCTCCGGTCACCGACGACGAGTACACCGCGGCCCCGGCCGCCGACTGACCACCGCCCGCCCCACCGAGGAGGAGCACCACCCCATGCGCGTCAACGCCTACGCCGCCCCCGCAGCCGGCCGACCCCTTTCCCCCACCACCATCGAGCGCCGGGACGTCGGCCCGCGCGACGTGCTGATCGAGATCACGCACGCCGGCATCTGCCACTCCGACATCCACACCGTCAACGGGGACTGGGGCCCCCAGCCCTTCCCGGTCGTGCCCGGCCACGAGATCGTCGGCACCGTCACCGAGGTCGGCTCCGCGGTGACCACCCACCGGGTCGGGGACCGGGTCGGCGTCGGCTGCATGGTGAACAGCTGCCGCGAGTGCACCAACTGCCTGGCCGGCGACGAGCAGTACTGCCTGAACGGCATGGTGGGCACCTACGCCGCTCCCGACCGGGACGGGACGACCACCCAGGGCGGCTACTCGACCCACGTCGTGGTGGACGGCGACTTCGCCCTGCGGGTGCCCGACGGCATCGACTCCGCGGCCGCCGCGCCGCTGCTCTGCGCCGGCATCACCACCTACTCCCCGCTGCGGCGCTGGGGCGCGGGGCCGGGCAAGCGGGTCGCCGTCGTCGGCCTGGGCGGGCTCGGCCACATGGCCGTCAAGCTCGCGCACGCGATGGGTGCGGAGGTGACCGTCCTGTCGCAGTCGCTGAAGAAGCAGGAGGACGGCCTGCGGCTCGGCGCGGACGCCTACTTCGCCACCGGTGACCCGGCCACCTTCGCCGCCCTGGCCGGCCGGTTCGACCTCATCGTCAACACCGTCAGCGCGGTGGTCGACGTCGACGCGTACCTCTCGCTGCTGGCCGTGGGCGGGTCGCTGGTCAACGTGGGCGCTCCCGCCGAGCCGCTGAGCCTCAACGCCATGTCGCTCATCGGCGGCCGCCGCACCTACGCCGGCTCGATGATCGGCGGCCTGGCCGAGACCCAGGAGATGCTCGACTTCTGCGCCGAGCACCGCATCGGCGCCGAGGTCGAGGTGATCCCCGCCGACCAGGTCAACGAGGCCTACGAGCGGGTGCTCGCCTCCGACGTCCGCTACCGGTTCGTCATCGACGCCGCCACCCTGCGGTGACGGCGGAGCCCCAGGTCGCCGCCCCGGCCGCCCCGGCCGCCACGGCCGGGGCGGCGCGGGCGCGCCTGCCGCTGGTCGTCTACGTGCTCGCCGCCGGCACCTTCCTGATGCTCACGACCGAGTTCGTCGTCGCCGGCCTGCTGCCGGAGATCGCCGGCGACCTGGACGTCGGCGTGGCCCGCGCCGGGCTGCTGATCACCGTCTTCGCGGTCGGCATGATCATCGGCGCCCCGGCGATGGCGCTGCTCACCCGGCGGCTGCCCGCCCGCACGACGCTGGTGCTGGCGCTCGCGGTGTTCGCCGCCGGGCACGTCGTCGTCGCGCTGGCCGGCGACTTCGCGCTGGTGCTGGCAGCCCGGTTCGTCACCGCCTGGGCGACCGGGGCGTTCTGGGCGGTGGCGTCGGTGGTGGCCACCCGCGCGGCCGGGCCGTCGTCGGCGTCCCGCGCGCTCGGGCTGGTGGGCGCCGGGGGGATGCTGGCCAACGTGGTCGGGGTGCCGCTCGGGGCGTTCGCGGGACAGCTCTCCGGCTGGCGCGGGCCGTTCTGGGCGCTGGCGGTGCTCGCGCTGGCCGCGGTGGTGCTGGTCGCGAGGCAGGTCCCGGGCGGCGGACCGGGCGGGCAGCAGCTGCCGGTCCGCGCCGAGCTGGCCGCGCTGCGGTCGGGGCGGCTGTGGTTGCTGCTCGCCGCCTGCGCCACCACGACCGGCGGCGTGCTGTCGGCCTACTCCTTCGTCTCCCCGCTGCTCACCGACCGGGCCGGGCTCGCCGCGGGCCTCGTGCCGGTGGTGCTCGTGCTGTTCGGCGTCGGCTCGCTGATCGGCTCGATCGTCGGCGGGCGCCTCGGCGACCGCTGGCCGCACGCGACGACGGTCGCCGTCCCGCTGGCCACCACGGCAGTGCTCGCGGCGCTGTGCCTGCTGTCCGCGCACGCCGTGCCGACGGTGGTGCTGGTCGCGCTGCTCGGGCTCCTGGGGCTCACCGCGAACCCGGTGCTCATCAGCCTCGCCGTCCGCGCGGCGGGCCGGGCGGAGACGCTCGGCGCGGCGCTGACCGTCGCGGCGTTCAACGCCGGCACCGCCGCCGGCACCGCCATCGCCGGGGTGGCGCTCGACTCGGGTCTCGGCCTGGTCGGCCCGGCCGTCGTCGGCACCGTCGTCGTCGCGCTCACCCTGGTGCCTACGGTGCTCGTCGCCGCCGGGATGCGCAGGACCGCCCCCGCTGGGTAGGCAGTGCTGCATGGACACCCCCGCGCAGCTCCCCTCCCCCGCCGGCCACACCCCCGACGGCGGGGTGCTGGTCGGCAGCTCCGGCGCCCGCCGCCGCCTCGTCGTCTTCGAGGACCCGCAGTGCCCGTACTGCCGGCAGTTCGAGGAGGCCAGCGGCGACCTGCTGCGCCGCGAGGTCGCGGCCGGCGCGGTCGCCGTCGAGTACCGGATGCGGAGCTTCCTCGGGCCCGAGTCGGTGCGCGCCGGGAACGCGCTCGCGCTGGCCGCCGAGGAGGGCCGGTTCGACCAGCTGCGGCGCGAGGTGTTCGCGGCGCAGCCGGCCGAGCACAGCGGCGGCTTCACCGCCGAGGACCTGCTGGCCCTCGGCCGCGCCGCCGGGCTGGACAGCCCCGGCTTCGTGACCGGCGTGCGGGAGGGCCGGTACGAGCCGTGGGTCGCCGAGGCCGACCGGGCCTTCCAGGAGGAGGACCCGAACGGCACCCCGGCGGCGCTGCTCGACGGCCGGCCCCTCGACGCCGAGGTGCTCTACGACCCGCAGGCCCTCGGCGACGTGCTGCGCGGCTGACCGGCCCGGCTCACCGCCGGGCCGGCCTCACCGCTGGGACAGGGCGTCGGTGAGCAGGGTGACCAGCGCCTCCAGCTGGACGTCGGTCGAGGCCGAGAGCTCCTCGTCCGAGCCGTCCAGGGCGCGGGCGGCGAGCCCGGCCTTGCTGTCGATCAGCTCCGCGATGCGCGCGTCCAGCGTCTGCGCGGCGATGATCCGCCACGCGGTGACCGGCTCGGTCTGCCCGATGCGGTGGCTGCGGTCGATCGCCTGGGTCTGCTCGGCGTCGGTCCACGACAGCTCGGCCAGCACGATGTTGGAGGCCACCTGCAGGTTGAGCCCCACGCCGGCCGAGGTCAGCGAGCAGACCGCCACCCCGACGTCGGGGTCGGTGACGAACGCGTCGATGTTCTTCTGCCGGACGCCGGGCGTCTGGTCGCCGCGGATCGAGGAGTACCGGATGCCGAGCCGGTCGAAGGTCTCCTCGGCGGTGTCCATGACGTCGACGTGCTTGGCGAAGAAGACGACCTTGCCGGCGCTGCGGGCCAGCTGGCCGGCGTAGTCGGCGGCCAGGCCGGCCTTGGCCTGCCCGATCTTGCGCATCATGGTGAAGACGTTGTCGCCGGACTTCGCCTCGCTGGCGTCCTTGAGCTCCCAGCGGGCCACCCGGCGGACCAGGTCGTGGTCGATCTCCTCGACCACGGTGGCCGACTCGCGGGCGGCGAGCGCGGACTCGTACCGGGCCACCAGCCGGCGGGCCAGGTCGCGCTCGGCCGCGCGGATCGACCGGCCGGAGGCGCCGTCCAGCTCGACCGGGAGGTCGGCGATGCGGCGGGCCGGGATGTCGGCGGCGACGTCGACCTTGCGGCGGCGCACGATGCCCTGGTCGATGACGGCCTTGCGGGCCGCGGGGTAGAAGCCGGGGTCGGCGGGCGTGAGGCCGGTGGTCTCCAGCGCCGCCATCAGCTCGCCGAGCGGCTTGCCCTCGTCGATCCAGCCGAGGAACTGCCAGATGGCCCGGAAGTCCTCGATGTCGTTGATCAGCGGGGTGCCGGTGAGCGCCATCAGCAGCGGGTTCGGGGTGCGCGTGCGGATCCGCTCGGAGAGCTCCAGCACGTGCTGCGACCGCTGCGAGGTCTTGTTCTTGATGAAGTGCGCCTCGTCCACGACCATGCCGCGGAAGCCGAAGTCGCCGAGCCAGCCGACGTGCCGGTCGAGGACCTCGTAGTTGACGACGACGATGTCGGCGAACCCGTCGACGGTGTTGCCGTCGCCCTGCACGACCGTCGCCGGCCGGTGCGGGGTCCACCGGGCGGCCTCGCGCGCCCAGTTGGTCTTGACCACGTTGGGGACGACGACCAGCAGCGGGTAGGCGTCCGCGGCCTCGGCGGCCAGCAGCGACTGGGCGGTCTTGCCCAGACCCGGCTCGTCGGCGAGCAGGAAGGTGCGGTGACCGGCCGCGGCGGAGGCGACCAGCTGGCCCTGGTGCGGCATCAGCTCGAGGCCGGCCGGGGTGAACCGGCTGGTCGGGAAGGGCAGGTCCATGCACGCCGGCGCGCCGCCGGCGGCCCGCTCGAACGAGCTCAGCAGCGGGGCGATCAGCTCCCAGCCGGCCAGCCGCTGCGGCCGCACGGCGCTGGGCCGGGGCGTGGAGAAGTCGGGGGCCAGGAACGGGTTGGCCAGCTGGCGGGAGATCACCGACTGCGGCACCACCCGGCGTTCCGCCCCGGCCGGCGCGGCCTCGGGCTCGGGCTCGGGGGCCTCCTCCTCGACCGGCTCCTGACCGGTGGAGCGGAGCATCTCGCGCTTGAGCGCGCGGGCGGCGTCGGAGACGACGGCGTCCTCCGCCAGCAGGGCGAGCAGCCCGGCGTCGCGGACGGCGGTGCGGGCCAGGATCTGCGCGATCCCGTCCAGCCGCTTGTCCTGCTCGCTGCGGGCCGCGCTGCTGGTGGGCTGCTCGCCCTTCACGCGAGCGTGCTCCTCGCGCATCAGCAGCGCGATGGCCTGGAACTTGGTGCGCACGGCCGGGGTCACGCGGCCGCGCTGGGCGGCCGCCTCCACCTCTCGGACGGCGCGGGCGAGCACCTGGATGACGTCCTGCTCGCCGGACGGGGCGCGCCGCTGGTTGCGCGGTGCGCTGCGGCGGGCGCCGTGCTGGCGCTGGCCTGGTCGAGCCACGTGCTCCTCCTCTGCAGTGCCGGGCACGACGGCCGCGGCTGCACGCCGGACACCGTTTCCCGTGCTCGGACGGGGACCGGCCCGGACAGCGGCCCGATCGGCCGCTCCGGCGGACCCCGGCCCAGCCGGCGGATCCGACGAGGGATCGACGCCGCGGGGTCCGGCAGCCCGTCCTCGACGCGGACCCGGGACCACCGAGCGGCGGCCCCGGCGTGACCGGGGACGGCGCCGCCCGACGGGCGACGTCCGACCCCCACGGCCGGGCTCTGCGCATCGTAACGGCTGGACCGTGCCGGCGATTCCCGGCACGGGCCCGGAGCCCGCGGCCGGCTCCGCACCGGGACACCCCTGTGCGGAGCGCGGTCGACCACGTACAGTCGTCGGCGGTCGCTGTCGTGCCTCTGCTTCGTTCTCGAACGTCCGCAGTCGTCCCTGCCTGACGTTCCTCTCGGTCCTGCCGGTCGGTGCGGCGACCCCGGACCGGCACCTGCTGGTCCGGACACCCCAGCACGGAGAAGAGAACGACATGACCCAGGGCACTGTGAAGTGGTTCAACGCGGAGAAGGGCTTCGGCTTCCTGGAGCAGGACGGCGGCGGCCCCGACGTCTTCTGCCACTTCTCGGCCATCCAGGGCAGCGGCTACCGCTCGCTCGAGGAGGGTGCGCGCGTGGAGTTCGACGTCACGCAGGGCCAGAAGGGCCCGCAGGCGGAGAACGTCACCGCTCTCTGATCGCCGGTGGCTGCTGACGGCCGCCTGAGCACGCCCGAGAGGGGCACGGGGTCTCCCCCGTGCCCCTCTCGTCGTTCCCGGGCCCGCCGCGGCGGCTCAGTAGCGCAGGCCGTGGCCCAGCCGGTAGAGCGGACGGTCGGAGTCGGCCGGCCGGTCCGAGGCCTGGGCCGCGACGGCGGCCATGGACGAGGGCAGCTCGAACGGCAGCCGGCCCTGCGGCTGCGCCTGCCCGGTGACGAGGGCGAGCAGCGCGTCGTCGCTGATGCCGAAGTCGGCCAGCAGGCCGGCGACGTGCGGCTGCAGCTCGGTGAGCACCGCCGGGCGGTCCATGTACACCGACACGACGGTGGGCACCTCCGCGCTGATCGCGGTGATGGCGTCGAAGTCCGGCTGGCCGGGCGCGAACGCCAGGTTGCCCTCGTGCTGCATGCTGCCGAAGACGTACTGCGGGTGGAGCGTCTCGTAGGGGGTCGACGTCCGGGCCAGCGCCAGGTCGGCGTCCTCGGGCCGGTCGACGACGGTCAGCCCGGCCCGCTCGGCGGCGGCCCGGTCGACGCCGTACAGGTAGACCTTGCTGCCGGCCCGCGCGGGCAGCACCCGGTCGTGCCCGGTGGTGCGGCCGTTCTCCAGCAGCACCGTGGCGCGTTGCTGGGCCGCGGTGGCCTCGGCCTGGAACTGCGCGTTGCCGACGACGCGTGCGGCGGCGGCCGGGTCGACGTAGGGGTCCTCGAACAGGCCCTGCTGGAACTTCTGCGCCAGGATGCGGACGACCGACTCGTCGATGCGCGCCTCGGTGAGCTTGCCCTCCTGCACGGCCTGGACGATCGGGGCGGAGGCCTCGGTGCCGCCGAACTGGTCGATGCCCGCGTCGATGCCCTTGGCGTAGCGGTCGACGACCGGCAGGTCCTCGACGCCCCAGGGGGTGCCGAACCCGGCGAAGCCCGGCCGCTGCTCGGCGGGCCAGCCGTTCTCGCAGTTGGCGTCGCAGTCGCTGGTGATGCCCCAGTCGCTCAGCACCACGCCGTCGAAGCCGTACCGGTCGCGCAGCAGGTCGGTGAGCATCTGCCGGCTGAACCCGGCGCCCACCTGCTCCAGCGGCCGGCCGTCGACGGTGACGCCCTCGATGATCGAGTACGTCGGCATCACGCTGGCGGCACCGGCCCGGAACGACCCGGTGAAGGCGTCGAGGTGCTGGAAGAAGCTCTCGTTGCTGCTGAACGTCGCGTACCTGCCGTAGGCGTTGTGGCTGTCGAAGCCGTTCTCCTGGGCGCCGTAGCCGCCCCAGTGCTTGACGACGGTGACGACGCTGTCGGGGTTGATCCCGGAGCGGCCGGCCTGGAAGCCGGTCACGTAGGCGGCGGCCATCCGGTCGACGACGGCGGGGTCCTCGCCGAAGGTGCCGTTGATGCGGGCCCAGCGCGGTTCGGTGGCGACGTCGGCCTGCGGCGACAGCGCCATGGTGATGCCGACGGCGCGGTACTCCTGCCGGGCGATGTCACCGAAGCGGCGCACCAGCTGCGGGTCGCGGGTCGCGGCCAGACCGGTGGTCTCCGGCCACTGCGAGAACGAGCCGGCCTGCACGCTCGCACCGGCCACGTACTGGAAGGCGTTGCGCGGGTCGGTGCTGATGGTGAGCGGGATGCCGAGCCGGCCCTCCTCGGCGATCTGCTGCAGCGTGTTGTGCTGCTCGGCGAGCTCGTCGGCCGGGCCGCTGACCCGGGAGATCGCGCTGGTCACCCCGAGCGTCTGGATGATGCGCCGGGCGCCGTCCAGGTCGTAGGCGCTGCCGCCGCCGGGCACGCCGGTGGTCGTGGTGGGCAGGGTGCCGTGCACCATCGTCGCGGCCTTCTCCGCCAGCGTCATGCGGCTGGTGAGGTCCTCGGCCCGCCGCTGCGGGGAGAGCCGCCAGTCCTCGTAGGGGTCCAGCCGGCCGTTGCGGTCCAGATCCTTGAACTGCCGGCCGTGCACCTGCAGCAGGGGCACCGAGCGGGCCTCCAGCGACGGCTGCCCCGACCGGCCGGTGGCCTGGGCGGGCACCGCCCCGGCCACCACCGTCCCGGCGCCGAGCGCGAGTGCGAGTCCTACGGCGGGGAGCCGGCGTCGTTGCGCGGTCATCCGTCCTCCAGGTGTCGACGGCCGCGGCGGGCGGCCGGGTACCCCGGACTCTAGGAGCGGGCTGAGCGCCCGGCGCGTCGAGCGCCCTGGACGGACCGGACCCCTCGCTCAGGCGTTGCGGACGGCGGCCGCCGCCTGCAGGCCGAGCTCGGTCACCGACACCTCGCGCATCTCCACCTTGCGCACCTTGCCGGTGACGGTCATCGGGAAGGCGTCGACGACCTTCACGTACCGGGGCACCTTGTAGTGGGCGAGCTTGCCGGCGCAGAACGCGCGCAGGCTCTCGGCGGTCATCGGCTCGGCGTCCGGGCGCAGCCGCACCCAGGCCATCAGCTCCTCGCCGTACCGCTCGTCGGGCACGCCGATCACCTGGGCGTCCACGACGTCCGGGTGCGTGTAGAGGAACTCCTCGACCTCGCGCGGGTAGACGTTCTCCCCGCCGCGGATGACCAGGTCCTTGATCCGGCCGACGATGTTCAGGTAGCCCTCGGCGTCCATCACCGCGAGGTCGCCGGTGTGCATCCAGCGGGCGGCGTCGAGCACCTCGGCGGTCTTCTCCGGCTCCTGCCAGTAGCCGAGCATCACCGAGTAGCCGCGGGTGCAGAACTCCCCCGGCGTACCGCGCGGCACGGTGAGCCCGGTGGCCGGGTCGACGACCTTCACCTCGAGGTGCGGGTGCACCCGCCCGACGGTCGACGTCCGGCGGTCGAGGTCGTCGTCCGCGCCGGTCTGGGTGGAGACCGGGGAGGTCTCGGTCATCCCGTAGCAGATGGTCACCTCGGTCATGCCCATCTCGTCGACCACCCGCTTCATCACCTCGACCGGGCACGGCGAGCCGGCCATGATCCCGGTGCGCAGGGTGGAGAGGTCGTAGTCGGCGAAGTCCGGCAGCCCCAGCTCGGCGATGAACATGGTCGGGACGCCGTAGAGCGAGGTGCACCGCTCGTCCTGCACCGCGCGCAGGGTGGCCGCCGGGTCGAAGCCGGGGGCCGGGATGACCATCGTGGCGCCGTGCGAGGTGCAGCCGAGGTTGCCCATGCCCATGCCGAAGCAGTGGTAGAAGGGCACCGGGATGCAGACCCGGTCGGCTTCCGTGTAGCCGCAGCCCTCGCCGACGAAGAAGCCGTTGTTGAGCAGGTTGTGGTGGGTGAGCGTGGCGCCCTTCGGGAAGCCCGTCGTCCCGGACGTGTACTGGATGTTGATCGGGTCGTCGGCGGACAGCTGGGTCTCGCGCTCGGCGAGCAGGCCGTGGTCGGCGGCGCGGCCGGTGTCCATCAGCTGCTGCCAGGCGGGGTCGCCGAGGAAGAGGACGTCGCGCAGGCCGGGGAGCTCGCCGCGCACCTCGTCGACCATCGCGCGGTAGTCGCTGCCCTTGAACTCCGGCGCGGCGATCAGCACGGAGACGCCGGCCTGGCGCAGCACGAAGGCCAGCTCGTGGGTGCGGTAGGCGGGGTTGATGTTGACCATGACGGCGCCGAGCTTGGCGGTGCCGTACTGGACGAACACCCAC
The DNA here is from genome assembly GCF_040659695.1 of Modestobacter sp. NPDC049651. Lineage (NCBI taxonomy): Bacteria > Bacillati > Actinomycetota > Actinomycetes > Geodermatophilales > Geodermatophilaceae > Modestobacter > Modestobacter sp. NPDC049651. The sequence goes on from NZ_JBFAOG010000010.1 coordinate 97,368, forward strand.
TCGGCGCAGTTGGGCGCCCAGATGCCGACCCGGTCGCCCTTGGCCACGCCGAGCGCGTCGAGACCGAGCGCGCAGGCGTCGACGTCGTCGACCAGCTGCGGGTAGGTCCAGCGACGGCTGGTGGCGCACTCGACGAGCGCCTCGTGGTCGCCGACCCGGGCGGCCGTGCGGTCGAGGTTCGCGCCGATGGTGTCGCCGAGCAGCGGCAGGGTGGAGGTGCCGCTGGCGTACGAGGGCAGGGCTGGTGCAGGTGGGGCGGGCGGCGTGCTGGCGCGGTCGGGCATGGCGGCTCCTGGGGTCGGCCACCACCGTGGTGGACGGCTCCCGACCCTAGGGTGACCGCGCTCACAGGGACAAGCGTGGGCGGCCGCGCGCGGGGCTGCTGTGCGGCGGGGTGGTGCGGGGGCCGGGCGCGGCAGCCAAGATGGCCGGGTGACGTCGCAGCTCCCCTTCCTGCCCACGATGATCGTCGGCAGCCTGCCGCAGCCGGACTGGCTGATCGACCGCGACCGGCTGGGCCACCAGTTCCCGCCCCGGGTGCGCGCGGCGGAGCTGTGGCGGGTGCCGCCGGAGTTCCTGGCCGAGGCGCAGGACGACGCGACGCTCGCCGCGATCCGCTCGCAGGAGGAGGCGGGGCTCGACGTCCTGACCGACGGTGAGATCCGGCGCGAGTCGTACTCCAACCACTTCGCGACGGCGCTGGAGGGGCTGGACCTCGACGACCCCGGGCACGTGCGCAACCGGTCGGGCATCGACATCCCGGTGCCGCGGGTGACCGGTGAGCTGCGCCGGCCGAAGCCGGTGCAGGTGGACGACGTGCGGTTCCTGCGGGCGCACACCGACCGGGCCGTGAAGATCACCGTGCCGGGGCCGTTCACGATGGCGCAGCAGGCGCAGGACGACCACTACGGCGACGACCGGGCGCTGGCGCTGGCGTATGCGGACGTGGTGCGCGAGGAGATCGCCGACCTGTTCGCGGCCGGTGCGGACATCGTGCAGCTGGACGAGCCGTGGCTGCAGGCGCGGCCGGACGTGGCCCGGCGGTACGGGGCGGAGGCGGTGACCCGCGCGGTCGAGGGCGCGCCGGGGCCGGTGCACGTGCACCTGTGCTTCGGGTACGCGGCGATGGTGGCGGAGCGGCCGGACGGCTACTCGTTCCTGCCGGAGCTGGCCGACGTGCCGGCGGAGGTGATCAGCGTGGAGACCGCGCAGTCGCACCTGGACCCAGCGACGCTGCGGCCGCTGCGCGGCAAGGGCATCGCCCTGGGTGTGCTGGACCTGTCGACGCCCGAGGTGGAGAGCGTCGAGACGGTCGCCGACCGGGTGCGGCGGGCGCTGGACGACGTGGACGTCGACAAGCTGGTGCTGTCCAGCGACTGCGGCCTCAAGTACCTGCCGCGCGCCTCGGCGGCCGGCAAGATGCGCTCCCTCGCCGGCGCTGCGGCCCTGCTCCGCGCCGAGCTCGCCCGCTGAGCTGACCCGCCGCCTTCTGTCGTGTCGCCATGACGACACAGCGACGTGGCGACACGACGACATGGCGACCTCCCGGCGGGTCAGCGGTCAGAACGGTGGTGGGTCGTCGTTCGGGTCGTACGGCGGGCTCTCCGGCCTAGGTGGTCCCGGTTCGGGCGGCGGTGGGTCGGGTGCCCGGACGCGCATGCCCGGTGGCCGGGTCGTCCGGGTGACCCCGCTCGGGGTGGTGACGGTGAGCATCCCGTCGGGTGTCATGGCGAACCGCCAGCCGCGGGCGAAGGTCTTCAGGCGGTGGTGTGAGCGGCAGAGGCAGCAGAGGTTGGTGCAGTCGGTCCGCCCACCGCAGGAGTGCGCGATCACGTGGTCGAGGTCTGCCCAGCCGACGCGCTGGCCGCAGTTGGGGAACCGGCACCGCCGATCCCGGGTGGTGACGAACGCCCGCTGCCTGGCGGTGGGCTGGTAGGCCTCGGTCTCCGGCGGAGGCCCGAGCACCGCACACCTACACGCGGCGTCGGGGTGGTCGGGGCAGCCGCGCTTGACCAGCCGCTCCAACTCCGCGGCGGTGACCGTGGCGAGGAGTTCACCGTCCGGGCCGGTGATCGCGAACGACAGCGACCCACCCTCGGGCGCGGTCAACCCCAGCGCACCCACGCGGGCGAGCAGCTCCCGCAGGTGGGCTGCGGTGATCAGCAGCCCGTTGATCTCCCCGGGCCGGTCACCCCGGTCTGCCAGGGAGGCGAGGTCGGCGGTGATGGTGAGGTGCGGGCACACCTCCGGCATGCCCGCGGCGCGCAGCCGCCGGAACCAGGCCGTGTAGACCTCGGTGCGGATGACCCCGATCGGCCGCGGGTCCCCGTCGCGTTTCGCGGCCTGGGCGAGGTCGTTGATGAACGCGTACTCGATCACCGCCTCATCGGCGGGCAGGTCCACCGCCAGCGTCGCCCGGCCCTCCACCGGTGAGGGGTGGACCCGCACGTCCGCGGCCAGGGCGGCCTTGGCCCGCCGCTCCTCGGCCGCGACCGGGTCCAGCTCGGCCATCAGCTCGGCGGCGCGCTTCTCCAGCCCGGTGGCCGACAGGTCACCGGCCTGCGGCAACAGCGCAGCCTCCACCCGCCCCGCGACATCCGGGGTCGCGTGCTCCAGCACCTTCGCCAGCACGATCGCCCGCCGCTCATCGAGCTCACCGCGCTGCAGCAACGCGAACGTCCCCGGCAACTTGTCCCGCCAGGTCAGCGCATGCGCCAGCCGGTGCGCCGCGGTGCCGCGGCCCACATTGAGCACCATCGACAACTCCGCGGTGGCGAACTCGCTGATCCCCTCCGCCACCTCCGGCAGCCACCCCGGCCGCCGGGCACCCGAATGGTCCGGCGGTGGATCCGCCGCCGCCGGCCGCAGCCCGGCCAACTGCAGGACGAGTTCGGCCTCGTACGCGGTGTCCCGCGCGCGGCGGGCCTGCAACCGCCGCAACTCGATGGCCACGTCCTCATCCGACAGCCACGCCACCGGCAGCCGCGTCGGCTCGACCGGGTGCTCGATCACCCAGTCGACGAGCACACCCTCGAGAGTGCTCACCCCCGCCGTCCGCGTCATACCGAGAACCTAGAAGGGGGGTCTGACAATTCTGGCTGGTCAACCAGCCGATGCGTGTAGACCGTCGCCGGAACACCAACAGAGAGCCGCGCCCGAGCGCGCCGGCTCGCTCGCCATAGGCATCTCTGAAGGCGGCCCAAAGGCGCTTAGAGATGATTGAGCCCAGCCCGCCAGGAGCACGTCTGCGTTCCTGGCGGACTCGGCCAGGCTGGGCGGCTAACCTTCGGCCGTGCGACCACTGGGAACGTGCGAACAGGTCCCGGTCACGGTCGACCGCATCGAGTGGGTCAACCACCCGCGTCGGATGGCGATCCCGTCTGCTCCTGTGCACGACGAGTGGCACTTGGAGATCGACTTCGTCTGTGAGGATCGGGCGGTACGCGCCGCGACGATGCTGCTTATGGACGGGGTCCTCGACCACACCCGGGGATGGGCCGACCGGCCGTCCACCACCGTCGCCTACCGGGTCAGGCTGTTTCCCTACAATCTGGAGCACAGCGACGAAGTTCAGATCAACATCCACGCCGGCATCAGGCGAGCCGTCACCTCAGAGACGTTGAAGACTCAGCCGCAGGCCGCAGTGCAATCACTCGTGCAGACCGGCGACAGACTCACTACCGGTTCAGTGATCGACCTGTTCAACGTCGTCGAAACCGGGTGGACTGCCCAGATTGCTCTTTTCGTCACCGAAGACACGAAGAACGACCGAACCCGATGGCACGTCCGGAAACCCTTGAAGCTGCAATCTCCGTACGACTTCCTTATGACCGGCCGCCGCTCAGGCTGGGTTGGCGCAGCAAACGCGCTCGAATGACCTGTCGCGCGGGTCGCCCAAAGTCGCTCTGAATGGGCCGCTTAGAGCGTGGCTGGACAGGGTGGGCGTTACCGTGCCGCCGTGCTCCAGGACCTCTCTGCCGAACAGTGGGATGCGGTTGATGGCGGCCGGTTGAGTGCGCCGACCGGCACGACGTACAGCCGCCGGACCACTCGCATGAAGCGCCAGGAAGCCGCGTCGCTGGTGGAGTCCGGTTGTCCCGTGGTCACCTACTGGCCCGGCGGGTTGCCCGAGAAGACGCGGGTCGTCTGGCACGACGGAGCAGACGCTGGAGTTGCGTGGGAGACCGCCCGAGCCGACGTCAGCAGCGACAGTCCGCGTCCACCCCGCGGCGGATCGGTCGTCACGGCCGGGCGCTGGGAGTCAGTCAACGGCGACACCTTGGTCGTCCTCACCTGGCAGCACTGACCGGGCCCCAGCGGCACCGACCCCGCTTCCGACCGGGCTCTGCCCCATGGTGGGCCGCTCAGAGCGCACCTCGGGGTGGGCGACGAGCACGTCGAAGGAAGCGCCTGGCGCGCGGCCGACCGCCGTTCGCGCCCCGGCGAGCGCGGCAGTCGACGTCACGCCCGTGACCAACAGACGGGGTCTGACAGTCTTCGCTGGTCAGACGGCCGATGACAGCGACGAGCGGCGGACCAGCAGGCCGTTGCAGGTGATCAACACGTCGGCGGCCTCGACGACGATGCACTCGACGCACGGCAGGACGCGGTTGACGCTGCGGCGGGTCAGGGCGTGCACTGCGGCGCGTGGAGGTCTACCTGCTCTGGCACATGCGACCGCTCGAGGGGCAGGAGGACCTGGACCCCGAGATGGACCACGTCGAGACCGACGACAAGCTCTGCGGCGTCTACTCGACCAGGTCCTTGGCCGAGAGTGCCCGCAGCCAGCTCGCAGTCCGGCCAGGTTTCAGCCGCCACCCCGACGACTTCCTGATCGACGAGTACCGGGTCGACCAGCTCCAGTGGGCCGAGGGCTTCGTGACCGACCAGCCCTGAGGTGGCCGCTCAGGGACATCGACCTCCGATGCGGCGCCGGGTCACCCGGATGCAGCACGCCTCGCGCCGATCCGGGTCCACGAGGCGATGCTGGAGCTGTGAGGTCACACCGCCGGCAGGACGGAACGCAGCCCCCGGTGGACGAGACCGTGCGCGAGACGGGTCCGGTCTCGTGGCCCTCTCCGATCCGGGATCGCTGCTGGCAGGACGAGGACGGGGCCGAGTGGCATCCGCGCAGCGGTGGTCAGTGCCCTCCTCCCAAGCGCCTGCGCCAGCTCATGAACTCGGCGGAGACCCGCGTCCTGCTCTTCTACGGCCCCGACGGCCCGAGTGAAGTCGCACTCGCCGACCGCGAGGCGCTGCGGGCGCGTGTCACTCCCTACCTCTACGGAGAGCCGGCTCGAGGCGACCACACGAGCTTCTTCGCAGCCGAGTTCCGGGACGAGCAGCGCAGGTCTCTGCTGGTCATCGAGCAGGTCTGCTGACCCGAGGACGCTCGACCCGGCTCGTGCGCAGAGCGTGACGGGACTGCGCTGGCACATCCGGTCCTCGCTGGCGCCAAGGGCGGCTCCAGATGCACCTTGCGGTGCAGTGACCCGCTCTCAGCCGACGGACCCGTCCGGCAGGTGGGTACCGGTCTCGATCATGGCTCCGTCGAGCTGGCCCTCGTCGACGCGGATCCTCGTCAACAGCGTGCGGCCACTCTCGTCGCCGGTGTTGACCGACCCGAACGACGTGCCCTGGAGATCCGCACCCCTCGGGTCAGCTCCGGTGAAGTCGCAGGCGCTGAAGCGCGTTCCTCGGAGCGAGGCACCACGCAGGTCGGCGTCCGTGAAGTCGCACAGCTTGAAGCGCGCCCCGTCGAGGGTCGACTGACGCAGATCTGCGCCGATGAACGCGCGCCGCTCCGCCCAGAGCGTGGCAGGGAGGCGCAGCGACACGAGGTCCATGCCGTCGAACGACCGTCCCCGCAGGTCCACCACAGCCGAGAGCAACTCCTCTCGACTTCCGGGGTTCCGTGCCGACTTCGCCACGCGGACATGGTCCAGCAGGCGATGACTCCGGTCCACGATCCGCGGGCGCGCGGCACCCCCTGGCCACGCGCCGGGGGCGCGGTCAGCATGGGGCGATGGGCTTCGACGTCGAGCGGTTGCTGCGGCTCTGGACGGACCCGCTGCCGGCGGACGACGAGACCGCAGCGGAAGGGTTCCGGGAGCTCTACACCGACCCGGTGACCGTGAACGGCAGCCCGCTGGCCGCCCGGGACCTGGTGGTGCGCGCCCGGCGCATGCAGCAGGCGCTGGCCGAACCGGAGCGGGAGGTGCTCGCCGTCGTCGACGCCGGCGGCACCGTCGCGGTCGCCTTCCGGCTCGCCGGGAACCAGGTCGGCCCGCTCGACACCCCCGCCGGCCCGGTCCCCCCGACCGGGCGGTGGGTCGACGTGCGGGTCATCGACGTCCTCACCCTCACCGACGACGGGCGGATCGCCGCGATCTGGATGGTCGCGGACTGGCTGGCCGCGCTCACCGCCGTCGACGCGGTCACCCTCGCCACGGGCGCGTGACCGGGGGAACTCAGGTGCCGCAGAAGGTCGTGTACGGGCCGAAGTCCTCCGGCGCGGGCGCCGCGTAGCGCTCCAGCCCCGGCCGCTCGTCGAACGGCCGGGAGACCGCCTCGAGCAGCCGGTGCAGCGGCGCCAGGTCGTCGCCGACCGCCGCGGTGAGCGCCTCCTCGACCAGGTGGTTGCGCGGCACGTAGACCGGGTTGGTCCGGTCCATCAGCTCCGGGTCCGGGCCGAGCGCCCGCCACCGCTCGAGCCACGCGTCGAGGCCGGCGAGGTCGAGCACCACCCGGCGCGCGGGCTCGGCGTCCCCCCGCGCGGCGGTGCCCAGCAGCCGGAAGAACGACGTGAAGTCGACCCGGTTCGCCGCCACCAGCGCGAGCAGGTCGTCGAGCACCGGGTCAGGACCGGTGCCGCGCAGCCCCAGCTTCGCCCGCAGCCCCGCCGTCCAGGCGGCGTCGTACTCCGCGACGAACCCGTCCAGCGACGCGACCGCCAGCTCCACCGCCGCGTCCTGCTCGTCGGCCAGCAGCGGCAGCAGCGCCTCGGCGAACCGGGCGAGGTCCCACTGCGCGATGCCCGGCTGGTTGCGGTACGCGTACCGCCCGCCCTCGTCGATGGAGCTGAACACCGTCGCCGGGTCGTACGCGTCCAGGAACGCGCACGGCCCGTAGTCGATCGTCTCCCCGGAGATCGTCACGTTGTCGGTGTTCATCACCCCGTGCACGAAACCGACGAGCATCCACCGCGCCACCAGCGACGCCTGCGCCGCGACGACCGCCTCGAACAGCGCCAGGTAGGGGTTCGGCGCCCCGGCGGCGGCCGGGTGGTGCCGGGCGACCGCCACGTCGGCGAGCCGGCGCAGCAGGTCGACGTCCCCGGTGGCGCGCGCGTACTGGAAGCTGCCCACCCGCAGGTGGCTGCTCGCCACGCGGGCCAGCACGGCGCCGGGCAGCACCGTCTCCCGGCGCACCCGGCGGCCGGTGGCGACCACGGCCAGCGCCCGGGTGGTCGGGATGCCGAGCCCGGCCATCGCCTCGCTCACCACGTACTCGCGCAGCATCGGGCCGACGGTGGCCAGCCCGTCGCCGCCGCGGGCGAACGGGGTGCGCCCGCTGCCCTTGAGGTGCAGGTCGCGCACCCGCCCCCCGGGATCGGTGAGCTCGCCGAGCAGCAGCGCCCGCCCGTCGCCCAGCCGCGGCGAGTAGTGCCCGAACTGGTGCCCGGCGTAGGCCTGCGCCACCGGCGCCGCACCGGGCGGCACCTCGTTGCCGACCAGCAGCCGGACGCCGTGCGGCCCGCGCAGCTCCCCGGCGTCCAGCCCCAGGGCGGTTGCGAGCGGCTCGTTGAGCACCAGCAGCCGCGGGTCCGGCGCCTCCTCGGCCTGCCACGGCAGGGCCAGCTCGGGCAGCTCGGTGGCGAAACGGGACCCGAGGACGACGGCCGGTCCGGCGGTGAGGCTCACCCCGCCGAGCGTACGTCCGCGGACGCCGGGGTACCGGGCGGACGACCACCGACCGGACCGCACCCCGGAGGCACCCCATGACAGCCAGCACGGACGGACGCGACGTCGTCGACATCCTGACCACCGACCACCACGAGGTCCTCGACCTCGTCGGCGCGATCCCCGCGGCCGACCCGGAGCAGCGGCGGGACATCGCCGACACGATCATCGCCGAGCTCATGCGGCACTCCGTCGCCGAGGAGATGTACGTCTACCCGGCCATGCGCGACCACCTGCCCAACGGCGCCGAGGAGGTCGAGCACGACACCCGCGAGCACCAGCAGCTGGTCGAGCTGATGAAGGAGTGGGAGTCGGTCGACTCCGCCGACCCGCGCTTCCTCGAGGTCCTCGGCCGGCTGGAGGCGGTGCTGCGCGACCACGTGCAGGACGAGGAGGCCGACCAGTTCCCCAAGCTGCGCACGCACCTCAGCCGGGAGCAGCTGGTCGAGATCGGCACCAAGGTCGAGGCGGCGAAGAAGGCCGCGCCGACCCGGCCGCACCCGTCGGCCCCGCACAGCCCGCTGTTCCACAAGACGCTGGGCCCCGGCGTCGGGCTGGTCGACCGGCTGCGCGACAAGCTGACCGGCCGGCCGAACAGCAACTGACCGGACCGGGCGGGGGCGATCCCCGGGTCACCCCCGCCCGGCGCCCTCCAGCGCCAGGTCGAGGTCCAGCGCGAAGTGCCGGCCCACCAGACCGCGGCCACCGGTGACGCCCCACGCGTGCCGGTCCAGGCCCTCGGCCCGGGCGTGCACCCGGACGACGCCGCCGGCCTGCTCCGCCCGGTCGACCACGAGCTCGACCGGGACGTCGCGGCCGTGCGCGCCCACCGTCCCGGTCAGCACCCAGCGGTCGCCGTCGGGGCGCAGCCCGGTCGAGGTGAACCGGATCGTCGGGTGGGCCGCGACGTCCAGGTACCGGCGGCTGACCACGTCCTGGTCGCGCCGGGCGTGGCCCGACCGGAAGCTCGCCGGGTCGACCACCGCGGTGACCGTCGAGTCCGTCACCGGGTCGGCGACCACCACCCGGGCCTCGCTGATGTCGAACGTGCCGCGCACGGTGCCCAGCCCGAACAGGTGCCTGCCGGTGAACGTGAGCGTCGACCGGGCGGTGTCGACGTGGTGCACACCGGCCGCGGGCAGGTCGATGCGTGTGCTGCTGCCGAGGGTCATCGGTCCGTCTCCTCACCCCCCGTGCCGGTCCCAGTCCAGCACCGCGGGCTCGCGGGGGGAACCGGCTGCTGCACGCGGACCGGGTCTTCCGCCGTCCGCGAGTGGCGGTTGCCGCCGCCCCGGCGGGCGAGGAACGTGTGCCCGACGGACCCCGGCACGACCGACCTGGAAGAGGTGCGGCTGCACATGTACGCCCGATCGACGACGATCTCCGGCGAACCCTCGGCGGTGGAGGCGGGCATCGCCTACGTCCGCGACGAGGCGATGCCCGCGCTGCGCGGGATGGACGGCTGCGCCGGCCTGTCGCTGCTGGCCAACAGCCGCACCGGCCGGAGCATCATGACCACGTCCTGGCGGGACGAGGACGTGCTGCGGGCCAGCCGCGACGCCGTCCGCCCCTGGGCCGACCGCACCGCCGAGGTGCTGCGCGGCACCGCCGAGGTCGAGGAGTGGACCGTCGGGGCGATGCACCGGGTGCACGAGGCGCACTCGAGCGTCTGCACCCGGGTCACCTGGCTGCGCACCGCACCGGACGCCGTGCAGAAGGCGGTGGACGCCGTCCGGCTGTCGCTGATGCCGCAGCTCGACGACCTGCCCGGCTTCTGCAGCGTCAGCGCGCTGACCCGCGCGGCCGACGGCACGACCGTGGCCGCCGTCGCCTACGACAGCTGGGAGGACCTGGAGAAGGCCGCCGAGGGCGCCCGGGTGTTCCGCGAGGAGTTCGGCCCGTCGCTGGGCATCGAGGTGCTCGCCACGGAGGACTTCGACCTGGCCCTGGCGCACCTGCAGCTGCCCGAGACCCTCTGACCTCCGGTCGCGGCGGCCCGCACCCGCGGGCCGCCGCGGGCGGTCAGCGGCCGGCGGCGGTGAGCGCCGCGTCCAGCCGGGGGTACACCCGGCGGACGTTGCCCTCGTACACGTCGTCCCGGGCCTGCTCGTCGAGCCGGCCGGCGGCCACGGCCGCCTCGATGTAGCGCTTCGTGTCGTCGAAGTGGAACCCGGTCTGCGGGTCGATGCCGCGGACCGCGCCCACCATCTCCGACCCGAACAGCACGTTCTTCGTCTCGATGACGTCGAGCAGCAGGTCGATGCCCGGCTGGTGGTAGACGCAGGTGTCGAAGTAGACGTTCTCCATCACGTTCGTCTCCACCGGCGGCTGCCCGAGCATGTCGGCCAGGCCCCGGTACCGGCCCCAGTGGTAGGGCACCGCTCCCCCGCCGTGCGGGATGACCAGCCGCAGCCCGGGCAGGTCGCTGAACAGGTCGCCCTGGACGAGCTGCATGAACGCGGTGGTGTCCGCGCTGATGTAGTAGGCGCCGGTGGCGTGGAAGAACTTCGTCGCCGATCCCGACACGTGCACCATCGCCGGGACGTCGAGCTCCACCATCGCCTCGTAGAACGGGTACCAGCTCGGGTCGGTGAGCGCCGGCGACGTCCAGTGCCCGCCGCTCGGGTCGGGGTTGAGGTTGCAGCCGACCATGCCGAGCTCCTCGACGCAGCGGCGCAGCTCGCCGATCGACTCCTCGATCGGCGAGCCGGGCGACTGCGGCAGCTGGCAGACCCCGATGAACCGGTCCGGGTACAGCGTGGTCACCCGGTGCACGAGGTCGTTGTTCCGCCGCGCCCACTCCAGGCTCACCGCGGGGTCGCCGAGGTGGTGGCCCATGGCGGAGGCCCGCGGCGAGAAGACCGTCAGGTCGATCCCGCGCTCGTCCATCAGCTTGAGCTGGCTGGACTCGATGGTCTCCCGGATCTCGTCGTCGCTGATCGACGGGTAGGCCGGGGCGGCGGTGCCGGCCTCGAAGGCGGCGAGCTGCTGCTCGCGCCAGGCGGTGTGCGCGGCCGGCGCGGTCGTGTAGTGACCGTGGCAGTCGATGATCACGCAGGTGCTCCCTGTTCTCGGTCGCGCAGCTCGGCGAGCAGGTCGCGGGCCGCGGCAGCGATCCGCGGCTCCACCCCCAGCTCGGTCAGCTGCTCGGTGGCGGCGGCCATCTCGTCGGCCCGCCGCCGGGCGTGCTTGTGGGTCCCGTCGACCAGCCGGTCGATGGTGCGGTCGTCGAAGCCGGCGAGCTCCGCGCTGATGTTGCCGCGCAGCCAGTCGGCGCAGCCGGCCACCTCGGCGGCGGCGAGCGCCTCGACGACCGCGGCGGCCAGCCCCTTGTAGAAGACGCTGCGCAGCAGCTTGCGGGAGATGGCCTCCCCCACCGGGCCGGGCTGCACGGTCACCTGCGCGCCCAGCGGCGCGAGCAGGTCGGCGTACCGCTGCGCGGCGGGCCCGGAGACCAGCATCGGGGTGCGCAGCCCCTTGCCGGGCACCGGGCTCATCAGCGCGACGTCGACCACGTCGGCGGTGGCGCCGGCCGCCTCGGCGAGCGCGACCTTCACCCCCGGCGAGGCGGTGTTGAGGTCGGCGAACACCGTGCCCGGCCGCAGCCCGGGCAGCGCGTTGGTCAGCGCGGTCAGCGCGTCGTGCGAGCTGTTGGCGCTGAGCACCAGGTCGGCGTCCCGGACGGCGTCCGCCTCGCCGGTGCGGGCGGCCACCCCGGGGACCGCCGGCACCGCCGGGTCGTAACCCCGGACGTCGGCGCCGGCGGCCACCAGGTCGCGCGCGATCTCCGATCCGGCCTCGCCGAGGCCGAGCAGGGCGATGCGCAGGGTCACCGGGCGGCCCCGTAGGCGTCGCCCTCGAGGTCGGTCTCCTGGGACTCGTCCTGCTCCTCACCGACCGGCGGCGTGCCGTGGGTGTGGAAGGTGGAGATGGTCTGCAGGCCCCACGCCTGGCCCTTGGCCCGCTCCGCGGCCGACCAGTCGATCGGCTGCCAGTCGGGGGCGAACACCAGCCGGGCACCGGGGTTGTCCAGCTCGATCCGGTTGCCCGCCGGGTCCCAGATGTAGAGGAAGAAGCTCTGCTGGATGGTGTGCTTGTGCGGGCCGGTCTCGATGTGGATGCCGTGCTCCAGCGCCAGGTCGGCGGCGCGGATGACGTCGTCCCGGCTGTCGACGGCGAACGACAGGTGGTGCAGCCGGCCGGCGGTGCCGGTGTTGTCCCGGGTCCACACCGCGTCGTAGCCCTTGTTGGTGAACGTCGTCCAGCTGCCGGCGACACCGTCGTCCAGCACGATCTGCTCGGTGATCATCCCGCCGAGGACGTCGACGGCGAAGTCGCGGTTGGCGACCGGGTCGACGCCGAGGTAGTTGATGTGGTCGATGCGGCGCACGCTCACGCCGCGGCCCGGGTAGGCCTGCGCCTGGTTCTTCAGCGCCGGCTTGAGGTCGCCCTCCGGCCGGTACCACTCGGTCTCGTAGTAGACGCCCATCTCGTGGCCGTCGGGGTCGCTGAACACGTAGACCGGGCCGTAGCCGGGGTCGCCGTCCTGCCAGCCCTTGCCGAGCCCCGTCGCCTCGATCGCGGCGACCCGGCGCTGCAGCGCCTCGGGGCTGCTGGCCCGGAAGTTGGTGCGCCCGACGCCCGGCTTGGCGGCGGCGGTCAGCTTGATGGTGGTGTTCTCGTAGTCGTCCCAGGCCCGCAGGAAGACCGAGTCGCCGTCCCGCCCGTTCTCGGTCATGCCGAGGTAGCGGACGTAGAAGTCCAGGCACTCCTCGGGCTTGTGGGTGAGGACCTCGACGTGCGCGAGGTGGGCGATGTCGTGGAGCGGCGGCACAGGGCTCTCCTTCGAGTCGGGTGTCGTGCTGGTGCTCAGCGGGGGTAGGCGGTCCCGTCGAACAGCTTGCGGGCGGTGCGCACGACGCCGGAGCGCCGCACGGACGGCGGGGTGGTGCTCGCGTCGACGACGACGTCGACGAGCAGGTGGCCGGTCGGGTGCTCGACGTCGACCTGGGTAGTGCCCTCCGGCCAGTCGTCGGTGAGCTCGTGGCCGACGGCGCCGGGCAGCAGCATCCCGGTGACGACGCTGACCGCGGCGAGCACGCCGATCGAGGTGTGCGGCGTGACCGGGATGAACGAGCGGGTGCACACCTGGCCGCCGTCGCGGGCCGGTGCGAGCAGCGCGGTCTTGGGCACCGAGCCGCCGGTGACGTCCCCGAGGCCCATCAGCGCGCCCGCCTTGGTGCGGAACGCGTCGATCCGCGCCAGCAGGTCGGCGTCGGCGGCGAGCTCCTCGTGGCTCTCGTACCCGGTCAGCCCGAACGACGAGGCCAGCGCGACGACGACCGGCATGCCGTTGTCGACGCAGGTGGCCTCGACGCCCTCGATCGTGTCGCGCACGGAGCCGGTGGGCAGCAGGGCGCCGGTCGCGGAGCCCTCGGTGTCGGTGAACGCCAGCACCACCGGCGCCGCGGTGCCCGGGACGCCGGCGATCTCGACGTCGCCGCGGTACTCCGGGCGGCCGCCGGGCGTCGGGAAGGTGGCGACGGCGACGCTGTCGGAGTTGACCATGCGGATGCGCACCGTGGTCTCGCCGTCCGCGCCGGGCACCAGGCCGCGCTCGACGGCGAACGGGCCGACGCCGGCGAGGATGTTGCCGCAGTTCTGCTGGTCGCTGACCGTGGCCTGGTCGACGCCGAGCTGCAGGAAGAGGTAGTCGACGTCGGCGTCCGGGTGCTCGGAGGGGCCGACGACCGCGACCTTGCTGGTCAGCGAGGTCGACCCGCCGAGGCCGTCGATCTGCCGCGGGTCGGGGGTGCCCATCAGCCGCAGCAGCAGGTCGTTGCGCGCGGCCTCGTCGGCGGGCAGGTCACCCGGCTCGAAGTACAGGCCGCGGGAGGTGCCGCCGCGCATCATGGTGCAGCGGACGCCGGTCTGGTCGTAGCTCGCCATGCGCGTGCTCCTCACTGAGCCGGACGGTCCACCGACGCTAGGTCCGGCCCGCGCGGATTGTCAACAATTCCGGGGCCATCGCGCGTCACGCCCCCGGGACGGCCTCGGGAGTGGCCTCCAGCGCAGCGATCACGGCCGCCATGTGCGCGCGGGCGGCCGCCTCGGCGGCGTCGGCGTCACCCGCGCAGACCGCCGCCACGACGCGCTGCAGCTCGACCAGCGACCGCTGCGGGCGGCCCGGCCGCAACGACAGCCGGAACTGGTGCCGGACGATCTGCGCCTGCAGGCGCTCGACCAGCGCGGCCGCCACCGGCTGCCGGGCGGTCTCCCGCAGCAGCGCGTGCAGCTCCTGGATCAGCTGGGAGTAGCGCACCAGCTCACCGGCGGCCAGCGCCTCCGCCAGCCGGTCGGCGTGCGCGGCGAGCCGGCCGGCGTCCGCGTCGGTGACCGCGGTGGCCGCCTTGCGGGCGACCAGCCCGTCGAGCACCAGGCGGCACTCCATGATCGCCACCGCCTCGGCGGTCGAGACGGTGCGCACCCGGGCGCCGCGGTTGGGGATGCGCTCGACCAGCCCCTCGGCGGCCAGCGCGTCCAGGGCGAGGCGCGCGCCGTTGCGGGTGACGCCGTACCGCTCGGCGAGGTCGGCCTCCACCAGCCGCTGCCCGGGCACCAGGTCGCCGCGGGCGATCTCGTCCCGCAGCCGCTCCTCGGCCGTCTCCCTGCCGCGGGCACCGCTGAGCGGCGTGCCCTGGGGTGCGCTGCTGTCGGTCACGCACCGCAAGGTAGCCGCGGGCGCGGGGAGCTACGTCGTCCGTCTCGGTCGGCGCGCGACACCGCCGATCGCGAGTGGAGTCGAACGTGGCTTCCGCCACACGGGGCGGCGTTCCTAGCGTGACCACGACGCCCCGCCCCCGAGGAGAGGACCCTCCGCCGTGACCTCCCAGCCCGAGAGCACGCCCACCGAGACGCTCGCCCAGGCCATCGCCCGGGTCGGCGACCCGGTGCAGCTGCTGCGCAACCTGCCCACCCGCGCGCACACGTTCCCCGTGCAGCCGGAGTTCACCAACTGGCGCAGCGAGCAGCGGGCCTGGCTGGACAGCTGCGCGCTGCTCGACCAGTCGCACCACATGACCGACCTGTTCATCTCCGGCCCGGACGCGCTGCGGCTGCTCAGCGACGTCGGCGTGAACACCTTCGCGAACTTCGGCGTCGGCCGGGCCAAGCAGTTCATCGCGGTGAACCCGCAGGGCCAGCTGATCGGTGACGCGATCCTCTTCCACCTCGAGGACGAGCTGTTCGACCTGGTCGGCCACCCGTTCGTGCTCGACTGGGTGCAGTTCCACCTCGAGCGCGGCAGCTACGACGCCACCACCGAGCGCGACGACAACTCCGCCGTCCGCCGCTCCGGCCCGCCGCGCTTCTACCGCTACGAGCTGCAGGGCCCCACCTCACCGGCGCTGATGGAGGCCGTCACGGGCGGCCCGGTGCCGGAGACGAAGTTCTTCCAGATGGCCGAGTTCACCATCGCCGATCACCGGGTGCACGGGCTGCGCCACGGCATGGCCGGCCAGCCCGGGTTCGAGCTGTTCGGCCCGTGGGCCGACGGCGAGGACGTGCTGCAGGCGCTGCTCACCGCCGGCGCCGACCACGGGCTGGTGCGCGCCGGGGCGAAGGCGTACTCGACCGCCAACCTGGAGTCGGCGTGGGTGCCCGCGCCCTTCCCGGCGGTCCTGGGCGACGACCCGCTGCTGCAGGCCTACCGCGAGTGGCTGCCGCTGGAGTCCGTCGGCTCGCTCGGCGGCAGCAACGACCCGGCGGACGCCGACGGCTACGCCCTCACCCCCTACGACCTCGGCTACGGCCGCAGCGTGAAGTTCGACCACGACTTCGTCGGCCGGGAGGCGCTCGAGCGGATCGCCGAGGGACCGCACCGCACCAAGGTCACCCTGGTCTGGGACGCCGACGACGTCGCCGACGCCATCGGCTCGCTGTACCGGCCGGGCCCGGGCGCCAAGTTCATCGACCTGCCCAAGGCGCGGTACGCGACCCACCACGAGGACAAGGTGCTGCTGGACGGCCGCCAGGTGGGCCTGTCGCTGGACTGCGGCTACCTGGCCAACGAGCGGGTGATGGTCTCGCTGGCCACCGTGGACGCCGAGGTGGCGACGCCGGGCACGCAGGTGACGGTGCTCTGGGGCGAGCAGCCCAACACCGCCAAGCCGCAGGTCGAGGAGCACGTGCAGCGGGAGATCCGGGCCACCGTGGCACCGGCGCCGTTCACCGACTTCGCCCGCGAGGGCTACCGCCGCAACTGACCGCCCCCGGCCGGCGCCCCGCACGGGCGCCGGCCGGGCCGCTGCGGGACACCTCAGCCGCGGCCGGGCTCGACCAGCCCCTCCCGGACGGCGAGCAGCGCCGCCTGGGTGCGGGAGGCGACGCCCAGCTTCTGCAGCAGGTGGCTGACGTGCGTGCGGGCGGTGCGCTCGCTGATCCACAGCGCGTCCGCGATCTCCTGGTTCGACCGCCCCTCCCCCACCAGCACGAGCACCTCCCGCTCGCGGGCGGTGAGCCCGCCGACCCCGGCGTCCGGGGTGCGCATCCGCCGGGTGAGCTGCCGGGTCACCGCCGCGTCCAGGAACACCTCGTCGGCGACCGCCGCCCGCAGCGCCCCGTCGACCTCCGCCGGGCCGGCGTCCTTGAGCAGGTAGCCCGACGCCCCGGCGTCCAGCGCCGCCCGCACCCGCTCGCTCTCCCCGAAGCTGGTGAGCACCACGACCTTGACGTCGGGGAACCGGCGGCCGATCTCCGCGGTGGCCGCGACGCCGTCCATCCCGGGCATCACCAGGTCCATGAGGACGACGTCGGGCTGCTCGCCCGCCGCGGTGAGCTCCGCGAGCCGGACGAGCGCCGCGGCGCCGTCGTCGGCCTCACCGGCGACCTCCACGTCCTCCAGCGCCTCCAGGTAGGCCACCACCCCGCGGCGCAGCACGGCGTGGTCGTCGACGACCAGCACCCGCACGACCGGCGCGCCGGTCACCGGCTCGCCGTCCAGTGGTCGGCCGGCACCGTGCGCACCGGGACCGCCGCCGGCACCGCCAACCGGACCAGGGTGCCGCCACCCTCCCGCTGGTCCACCTGCACCACTCCTCCCCACCTCGCCGCGCGCTCGCGCATCGCGGTCATCCCGTGGCCGTGCCCGGCCGTGCCCGCGGCGGCCATCCCGCGCCCGTCGTCGGCGACCGTCGCCGTCACGCCCGGCCGGCCCGCGCCGGCCACCACGGTCACGCCGACGTCCACCCGGCTGCCGCCGGCGTGCTTCACGCTGTTGTGCACCGCCTCGGCGAGCACCCGGTAGACGTCCTCGACCAGGTCCGCGCCGAGCCGGTGGGCGACGTCCCCGGGGTCGTCGACGGTGAGCTCCACGGCCAGCCCGGTGCGGGCGCCGGTGGTCGCGCAGAACGAGCGCAGCGCGGCCGCCAGGCCCTGCCCCTCGGTGGCCACCGGGCGCAGCTCGACCACCATGCCCCGCAGGTCCTGCAGCACGGCCTCGGCGACGGCGGCGAGGTCGCCGGCCACCTCGGCCACCCGTTCCGGCGTCGGCGGCAGCCCGCGCTGCACCAGCACCCCGAGCGAGGTGGCCTGCATCATCATCGAGAACACCTGCTGGACGACCGAGTCGTGCAGGTCGCGCGCCAGCCGCTGCCGCTCCTCCCGGCGGGCGAGCTCCCCCTCCCGCTCGACCTGCTCGGCCTGGTCGACCGCGAGCGCCGCCTGCTCGGCCATGGTCACCAGGAACCCCAGCTCGGTGTCGCCGACGGTCTGGTCGGGGGCGAAGAAGGCGTTGAGCACCCCGACCGGCTCCCCGCGGATGACCAGCGGGACGCTGACGAACGTGTCCCACCGGGGGTGCCGCAGGAAGTCCCACAGCGGCTCCCAGGCCGGGTGCTGCGTCGACTCCTCGTAGCGGTGCGGCACGACCACCGGCTCCCCGGTGCGCAAGGCGTCCAGCATCCGCAGCCGTGCGCCGCGGTCCCGGGCCAGGACGAGCTTCTCGAAGAAGTCGGGTTCCCGGCCGAAGCCGGCCGCGCCGAGCACCTGCAGCCGCTCGCGGGCGGCGTCCAGCGTGAGCACCTGCACGCCGGCCAGCCCGTCGCTGCGCAGCACCTCGTGCGCCAGCACCTCCAGGGTCGACGACAGCGACCGCCGGGCGGCCACCTCGGCGGCGGCGCCGGCGATGGCGGCCAGCCGCCGCTGGTGCACCCGCTCGGCGGTGACGTCGCGGAAGCAGACCACCCACTCGGCGGCGCCGGGCACCGGGTCGACCACGTAGGCGAACTCGCGCCGCTCCCCCGGCGCCGGCTCCCAGCCGGTCACCAGCTCTCCTCCGTCGCCCCCACCGGGGCGGAAGGGAGAGCGGACGCCGGTGACCGGCGCACCGTCCAGCCCGCAGAGCGCCGCCGCGGCCGGGTTGGCCGCGAGGAACCGGCCGTCGGCGTCGACGACCGCGAGACCCGCGGAGCTGTGCACCGCCGCCCGCCGGGCCCAGTCGTCCGCGGGTGCACCGGGGCGCATCGGGTCTCCCTCCACCGGGACCGTCGTCGTCCCGGCTGGTCCGGTGCGGCCCGCCTGCCCGGGCGGCCGGCAGGATCCGCCACCGCCAGCAGGCTAGGCGCCCCGCCGGCCCGGAGCGGCGACGCGGGGGCCGTCCCGGGTCGCCCGGCCCGCTCCGGAAGGAGCTCCTGCGACAGATGACCCGATGTGGCACGGCCTTGGTCACGTCTCGCTAACAAGTCGTGCCCATGCTGTCCCTGCCCGGACGGCTGTGCGTACCTTCACGCGGACGCATCGCCGGGGGCACGCCCCTCTGGTCAACGACGACTGACGAGGCAGGATGGATCGAACGACTCACGCGGACGACACCGCTCCGGCACTGAGCGTGCGGGAGGTGACCCTCCGCTTCGGTGGCATCACCGTGCTCGACGGGATCTCGTTCGACGTGGCCCGCGGCACGATCCTGGGCCTGGTGGGCCCGAACGGCGCGGGGAAGACCTCGCTGTTCAACTGCATCAGCGGGCACTACCAGCCCAGCGGCGGCTCGATCCTGGTCGACGGCGCCGAGACGGTCCGGACCCCGGCCTGGCGCATGGCCGGGCACGGGCTGGCACGGACGTTCCAGCACCCGGCGCTCCGGCTGGACGCGACGGTGCTGGACAACGTCATGCTCGGTGCGCACTCGCAGCTGCCCGGTGGCCCCGTCTCGTGGTCGCTGCGCCTGCCGTCGACCCGCCGGGCCGAGCGCGAGACCCGGGCGACCGCGCGCGACCTGCTCGAGCGCACCGGGCTGGGCTGGGCCGCGGACCTGCCTGCCGACGAGCTGTCCCACGGCCTGCACAAGAACATCGAGCTGTGCCGCGCCCTGGTCTCCCGCCCCCGGCTGCTGCTGCTCGACGAGCCGGCCGCCGGGCTGTCGCACGGCGAGGTCGAGGCGTTCATCGAGACCGTCCGCTCCGTGCGCCGCGAGCTCGATCTCACGATCGTCATCGTCGAGCACCACATGGGGCTGATCTCGGCGCTGACCGACCACGTGGTCGTCCTCGACCACGGCGCGAAGCTCATGGAGGGCACGGCCGCCCAGGCCCAGTCCGACCCCCGCGTCATCGAGGCCTACCTGGGCAAGGAGGCGGTCGACGATGACGCTGCTTGAGCTGGAGGACGTCACCGCCTCCTACGGCCACGCGCAGGTGCTCCACGGGGTGTCCCTGACCCTCGAGGAGAACGGCGCCAGCGGTCTGCTCGGCGCCAACGGCGCCGGCAAGACGACCACGTTGCGCGCCATCAGCGGCACCGTCCGGACCACCGGGCGGATCCTGTTCGAGGGCCGCGACATCTCGGGCCTGGGCCCGGACCGGACGGCGCACCTCGGCATCGCGCACGTGCCGGAGGGCCGCGGCACCATCGGCCAGCTCAGCGTGCGGGACAACCTGCTGGTGGGCGCCTACCAGCGCCGCGACCGCAAGCAGATCGCCGCCGACATCGACTACTGCCTCGAGCTCTTCCCGAACCTCAAGAACCGGGTGCGGTCGAACGCCGCGGCGCTGTCCGGCGGCGAGCAGCAGATGCTCGCGGTGGCCCGGGCGTTCATGGCCAAGCCGCGGCTGATCCTGCTCGACGAGGCGTCGCTGGGGCTGGCCCCCAGCACCGCCCGCCGGGTCTACGACGCGATCGTGCGGCTCCGGCGCGAGGCGCAGGTGTCGATGCTGGTCGTCGAGCAGAACGCCAACCTGGCGTTCTCCGTGGTCGACCACGCCACGGTGCTCGAGACGGGCCGGGTCGCGCTCAGCGGCAGCCGGGAAGAGCTCATGGGCATGGACGCGGTCCGCCGCGCGTACCTGGGGGGTTAGGTGTCTCACTTCATCCAGGTCCTGGTGGACGGCCTGTCCAACGGGGCCATCTACGCCGCGCTCGCACTCGCGATCGTGCTGGTCTACCGCTCCACCGGTCTGATCAACTTCGCGCAGGGCGGCATGGCCGTCCTGGCGACCTTCGCGGCGTACGCGCTGGTGCGCGCCGGCACGCCGGTCGTCCTGGCGCTGCTCGTGGCGATCGCCTGCGGGTTCGTCCTCGGCGGCCTGCTCGAGCGCGGGGTCATGCGGCGGTTCGAGGGCGGTGACCCGGACACCGCGGTGGTCGCGACCATCGCGCTGCTCGTGCTGCTCACCGGCATCTCGGCGCTGTTCTTCGGCTACGAGCCGCACCCGTTCCCGTCGCTGTTCCCCAACCGGACCCTCCAGCTGGGCGGGGTGTTCATCAGCCTGCGGTCGATCGGCACCATCGCGGTGCTGCTCGTGGTGATGGTGGCGCTGCAGGTGCTCTTCCGGGCCACCAAGCTCGGACTGGCGCTGCGGGCCGTCGCGGACAACCCGAACTCCTCGGCGCTGTCGGGCCTCCCGGTCAGCCGCCTGCTCATGATCGGCTGGGGGCTGGCCGCCGCGCTGGGCGCCATCGCCGGGGTGCTCGTGGCCCCGCAGCTGTTCATCAGCCCCGGGATGCTCGACTTCATCCTCGTCTACGCGCTCGCCGCGGCGATCCTCGGCGGCCTGGACTCCCCGGTCGGCGCGGTCGTCGCCGCCCTGTTCATCGGGGTCATCGAGAACCTGGCCGGCGCGTACGTCGACTTCATCGGCGACGACCTCAAGATCGCGGTGCCGTTCATCGCCGTGGTCGTGATCCTCGTCGTCCGGCCGCAGGGCCTCTTCGGCCGGAAGGTCACGGTGCGCGTCTGATGACCAAGCTCCTCGAGTCCCGGTGGGTGCGCCTCGGTGCGCTGGCGGCGGTGGTCGTCGTGCTCGTCGTCTTCCCGCTGGTGTCCACCCCGTACAGCAACTACCAGCTGTCGCTGATCGCCGTCTTCGCCGTGGCGCTGCTCGGCCTCAACGTCGTCATGGGCTACACCGGCCAGGTGTCGCTCGGGCAGAGCGCCTTCCTCGGCCTCGGCGCCTACATCGCCGCGTACGGCGTGCTGCACGGCTGGCCGCTGCTGCTGTCGCTGGTGCTGTGCGCGCTGATCCCCGCCGTCGTCGGGATGCTCGTCGCGCTCGCCGCGGCCCGGCTGCGCGGCCTGGCGCTGGCGATGATCACCATCGCCCTGCCCATCGTCGGTGTGCCCCTCGCCCGCCGGTTCGACGGCTTCACCGGCGGGTCCCAGGGCCAGGTCGTCACCTTCCTCGAGGCGCCGGGCTGGAGCGGCCTCGCGGACGACCAGTGGCGCGCCTACGTCGTGCTGGTGATCGCCGGCATCGCGTTCGCGCTGGTCCGCAACCTCGTGCGGGGGCGCATCGGCCGGGCGTTCGGCATCGTCAAGGAGAACGAGGCGGTGGCCCTGTCCATGGGCGTCTCGCCGTACCGCACCAAGGTGCTGGCGTTCACGATCGCCTCGCTGCTGGGCGGGGTGTCCGGCTTCATGTACCTCGCCGTGGTGCAGTACACCTCGCCGGAGACGCTCACCTTCGCCACCTCGATCAACCTGGTCGCCGCCATGGTGATCGGCGGCTCGGCGAGCATCGTCGGCACCGCGCTCGGCGCGCTGTACTACGTGCTCGTCCCCGTGCTGGCCGGTCAGGTGAACTCCTCGCGCACCGCCCTCATCTCCGGCGTGATCCTGCTGGCCGTGCTCTTCGTGCTGCCGGCCGGGCTCGCCTCGCTGCCGCGCCGGCTCGCGCGGCTCACCACGTCCGGTCGTCGCCGCTCCGGCACGACGGCCGGTTCCCAAGCTCCTGACGACGCGGCGTCTCGCGCCGCCGCGCCGTCCGGCGCCCCCACCGAGTAGCACCCGCAGACCAGGAAAGGCAGTTCAATGACGAACACCGTGAGCAAGGCCAGGTCGACCAGCGTGGTCGCCGCTGTCGGGATAGCCGCGCTGCTCGTGTCCGGTTGCGGCCGCGGGGACTCCGGCTCGGACGGCGGCGGCAGCAGCGCGAGCCCCGGCATCACCGACGACTCGATCAGCCTCGGCACCAGCAGCCCGCTCAGCGGCCCCACGGCCGGCCCGGGGTCCTGCTCGGTCGCCGGGCTGGACTCCTACATCGAGGCGAAGAACGCCGACGGCGGCTTCAAGTTCGGTGACGGGAAGACCCGCAAGGTCGACTTCAAGTACCTCGACGACGTCTACGACCCGGCCAAGGCCGTGTCGAACTTCCGGCAGCTCGTCAACGACGGGATCTTCGGCTACATCGGGGCCCTCGGCACGCCGACCAACGCGGCCGTGCAGCCCATCGCGGAGCAGCAGAAGGTGCCGCAGGTGCTGCTGATGACCGGCGCCCGCCAGTTCTCGGAGGACCAGGAGAAGCACCCCTGGACCACCGGCTTCGTGCCGACCTACACGGCCGAGGGGCGCGCCTTCGGTGAGCTGCTGGCCAAGTCCGGCCAGCCGCTGACCGTGGCGACGCTGGCCCAGAACGACGACTTCGGCGAGAGCTACCTCGACGGCCTCAACGAGGCCATCAAGGGCAGCCAGGTCAAGGTCGTCAAGTCCGCCACGTACGAGCCGACCGACACGACCTTGGACAGCCAGGTGACCGAGCTGGCGTCCAGCAAGGCGGACGTGCTGCTCAGCGCGGTCTCGGTGACGCCGCTGCAGGTGGGCGTGCTCACCAAGGCGCAGTCGCTGGGCTGGCTGCCGCGCATCTTCGTGCCGTCGAACACCTCGACGCCGGCCACCATCCTGCAGCCCGGCGGCGCCGCGGCCTACCCCGCGGTCTACACGCCGTCGTTCGCCAAGACCCCGAGCTCCCCGGCGTTCGCCAACGACGAGGACGTCAAGGCCTACAACGCGGCCTTCCAGCAGTACGGCAGCAAGATCGCCAAGGGGTACACCCCGCACTGCGCGTGGAGCTACGCCGAGGGCGCGGTGCTCGAGCAGGCCTTCACGAAGATGAAGGAGCCCACCCGGGACTCGTTCATGGACGCGCTGAAGTCGATCAAGGACTTCAAGGCGCCGCTGCTGCTCGACGGCATCACGGTCGACACGACCAAGAAGGACGACGCGGCCATCTCGAAGGTCACGCTCGTCCAGTACGACGGTGCCGCCGCCTTCAAGCCGGTCAGCGCCTACTGATCACCCCCGGTCGGGGCACGGGCCTCCCGTGCCCCGACCGGTCGTCTCCTGCTCCGCACCGCAACGCGCCCCGGTCACCGCGACCGGGGCGCGCTGCGTTCCGGGAGGGGCACCGCCGCCGGCGGGCGCTCCCACGACCGGTAGGCCACCCCGCCGAGGACGCCGAGCGCGGCCAGGGCGCACAGCACGGCCGGCGGCGCCGTCCAGCCGGCCGCGGCGCCGCCGGTGGCCACGACCAGCGGCGGGACCAGCAGCTGGCCGATGCCCGACCCCTGCATCAGCAGCCCGACGGACGCCCCGGCCGCACCGGTGCCCGCCGTCATCGTGGCCACGCCGCTGAACGCTGCCGAGGGCACCAGCCCGGAGACGGCGGAGAACAGCACGGCGGCGGTGATCCGCGCGGCCAGCGGCAGCGCCGGGTCCAGCACGGCCCACACCGTCACCCCCATGGCCAGGCTGCCGACCACCACGAGCCGCCAGCGGGCCACCCCGCGGTGCTGCAGCCACGCCCCGAGCACGTTCCCCGGGGCGTTGACCAGGAAGACGATCCCGGTGACCACACCCGCGGCGGTCGCCGACAGGCCGCCGTCGTCGACCAGGACGCCGGGGAAGAGCCCGACGACGGCGAGGTACTGCCCGGCGTACACCCCGAACACGCCGGCCAGGCACAGGACGCCCGGCGTGCGCAGCGCCCGCACCAGGCCGTCCGCGCGGGGCCGGGCCCCGGCCGTGTCGCCGGGCACGCACAGGCCGATCGCCACCAGTGCCAGCGCGGCGGCCAGCGCGTCCAGCAGCCAGGTGGTGCGCCAGCCGAGCCCGGCGATGCCCACCGGCACGAGCAGCGCGGCCAGCCCGGACCCCACCGGCATGTAGGCACCCCAGGCACCGACCACCAGCCGGCGCTGCCCGGGGGCGGAGACGGCCGGCAGCAGCCCGGGCGCGGCCAGCACGACGAGCACGAAGCCGAGCCCCTCGAGCACCCGGTCGGCCAGCAGCCAGGCCGTCGAGTCGACGGCTGCGCCGGCGAGCTGCGCGACCAGCAGCACCCCGAGGCCGGCCTGGACCTGGCGGCGGAAGCCGACCGCCTGCCCCGTCCAGCCGAGCACGGCACCCAGCACCGCGCCCAGGGCGCTCATCACCGAGAGGAACCAGGCCCCGGCCGCCGCGCTCAGCCCGAAGTCGTCCGCCAGCACCGGCAGCGCCGCGGCGCCCTTGCCGATCTGGGCCGCGGCGACGACCCCGGCGGTCATGAGGCTCAGCACCGCGGCCCACCGGGTGCGGTCGCTGCGATCGGTCACGTGGTCTCCCCCGGCTCCGCGGGGCTCGTCCCCGGCTGGGAGCCACGCTCGCCACCCGCCGCGCCGCCCGCAAGGCCGGTTCCGGCGGGCGGGTCAGGGGCGCGGGTTCGTCCGGGTCCAGCCCCGCTCGTCCCGCCGGCCGCCGAGCCCGGCCCGGCAGCGGCGGCAGACGTCGGCCACCTCGTCGGCGTGCCGCCCCGATTCCGGCTGCACGTCCGCCCAGCTGGTGTGCGGGAACCGGACCAGTCCCGACCTGCTCAGCGACAGCCCGCACACCGTCTCGTTGCGGCCGGGCTCCCAGCCGTGCACCTCCCCCGCCGGCCGGCGGATCCCGTCCGGGTCGGTCCACCGGCCGCTGGCCGCCACCGCCGCGTTCCGCACGCCCATGCGCACGTCCCTACCCGGGGGGAGGGCGCCCGCACCGCGGGCCGCGCGGCGAGCGGCGTGGGTCACACTGCTGCCGTGACCGACCAGCCCCCGACCGCCGCGCGTCCGGGCACCCCGCCCCCCGGCCTCGACGACGTCGACCGGCGGATCGTCGCGGCGCTGCGCGCCGACGCGCGGCTGTCGGTGCGGGCGCTGGCCGAGCAGGTGCACGCGTCGCGGGCAGCCGTGCACGCCCGGGTGCAGCGGCTGGAGCGCGACGGGGTGATCACCGGCTACGCGGCCCGGGTCGAGCCGGCCCGGCTGGGGCTCTCGGTCACCGCGTTCGTCAACCTGCGCATCGCCCAGCACACCTGGAAGGACGTCCGCCAGCGGATCAGCGCCATCCCCGAGGTCTGGCACGCGGCGCTGGTCTCCGGCGACCACGACCTGGTGCTGCTGGTCCGGGCCGCGGACGCGGGCGCGCTGCGCGACCTGGTGCTCAACACGCTGCAGGCCATCCCGGGCGTGCGGGCGACCCAGACGGTGCTGGTGCTGGACGAGGTGGGAGATCCGCTCGCCGGACAGCCGGTCGCCGCGCCGCGCTGAGCGACGCCGTCCGTCCGGCGCGCCACCGCCCGGACGGACACCGCCGGCCGCTCGTCCGGGACCTCTCCGCCGGTCTGGACGGAAGATCATCGCGGTCGCAGAGTGTGTGACACAGGTCGCACTGCTCGGAGGTCGCCATGGCCGCTCCCCCGGTCCCCCACCCGCACGACCACGCCCACGACCACGACCGGCACATGGCCGCGGAGCTGGCCGGCCCGCCCGGCTGGGACCTGCTGCCCACCGCCACCCCGCTGCAGCTGGTCGACCCGGCCGGCACGCAGGTCGGGTCGACGCTGCCGATGCCGGCCGGCGACGTGCTGGCCGACCTGCACCGGCGGATGGTGCTGGGCCGCCGCTTCGACACCCAGGCGACGGCGCTGACCCGGCAGGGCCGGCTGGCGGTGTACCCGTCCTCGCGCGGGCAGGAGGCCTGCCAGGTGGGCGCGGTGACGGCGCTGCGCCCCCAGGACTGGCTGTTCCCCACCTACCGGGACTCGGTCGCCGTGGTCAGCCGCGGCGTCGACCCGCTCGACGTCCTCAGGCTGTTCCGCGGCGACTGGCACTGCGGCTTCGACCCCCACGACCGGCGGGTCGCCCCGCAGTGCACCCCGCTGGCCACCAACACGCTGCACGCCGTCGGCCTGGCGCACGCCGCGCGGCTGCAGGGTCAGGACACCGTCGCGCTGGTGCTGCTCGGCGACGGGGCCACCAGCGAGGGCGACACGTCCGAGGCCCTCAACTGCGCCGGCGTCTGGTCCGCGCCGGTGGTGTTCCTGGTGCAGAACAACGGCTACGCGATCAGCGTGCCGCTGGCCAAGCAGACCGCGGCGCCGTCGCTGGCGCACCGGGGCGTCGGCTTCGGCGTCCCGGCGGTGCTGGTCGACGGCAACGACGCGGCCGCGGTGCACGCCGTCGTCGCCGGGGCGGTCGCCCGGGCCGCGGCCGGCGGTGGGCCGACGCTGGTCGAGGCGCTCACCTACCGGATGGAGCCGCACACCAACGCCGACGACGCCGCCCGCTACCGCAGCGCCGAGGAGGTCGCCGCCTGGGCCGACCGCGACCCGGTCGACCGGCTGGAGCGGCTGCTCACCGCCCGGGGCCTGCTCGACGACGACCGGCGGACCGCGCTGGCCGCCGAGGCCGAGCAGCTCGCCGAGCGGGTGCGGGCGGGCATGTCCGCCGACACCGAGCCCGATCCGCTCGAGCTGTTCGACCACGTCTACGCCGAGCCCACCGCGCAGCTGCGGGCGCAGCGGGAGCTGCTGGCCGAGGAGCTCGCCGACGCGGCCCCCGGGGGTGGGCGGTGACCACCACCCTGCCGGCGGCCGGCGCTGCGCCGGTCACGATGGCCGGTGCGCTCAACCGGGCGCTGGCCGACGCGCTGGCCGCCGAGGACCGGGTGGTCGTCTTCGGCGAGGACGTCGGCACCCTCGGCGGCGTCTTCCGGGTCACCGACGGGCTGGCCGCCCGGTTCGGCGACCGGCGGGTGTTCGACACGCCGCTGGCGGAGAGCGCGATCGTCGGGACGGCGATCGGCATGGCGATGAACGGCCTGCGCCCGGTGGTGGAGATGCAGTTCGACGCCTTCGCCTACCCGGCGTTCGAGCAGGTCACCAGCCACCTGGCCAAGATGCGCAACCGCACCCGCGGCGCGGTGGCGCTGCCGGTGGTCGTGCGCGTGCCCTACGGCGGCGGCATCGGCGGCGTCGA
The DNA here is from genome assembly GCF_040659695.1 of Modestobacter sp. NPDC049651. NCBI lineage: Bacteria > Bacillati > Actinomycetota > Actinomycetes > Geodermatophilales > Geodermatophilaceae > Modestobacter > Modestobacter sp. NPDC049651. Next base: position 124,871 of record NZ_JBFAOG010000010.1, read on the forward strand.
GCACCACTCCGACTCCTCCGAGGCCTACTACACGCACACCCCGGGCCTGCGGGTCGTCACCCCGGCCACCCCCGCCGACGCCTACGCGCTGCTGCGGGCGGCGGTCGACTGCCCCGACCCGGTGGTGTTCCTGGAGCCCAAGCGCCGCTACTGGGCCAAGGAGACGGCCGTGCTGGGCGCCGACCCGCTGCCGATCGACCGCGCCGTGGTCCGCCGGCCCGGCGCCGACGTCACCCTGATCACCTACGGCGGCACGGTCGCCACCGCCCTCGAGGCGGCCGACGCCGCCGTCGAGGAGGGGTGGGACGTCGAGGTCGTGGACCTGCGCTCGCTGGCGCCGTTCGACGACGAGACGGTGACCGCGTCGGTGCGCCGCACCGGCCGCGCGGTGGTCGTGCACGAGGCGCAGGGCTTCGGCGGCTACGGCGCGGAGGTCGCCGCCCGGGTCACCGAGCAGTGCTTCCACTCCCTCGCCGCGCCGGTGCTGCGGGTCACCGGCCTGGACGTGCCCTACCCGGCGCCGCGGCTGGAGCAGCACCACCTGCCGACCGTCGACCGGGTGCTCGACGCGATCGCCCGGCTCCAGTGGGACGACGAGGTCGACCCGCCGCGGAAGGAGCACTGACGTGCCGGTCTTCCTGCTCCCCGACCTCGGCGAGGGGCTCACCGAGGCGGTCGTCGTGACCTGGCTGGTCGAGGACGGGGACACCGTCGCGGTCGACCAGCCGGTCGTCGAGGTGGAGACGGCGAAGGCGGCGGTCGAGGTGCCGGTGCCCTTCGCCGGCGTGGTCACCCGGCGGCACGGTGCGCCCGGCGAGGCAGTGGCCGTGGGAGCCCCGCTGATCGAGGTCCAGCCGACCGGGTTCGCCGAGCCAGGCGTCACCACGCCCGCCCCGGCCCAGGACGACCCGGCCGACGCGGGCTCGGGGAACGTGCTGATCGGCTACGGCACGTCGTCCGCGCCGCCCCGGCGGGCCGGCCGGCGGCGGGGACGCCGGCCGGTGCCGGAGCACGCGGCGGCCGTGCCGTCCCCCGCACCCACCGCCGTCGCGGTCATCTCGCCGATCGTGCGGCGGCTGGCCCGCGCCGAGGGCCTGGACCTGCGGCAGCTGACCGGCAGCGGGTACGGCGGCACGATCACCCGCCGGGACGTCGAGGCCGCGCTCGCCGCCCGCACCGCCCCCGTGCCCGCCGCACCGGCACCGGACGACCGGCCCGGCGTCCGGCGCGTCCCGCTGACCGGGGTGCGCCGGGCGACCGCGGAGAAGCTCAGCCGGTCCCGGCGGGAGATCCCCGAGGCGACCGTGTGGGTGGACGTCGACGCCACCGACCTGCTCGCCGCGCGGGCCGCGCTGAACGCCCGCGACCCCGCCCGGCCGGTGGGGCTGCTCGCGCTGCTCGCCCGGTTCGCGCTGGTCGGCCTGGCCCGGTACCCCGAGCTCAACGGCCGGGTCGAGCAGGACGCGATCGTGCTGCCCGACGCCGTCCACCTGGGCTTCGCCGCGCAGACCGACCGCGGGCTGGTCGTGCCGTTGGTCCGGGACGCGCACCGGCTGACCACCCGGGAGCTGTCCGCGGCGCTGGCCGAGCGCACCGCCCGCGCCCGCGAGGGCCGGCTCGCGCCCGCCGACCTGACCGGCGGCACGTTCACGGTGAACAACTACGGCGTGTTCGGCGTCGACGGGTCGGCGGCGATCATCAACCACCCGGAGGTGGCGATCCTGGGCATCGGCCGCATCGTGCCGCGGCCGTGGGTGGTCGACGGGCAGCTCGCCGTCCGGTCGGTGGCCCAGCTCAGCCTGGCCTTCGACCACCGGGCCTGCGACGGCGGCACGGCGGGCGGGTTCCTGCGGTCGGTCGCCGACTGCGTCGAGCAGCCGGTCACCGCCCTCGGCGACCTCTGACCCGGCCCGCTTGTCGGGTGGTGCGCGGCGGTGCCAGGCTGGCGGGATGGCTGCCGTTCCCACGGGCCCGCCGTTCGACCAGTTCCGCGCGGCCGCCGAGGCCGTCAGCCGGGTGCGCCCGGACGTCGACCCCGAGCTGGCCCGCGAGGTGTTCGACGAGGCCGCCACCCGGGTGCACAACGGCCTCGTGCTCGACGGGCTGGACGAGCACGACGCCGGGACCGTCATCGCGGGGATGTGCGCCGACCTGGTGGCCATCGACCCCGGTGCCGCGCTGCGCGCCCGCGCCGCCGCCGTTCCTCACGACCCCGGCGACCTGCACGACCCGGCCGCGGTCGCCGCCTCCTACCTGGTCGCCGTCCAGGTGCTGGAGCTCTGAGCGGAGGGCTCGCAGTCCTCAGCGGGTGCGGAGCCCGGCGAAGGCGACGGTGACCAGCGCGTCGGCGAGCGCGTCAGCGGACAGCTCCCCGCCCGGGCGGTACCACTCGGTGAGCGAGTTGACGGTGCCGAACAGCAGCCGGCTGGTGACGGCGGGGTCGACGTCCGGGCGCACGTCGCCCTCCTCCTCCGCGGCGCGCACCAGCCCGGTGACCACCCGGTCGAACTCGCGCCGCCGCCGCAGCGCCGCCCGCTCGACCTCGGAGTTGCCGCGCACCCGCAGCAGCAGGGTGACGAAGGGCAGCCGCTCGGTGAGCACCCGCACCGAACCGCGGACGACGTGCTCCAGCCGGTCGATCGCCGGGCCGGTCGTCGCACCGGGCTCCTCGGTGACCGCGAACAGCCCGTCCAGCGCCCGGTCCAGCGCCAGCCGCAGCAGCTCCACCTTGCTGGGCACGTGGTGGTAGATCGCCGACTTGGTCACGCCGAGCCGCCCGGCGAGCTCGTCCATGCTGGTGGCGTCGTAGCCGCGCTCGTTGAAGACCGCGACGGCGACCTCCAGCAGCGAGTCCACCGAGTGCCCGGGCCGCCCCCGCCGCACCGTGCTCGTCACGGCCGCTGCCGGTTGTCCGTCATGCGCTGCAGCTTGCCGACCGACCGCGGCAGCGTGTCCGGGTCGACGACGAGCACCTCGATCGTCGTCCCCACCGTGTCCTTGACCGCGCGGGCGACCTCGGCGGCGGCCGGCGCCCGCCGGTCGGCCGGGCAGTCCGGGCGCGCCTCGATGCGGCACACCAGGTGGTCCATCCGCTGCCGGGTGGTGAGCTCGAGCGCGAAGTGCGGCGACAGGCCGGGGGTGCGCAGCACGACCTCCTCGATCTGCGTGGGGAACAGGTTGACCCCGCGCAGGATGATCATGTCGTCGGTGCGGCCGGTGACCTTCTGCATCCGCCGCATCGCCGGCCGGGCGGTGCCGGGCAGCAGCCGGGTGAGGTCGCGGGTGCGGTACCGGACCACCGGCATCGCCTCCTTGGTCAGCGAGGTGAACACCAGCTCACCCTCCTCGCCGTCCGGCAGGACCTCGCCGGTGACCGGGTCGACGACCTCCGGGTAGAAGTGGTCCTCCCAGACGTGCAGGCCGTCCTTGGTCTCCCCGCACTCCTGCGCGACGCCGGGGCCCATCACCTCCGACAGCCCGTAGACGTCGACGGCGTGCAGCCCGGCGCGCTCCTCGATCTCCTGCCGCAGCTGCTCGGTCCACGGCTCCGCGCCGAAGATGCCGATCTCCAGGCTGGTCGAGCGCGGGTCGATGCCCTGTGCCTCCATCTCGTCGAGCACGGTGAGCATGTAGGACGGCGTGACCATGATGATCCGGGGCCGGAAGTCGGTGATCAGCTGCACCTGCCGCGGGGTCATCCCGCCCGACACCGGGACGACGGTGCAGCCCAGCGCCTCCGCTCCGGCGTGCGCGCCGAGCCCGCCGGTGAACAGGCCGTACCCGTAGGCGTTGTGCAGCAGGTCGCCGGGCCGCCCGCCCGCCGCGCGGATCGAGCGGGCCATCAGCGCCGCCCAGGTGCGCAGGTCGGCATCGGTGTAGCCGACCACCGTGGGCTTCCCGGTGGTACCCGACGACGCGTGCACGCGGCGCACCTGCTCGCGCGGGACGGCGAACATCCCGAACGGGTACTCCGCGCGCAGGTCGGCCTTGCTGGTCAGCGGGAACCGGCCCAGGTCGGCGAGGTCCCGGACGTCGTCGGGGTGGACGCCGGCCGCGTCGAAGGCCCGGCGGTGGTGCGGGACGTGCTCGTAGGCGCGCCGCAACGTCGTCCGCAGCCGGTCCAGCTGCAGCGTGCGCAGCTCGTCGAGTCCCATCCGTTCGGCCGGGTCGAGGGTGTCCGGGGCCGGCGTCTCGCCGAGCCGCCGGGTGCGCGCACCGGTCGTCGTCATCGCTGCCCCCTGCTTGTGTCCGGGATCACCCCGAGGCAGACTATTACCGACCGCTCGGTCAGTAAATGGAGGAGCGAGATGACCGCGCCCACCGCGCCCCCCGCTGTGCCCGACGAGACCGCCGTGCCCGACCAGACCGCTGTGCTCGACGAGACAGCCCTGCAGCAGCACTTCGACGCCACGATCGCCGCCGGGCACCGGGTCGAGCCGCGCGACTGGATGCCGGAGGGGTACCGGAAGACGCTGGTCCGGCAGATCGCGCAGCACGCGCACTCGGAGATCATCGGCATGCAGCCCGAGGGCGACTGGCTGCTGGCCGCGCCGAGCCTGCGCCGCAAGGCCGTGCTGCTGGCCAAGGTGCAGGACGAGGCCGGGCACGGCATGTACCTGTACTCGGCGGCGGAGACGCTCGGCGTCGACCGCGCGGACCTCACCGACAAGCTCATCGAGGGCCGGCAGAAGTACAGCTCGATCTTCAACTACCCGACGCTCAGCTACGCCGACGTCGGGGTGATCGGCTGGCTGGTCGACGGCGCGGCGATCTGCAACCAGGTGCCGCTGTGCCGCTCCTCCTACGGTCCGTACGCCCGGGCGATGATCCGGATCTGCAAGGAGGAGTCGTTCCACCAGCGGCAGGGCTACGAGCTGCTGCTGACGATGATGGGCGGCACCGACGCGCAGCGGGCGATGGTGCAGGACGCCGTCGACCGGTGGTGGTGGCCGTCGCTGATGATGTTCGGCCCGCCCGACACCGACAGCCCGAACTCCGCGCAGTCGATGGCCTGGGGCATCAAGCGGCACAGCAACGACGAGCTGCGCCAGCGGTTCGTCGACATGTCCGTGCCGCAGGCGCAGGCGCTCGGCGTCACGCTGCCCGACCCGGACCTCAGCTGGGACGCCGACGCCGGCCACTGGCGGTTCGGCCCCGTCGACTGGGACGAGCTCAAGCGGGTCATCTCCGGCGGCGGCCCGTGCAACGCCGAGCGGATCGCCCGCCGCCGCGCGGCCCGCGACGGCAACGCGTGGGTGACCGAGGCGGCCAGCGCCTACGCCGCGAAGCACGCCGCCGAGCACGCGGGAGAGCACGCGTGACCGCGCGGCGGGACTGGCCGCTGTACGAGGTGTTCGTGCGCGGCAAGCGCGGGCTCAACCACGTGCACGTCGGCTCGCTGCACGCCCCGGACGACGAGATGGCCGTGCACGCCGCCCGCGACCTCTACACCCGGCGCAACGAGGGCGTGAGCATCTGGGTGGTGCGGGCCGCGCACATCACCGCGTCGTCCCCGGACGAGAAGGACCCGATGTTCGCCCCCAGCGGCGACAAGGTCTACCGCCACCCGACGTTCTACGACCTGCCCGAGGACGTCCCCCACATGTGAGCGGAGTGGATCCGTCGGCGTCAGCGCGACCGATCCACTCCGACAGGAGGCACCGTGCACGAAGAGACGGTCTACGACGCGCTGACCGGTGCGCCCGGGGACGCCGGGCAGTGGGCGTTCGGTACCGGCTTCGACGAGCCGCTGGCCGGTGTCGACACCACCGTGCCCGAGGGCGTCGACCCCGCCGACCTGGGCGCGTACTGCCTGATGCTCGGCGACGACGCGCTCGTGCTCGCCCAGCGGCTGACCGAGTGGACCACCGCCGCCCCGGAGCTGGAGGAGGAGGTGGCGATCGGCAACACCGCGCTGGACCTGCTCGGCCAGGCGCGGCTGCTGCTGGCCCGCGCCGGCTCCGTCGGGGTGCTCGGGCGCTCGCGCGAGCGGGCGACGGCGACCATCCCGGACGAGGACGCGCTGGCGTACTTCCGCGACCCCGACGAGTTCCGCTGCACCGGGCTGGTCGTCGCGGCGAACGGCGACTTCGCGCAGACGGTGGTCCGGCTGCTGGTGGCCGCGACCGTGCGGCTGGCGGTCTTCACCCGGCTGCGGACGTCGCGCGACCCGGTGCTGGCCGCGATCGCCGGCAAGGGCGTGCACGAGCTGGCCTACCACCGCGACCACGCCGCCCGCTGGGTGCTGCGGCTGGGCGACGGCACGGCGGAGTCGCACCGCCGCGCGCAGGCCGGCGCGGACGCCGTCTGGCCGCTGCTCGCCGACCTGTTCACCGCCACCGACGTCGAGCGCCGGCTGGCCGCGGCCGGGGTGGCGGTCGACCCCGCCGACGTCCGGGACGAGGTGCGGTCGGTGCTCACCCAGGTGCTGGACCAGGCCACGCTCCGGGTGCCGGCGTGGCCCGCCGACACACCCCCGCGCGGCCGGGCGGGCGTACACGGTGCGGAGCTGACCGCGCTGCTCGCGACCCTGCAGGGGCTCGCGCGGGAGCACCCGGCGGCGACCTGGTGACCGGCGTGCTGCCCGACCCCCGCGCGGTCGCGGAGACCGTCACCGACCCCGAGCTGCCGGTGCTCACCCTCGCCGACCTCGGGGTGCTGCGCGACGTCCGCACCGAGGACGCCACGGTCGTCGTCGAGATCACGCCCACGTACACCGGCTGCCCGGCGATGGGCGTCATGCGCGCCGACCTGGTGCACGCGCTGCACCGGGCCGGGTTCGCCGACGTCGACGTGCGCACCGTCCTCTCCCCCGCCTGGTCCACCGACTGGATCAGCGCCGCGGGCCGCGCCAAGCTCGCCGCGGCCGGCATCGCCCCGCCCGGCCGCGCCCCGGTGCGCACCGCGGGGCCGGTGCCGCTGCAGCTGGGCCCACCCCGGCGGACGGCGTCCTGCCCGGTCTGCGGCTCGCCGGACACCGAGCAGACCAGCGAGTTCGGGCCGACCGCCTGCACGGCGCTGCGCCGGTGCCGGGCGTGCGGGGAGCCGTTCGAGCACGTGAAGGAGGTCTGAGCAGGTGACGGGCACGCAGCGGCGCCGGCCGCAGTTCCACCCGCTGACCGTCGCCGGGGTCGAGCGGCTCACCGACGACGCGGTGGCGGTGACCTTCGACGTCCCGGCCGAGCTCGCCGGGGACTACGCGTTCCGCCCCGGGCAGGCGCTCACCCTGCGCCGGGTCGACGGCGGGCGCGACGAACGCCGCTCGTACTCGATCTGCGCGCCGGCCGGCGCCCGGCCGCGGGTGGGGGTCCGCGAGGTGCCCGGCGGCCTGTTCTCCTCCTGGCTGGTGCACGACGTGCGGCCGGGCGACCGGATCGAGGTGCTGCCCCCGGCCGGGGCGTTCACCGCCGACCTGTCGGTGCCCGGCGACCACGTGTTCGTCGTCGCCGGCTCGGGGATCACGCCGGTGCTGTCGCTGGCCGGCACGGTGCTGCGGGACGGCGTCTCGACCGCGACCGTGCTCTACGGCAACCGCCGCACCGACACGGTGATGTTCGCCGACGAGCTGGCGGACCTGAAGGACGCGCACGGCCCCCGGCTGCAGCTGGTGCACGTGCTCTCCCGGGAGCCGCGCGACACCGAGCTGACCAGCGGCCGGCTCGACCGGGACCGGCTGCGCACGCTGGTCGGTGCGTTCACCGACCCGGCGGCCGTCGACCACTGGTGGCTGTGCGGGCCGCACGGCATGGTCACCGACGCCCGGGAGCTGCTCGCCGAGCTGGGCGTGCCGGCCGAGCGGGTGCACCAGGAGCTGTTCTTCGTCGACGACCTGCCACCCGCGCCGGTGCGCGGCGACGAGGAGATGGTCGCCGGGGACGCCGTCGCGGCGACCGTCGTCCTCGACGGCCGGACGACGACGCTCGCCGTGCCGCGCGACGTGCCGGTGCTGGACGCCGCCCAACGGGTGCGCGGCGACCTGCCGTTCGCCTGCAAGGGCGGGGTGTGCGGCACCTGCCGGGCGAAGGTCACCGCGGGCGAGGTGCGGATGCGGCGCAACTACGCGCTGGAGCCGGCGGAGGTGGCGGCCGGGTTCGTGCTCACCTGCCAGGCGCTGCCGGTGACCGACGCGGTGACCGTGGACTTCGACGCGTGACGGGCACAGCCGCGTGAGGGAGGTCCCGGTCGGCGCGACGGCGACCGTCGAGGTCGTCGTCACCGAGGAGATGACCGTCCGGTTCGACGAGCTGGGGCCGGTGCACCCGGTCTACGCGACCTACTCGATGGCCAAGCACTTCGAGGAGGCCGGCCGCAAGCTGATGCTCCGCCACCTCGAGCCGGACGAGGACGGCATCGGCCGGTCGGTCGCCGTCGAGCACCTGGCGCCCAGCCGGGTGGGCGCCCGTCTGCTGGTGACGGCCACCTGCACCGAGGTGCGGGGGAACCGGCTGACCTGCGCGCTCACCGCGGTCGACGGCGAGGGCCGCGAGGTGGGGCGGGGCAGCACGGTGCAGGCCGCGCTGCCCCGCGCGTCACTGCTCGCCCGGCTCGGCGGCTGAGGGGTCGGGTTCACCGGCGGCGTGCGGCGCGGCGGTGAACATGGTGACCAGGTCCATGCCACCCCAGGAGCTGAGGTCCTCGCCCGCGGCGGCCCACTCCGGGGTCCCGAACGCCTCCTTCATCGCCTCGGGCGACTCGAAGACCAGCTCGGCGAGCAGGTGGTACGCCGGCTTGCCGACCAGCTGGCGGGTGACCCGGTGCACCCGGTTCTCGACCAGCCCGGGGGTGCGCTCGACCAGCGGCACGTGGGTGCCGAAGTAGTGCTGCTCGAACTCGGCCGGGTCGTCGGGGGTGCGGTACAGGGCGAAGAAGCTCGCGGTCATGCCTGCTGCCTACCGCACCCGATCCCCTCCCGCAGCAGCCAGGCCCTGCCCGCAGCACGTTGCAGCCCGGGGCCCGGACGTTGCACGACCGTCGACACGGTGTGACCTGCGCCATACGGTGCGGCCGGGCGCAGCGGCGCGCCCACGCACGCCCTCGGCGTCGAGGGCAGGAGGAGGGACCCGTGCCCGTCAACACCCGCGGCGCGATCATGCGCTCGGCCCCCGGCACCTTCGAGGTCGTCGACCTGATCGCCGACGACCCGCGCCCCGGCGAGATCCAGGTGAAGCTGGCCGCGTCCGGTCTGTGCCACTCCGACGACCACCTGGCCACCGGCGACATCCCGGTCGCGCACTACCCGATGGCCGGCGGGCACGAGGGCGCCGGCGTCGTCACCGCCGTCGGCCCGAACACCCCCGGCTTCGCCGAGGGCGACCACGTGGTCTTCAGCTTCCTGCCCGCCTGCGGCAAGTGCCGCTGGTGCGCCTCGGGCATGTCCTACCTCTGCGACCTGGGCGCCGGGCTGCTGGTCGGTGCCCGGTTCGACGACCCGTCCAGCTTCCGGTTCTCCCTCCCCGACGGCACCCCGGTCGGCCAGATGTGCGGGCTGGGCACGTTCGCGGAGGTGACCACCGTCAGCGCCGACTCGGCGGTGAAGATCGACAAGGACATCCCGCTGGACGTCGCCTGCCTCACCGGCTGCGGCGTGGGCACCGGATGGGGGTCGGCGGTCACCGCGGCGCGGGTCGAGCCGGGCGAGACGGTGATCGTGATGGGCGTGGGCGGCATCGGCATCAACGCCGTCCAGGGCGCCGCGCACGCCGGCGCCACGCACGTCATCGCCGTCGACCCGGTCGAGTTCAAGCTGGAGACCGCCCGCGAGCTCGGCGCGACGGAGGTGTTCGCCAGCATCGAGGAGGCCGACGAGTTCGCCCGGAGCGTCACCAACGGCCAGGGCGCGGACAAGGCGATCGTGACGATCGGCGTCACCACCGGCGAGCACGTGGCCCAGGCGTTCCGCGCCATCCGCAAGGCCGGCACGGTCATCGTCACCGGGCTCGGCAACCTGCAGGAGGTCGGGATCCCGGTCTCGATCGGGGAGATGACGCTGTTCGCCAAGAAGATCGAGGGCGCGCTGTTCGGCGACTCCAACCCGCACACCGACATCCGCAAGATGCTGCAGCTCTACCAGGACGGCCGGCTCAAGCTGGACGAGCTCATCACCACCCGCTACACCCTCGACGAGGTGAACAAGGGCTACGAGGACATGCACGCCGGCAAGAACATCCGCGGCGTCATCGTCTACGACTGACGGAGGACCCCCGGCCTGGCGGCGCGGTGCGCCGTCAGGCCGGGACGACCCGCACGGGCAGGCTGTCCAGCGCGCGCAGCGTGTTGTTGTGGTGCCGCCGGACCGGGCCGGTCAGCTCGATCGACCGCACCCGCCGGACCAGCGCGGTGAGCACCGCCTCGGCCTCCAGCCGCGCGACGTGCTGGCCCACGCACTGGTGCAGCCCCATGCCGAAGCCGACGTGCCCGGACGGGTCGCGCGTCAGGTCGAACCGGTCGGGCTCGGCCCAGCGCCGCGGGTCACGGTTGGCGGCGGACAGGAACATCAGCACCTTGCGGCCCTCGGGGACGACGGTGCCGCCGATGGCGACGTCGGTGGTCGTCGTCCGGAAGAACGTCTGCACCGGCGACTCCCAGCGCACCGCCTCGTCGAAGGCGACCCGGGCGAGCGACGGCTCCTCGCGCAGCCGGGCCCAGGCCTCCGGATGGGTGGCCAGGCCGTAGAGGACGGCGGAGATGCCGTGCACCGTCGTGTCGACACCGGCGGTGAGCAGGGAGCGCACCATCAGCGGCGCCTGCTCCGGGGTGACCTCCCCGCGGTCGGCCATCGCCCAGATCGCGGCGCCGAAGCCGTCGTCCGACAACGCCTCCCGGCGGCACTGCTCCCCCACCCAGCCCGACAGCTCCGCGACCCGCGGCTCCCCCTTCGCCACCAGGTCGTTGGCCGGGCCGAACGCGTTGAACGCGTGGTCGCCGTAGGGCAGCAGGTTCTCCCGGCCGCTCTGCCCGATGCCGACCGCGTCGGGGAACACCCGCAGCGGGAACACCTGCGCGAGCGCGGGGACGACGTCGAACTCGGGACCCGCGGCGAGCACCTCGTCGACCAGCTGCTCGGCGTCGGCCACCCAGCGGTCGTGCAGGTGCCGCAGCGCCCGGGGACCGAGCACCTTCGCCAGCACCCGGCGGGGCGCGTCGTGCCGCGGCGGGTCGGCCTCCAGCAGCAGGCTCGGCGGGCGCCAGGGCTTCTCGGTGCGGAAGTTGCTCAGGCCGACACCGGCCGCCGACTGGAACTGCTGCCAGTCGGCCAGCGCGGCGTGCACCTCGGCGTAGCGGGCGAGGGCGAACACGTCGTACCGGCTCAGGTGGACGACCGGGCCGGCCTCCCGCAGCTGCTCGTGCATCGGCAGCGGGTCCTCGAGCACGTCGTGGCTGAACGGGTCGACGTCGCTCACCGGCAGGCCGGCGCTGGTCTCGAGCAGGCTCACAGTGGCTCCTCTCCGGTTCCTCGCGAGGAACCAGTCCGGTTTCTCGCGAGAAACCGGGGGTGGGTGGGGTCAGAGGTCCAGGACGAGGCGGTCGCCGCGGGAGCGGGACACGCAGGGGTACATGCAGTCACCGGCGGCGCGCTCGTCGTCGTCGAGCAGCGAGTCGCGGTGGTCGGGCTCGCCGGCGAGGACGGTCGTCTCGCAGGTGCCGCAGGTGCCCTGCCGGCAGGAGGACAGCACCTCGACGCCCGCGGTGGCCACCGCCTCGAGCACCGAGACGTCGGGGGTGACGGTCACCGTGCGGCCCGTGCGGCGGAGCTCCACCTCGAACGACGTCGCGAGGGCCGGCATCCCGGTGTCCACGGCGGTGAACCGCTCGGTGCGCAGCGTCCGGGCGGGCCAGGCGGCGCACACGTCCGCGAGCCCGGCGAGCAGCCGCGCCGGGCCGCACGCGTAGACCGGCGTGCCGGGCCGGGGTGCGCCGAGGAAGCCGGCCAGCTCGACCGGCCCGCGCTCGTCCCGCGGCGCCACCACCACCCGGTCGCCGTACGGCGAGAGCTCGTCGAGGAAGGCCATCGACGACCGCCGGCGGCCGACGTAGAGCAGCCGCCAGTCGGCGCCCAGCAGGTCCGCCTGGGCGATCATCGGCAGCAGCGGGGTGATGCCGATGCCGCCGGCGACGAACAGGTAGGACTCCGCCGGCACGAGCGGGAAGTTGTTGCGTGGGCCGCCCAGGCCCACCAGGGAGCCGGGCTCGAGCTCGCGGTGCACGTGCGCCGAGCCGCCCCGGCTCGCGGGCTCGAGCAGGACGCCGACCCGGTAGGTGTGCGCGTCCCAGCGGTCGCCGCACAGCGAGTACTGCCGGGTGAGCCCGTTGGCCAGCGTGAGGTCGACGTGCGCGCCGGGCGCCCAGTCCGGCAGCCGCCCCCCGTCGGCGGCGGCCAGGGTCAGGGTGACGACCCCGTCGGCCACCGGCGTCTTCTCGACCACGCGCACCAGCCTCCGGTCGACCGCGCGTCGCGCGGCCCCCGACGGCTGCTCTGCCACCAGCACTCCGACCTCCTCGTCGTCGATGCGGACGAGGATGCGGTCGCACCCCCCGCCGGCCGTAGCCGTTTCTCAATGGACGAGAGACCCGTGTCACACTCGGTGCGTGGCGCGGACCCCGACCGGCGAGTCGGTGCTGGCCCGCGCCGTGCGCGTCCTCGAGGCGTTCACCACCGACGACCCGGTGCTCCCGGTCGGCGAGGTGGCCCGGCGCAGCGGCCTGCACGTGGCGACGGCGTCCCGGCTGGTCGCCGAGCTCGTCGCGCACGGCCTGCTCGAGCGCGGGCCCGACCGGCGGGTGCGGGTCGGCGTCCGGCTGTGGGAGCTCGGCGCCCGCGCCTCGGCCACCGTGTCGCTGCGGGACGCCGCCATGCCCTTCCTGGAGGACGTGCACGCGGTCGTCGGCCACTCCGCGCAGCTCGGGGTGCTCGACGGCGACGAGGTGCTGTTCGTCGAGCGGCTCACCGCCCGCGACGCCGTCGTCAACTTCTCGCGGGTGGCCGGGCGGCTGCCGCTGCCCACGTCCTCCTCGGGGCTGGTGCTGCTCGCGCACGCCCCGCGGGAGCTGCAGGAGCGCGTGCTGGCGGGGCCGCTGCGGCCGGTCACGCCGGCCGGCTTCCGGACGGCGGTGCAGCTGCGCACCGCGCTCGCGGAGGTGCGCCGCACCCAGTGCGCGGTGCTGGCCGGCCACCAGCACCCCGAGGCCACCGGGGTGGCCGTCCCGGTGCGCGACGGGGACGGCGAGGTGGTCGCGGCGCTGTCGGTGGTGGTGCCGAACGACGGCCGGGCGCGGGAGCACGTGCCGCTGCTGCACGCCACCGCGCGCGGGATCACCCGGCGCCTCGGCGGCCCCCGGTGAGCGTGCACCGGGTGGCGGAGCACCCGCCGGACGAGGGGGCGGTGTGTCGCTGATCGCGGAGCTCGGGTTCGGGGTCGTCGTCCTGCTGGCCGTGGTGCTGCTGCACGGCCTGTTCTGGGCCCGGCTGGTGCGCGGCACCACCCGGCCCGGGCGGGTGCGCCGCCGGCTCACCGCCGTGCTCGTGGTGCTCGCCGCGCTGGTGCCGCTGGCCGTGACCGGCGAGGCGTTCCTGCCCGGTGCGGTGCAGACGGCGGTGGAGAGGGTCGGCTACAGCTGGCTGGGGGTCGCGTTCTACGCGTTCCTCGCGCTGCTGGCGCTGGAGCCGGTGCGCTGGGTGCTGCGGGCGGCGCAGCGCCGCCGGGCCCGGGCCGTCGCCGCGCCCCCGGCCGACCATGCCCCCGAGCCCGACCGTGCCCCCGGGACCGACCCACCCCCCGGGACCGACCCACCCCCCGGGACCGACCATGCCCCCGAGCCTGACCGTGCCCCCGAGCCAGCCGACGTCCCGCGGCGGCTGTTCCTGGCCCGGTCGCTGGCGGTGACCGCCGGCGCCGTGGCGCTCGGGACGGCGGGCACCGGGGCGGTGCTGGCGAACTCCGCGCCGGTGGTGCGCCGGGTGCCGGTCGCTATCAGCGGGCTGGACCCCGCGCTGGCCGGCTACCGGATCGTCACCTTCTCCGACGGGCACCTGTCGCGCACCTACGGCGGCCGGCGCTTCGAGCGCGTCGTCGAGCTGGTCAACGCCCAGCGCCCGGACGCCGTGGCCGTCGTCGGCGACTTGGTCGACGGCGAGGTCGCCGACCTGCGCGAGGACGTCGCCCCGCTGCGCGACCTGGTCAGCCGGGACGGCGCCTTCTTCGTGACCGGCAACCACGAGTACTTCGTCGACACCCGGGCGTGGCTGCGGCACCTGCCCACGCTGGGCATCGAGGTCCTGCGCAACGAGCGGGTCGCGCTCGGCCGCGGCGGTGCCGCCCTCGACCTGGCCGGCATCGACGACCGCACCGCCGCGGACTCCGGCCTGCCCGGGCACGGCGCCGACCTGGACGCCGCGCTCGACGGCCGGGACGACAGCCGGCCGGTGGTGCTGCTCGCCCACCAGCCCGTCCAGGTCACGCAGGCGCAGGCCGCCGGGGTCGACCTGCAGCTGTCCGGGCACACCCACGGCGGCCAGCTGTGGCCCTTCGACGCCGCCGTCCGGCTCGACCAGCCGGTGGTGGAGGGGCTGTCCCGGCACGGCCGCACCCAGCTCTACGTCACCGCCGGCGCCGGGTACTGGGGCCCGCCGATGCGGGTGGGTGCCCGCCCGGAGGTCACCGTCATCGAGCTCGTCGCGGGCTGAGCGTTCAGGCGGGAGCCCGCCGGCGCCGGCGGTAGCTGGCGGCCTTCGCCCGGTTGCCGCACTCCTGCATGCCGCACCAGCGGCGCGGCGCGCCGCGGGAGGCGTCGACGAACAGCCGGGTGCACGCCTCCCCGGCGCACTCCCGGATGCGCTCGGCCTCGGGGCCGCCGAGCAGCTCGGCGGCGTCCCGCGCCACCGCGGACAGCACCGCGGCGAGCTGCCCGGTGCGGCGCAGCGACCCGTCGGGCTGCAGCCGCGGGGTGACCGGCACCGGCCCGGCTGCCCGCTCCAGCTGCGCCAGCGCGCCGGCGTCCCAGGGCCGCTGCTCGCTGCGCGCGAGCGCCAGGGCGTAGACCGCCTCGCGCACGGCGTGCACGTCGGCCAGCCCGGCGGCGTCGACCTCGGGCGGCGTGTCCACGAGCCCGGCGTCCACCGCCCAGCGGGCTGCGGCTTCCGGCGCGCCCAGCAGCTCCTCGGGCTCGGACCGGCGCCACTTGAGCGTGCCGGCCAGGTCGAGGGAGGGGCGGCCGCTGACGAACACGAACGGATCGGGCACGTCACCAGCTTGACAGGTGACGGGCTCGGTGGCCAGGGTCTGCGTCACCGATCAGACCGGTGACGAGGAGTGCGATGCGACCGACGACCGAGGGCCCGCGGCTGGTGGCCGCGCCCGAGTACCTGCAGTGCGCCGACCGGGCGCTGGCCGGGATGCGCGACCTGGTGGCCGCCCTCGGGGACGAGCGCGCCAACGAGCGGCCCGCGGTGCCCGGCGCGAACACCCCGTACGCGCTGCTCACCCACTGCCTCGGGGTGGTCGACTACTGGTGCGGGCACCTGGTCGCGGGGCGGCCGGTCGAGCGCGACCGGGACGCGGAGTTCCGCGCGCGGGGCCCGGTGGGTCCGCTGCTCGCCCGGGCGGACGCCGTCCGCGCGCAGCTGGCGGCGGACGTCGTGGCCGCCGACCCCGGCGCCCCGCTGACCGCCGAGCCGCCTGCGGAGTACCTGGGGCCCGACGGCATCGGCACCCGGGGCGCCGCGCTGCTGCACGTGCTCGAGGAGCTGGTGCAGCACCACGGTCAGATGGAGGTCCTGCGCGACGCCCTGGTCGCGGAGGCGCGGGCATGACCGCCGATCCCGGCTTCGACCGGCTGGACCGCGGCTGGCTGCGCGCGAAGGACGGCGTCAAGTGGCACCGCGTCGCGCCGGACGTGCTGCCCGCCTGGGTGGCCGACATGGACTTCCCCGTGCCGGCGGTGGTGCGCGACGCGCTGCACGACCTGGTCGACCGCGCCGACCTCGGCTACCCCGACTGGCCGGCCGGCACGCCGCTGCGGGACGCGTTCGCCCGGCGGATGCAGGAGCGGTACGGCTGGGCCGTGGAGCCGGCGCGGGTACGCGAGCTGACCGACCTCATCCAGGGCGTGCAGCTGGTGCTGCACCTGGGCACGCAGCCCGGGGACGCCGTCGCCGTGCTCACCCCGTGCTACCCGCCGTTCCTGGCGTCGCTGGCCACCATGGGCCGCCGGCTGGTGCCGGTCCCCGTGCAGGACGGGCCGGCCGGCTGGGCGTTCGACGCCGAACGGTTCGACCGGGACGTCCGGGAGACCGGCTGCCGGGCGCTGCTGCTGGTCAACCCGCACAACCCGACGGGCCGGGCCTTCACCCGGGCCGAGCTGGCGCAGCTGGCGGACGTCGCCCGCCGGCACGACCTGCTCGTGCTGTCCGACGAGGTGCACGCCGACCTGGTGCAGGCACCGCACCGGCACGTGCCGTTCGCCTCGCTGGACGACGACGCGGCGGCGCGCACCGTCACGATCACCTCGGCCACGAAGGCGTTCAACCTCGCCGGCATCCGCACCGCGGTGGCGCACGTCGGCGACGACCGGCTGCTGGCCGCCCGCGACGCGCAGCCGCCGGACCTCTTCGGCCAGGTCAACCTGCTCGGCGTCGCGGCCACCTGCGCCGCGTGGACCGCCGGTGACGCCTGGCTGGCCGGCGTCCTGGCGCGGCTGCGCGCCAACCGCGACGAGGTCGCCCGCCGGCTGGCGGACGAGGCGCCGCGCGTCGGCCACACCCCGCCGGACGCCGGCTACCTCAGCTGGCTGGACCTGCGGGCGCTGGCCTGGGGCGACGACCCGGCGCAGGTGCTGCTGGAGCGCGGCCGGGTCGCCCTCAGCGCCGGGCCGGAGTTCGGGCCCGGCGGCGCCGGCTTCGCGCGGCTGAACTTCGCCACGTCGCCGGAGGTGCTGGACGACGTGCTCACCCGGCTGGTCGCGACGGTGCCCGGGGGCTGAGCGGGCTCAGCCGACGAACGGCTGCGCGTCGGCGGCCGGCCCGGACACCACGCGGCCGCCGACCCGCAGCTCGCCCACCCGCAGGTCGGAGATCTCGGCACGGCGCACGCTCAGCCGGCCGATCCGCAGCATGCCGATGGCGACCGCCCCCGCGGCCAGCGCGCCGACGGCGAACGACCCCACGGCCAGCGCGCCGAGCGCCGTCCTGCCGACCGCCACCGCGTTGGCGGCCACCGGCGCGCGCACCGCGACCGGCCGCCGCACCACCACCAGCCGCCCTCCCGCGCTCCCGGGTCCCCGTACCGCACTGCGCCGTCCGCCCATGCCGGCCTCCTCGCCGCCCCGCCGTTGCGCGGTCGAGGCTGCCCGCCGGGTGCGACGTGGACCACGGTCGTTGGTCCCGACCCGCGCCGGCAGGTGAACGGCGGGTGAACGGCTCTCCCGGCGCAGCTGAACTCTGCGCCGGGAGGGCACGTCCACGGTGTGCCCGCTCGTCCAGGGGGCCAGTGTGGTCGCCGTGGACTCAGCAACCGTCATCCTGGTGCTGGTCGTCGTGGTGGCGCTCTCGTTCGACTTCACCAACGGCTTCCACGACACCGCGAACGCGATGGCGACCTCCATCGCCACGCACGCCCTCCCCCCGAAGGTCGCCGTCGCGCTCTCCGGCGTCCTGAACCTGGTCGGCGCGTTCCTCTCCGTCGAGGTCGCGCTCACCGTCACGAACGCGGTCGTGCACATCCAGGACGCCGACGGCACACCCCGTGCGGAGCTCCTCGGCGGGGGCGGCGCCGACCTGCTCACCATCGTGCTGGCCGGCCTGGTGGGCGCGATCGTCTGGAACCTGCTCACCTGGCTGCTGGGCCTCCCCAGCAGCTCCTCGCACGCGCTGTTCGGCGGGCTCATCGGCTCGACCATCGCGGGGCTGGGCTGGAGCGGCGTCAACTGGCAGGGTGACGGCTCGAAGATCGACGGCGTCGTCGGCAAGGTGATCGTGCCGGCCATCGCGTCGCCGGTCGTCGCCGGCGTCGTGGCCGCCGTCGGCACCTGGCTGGTCTACCGGGTGGTGGTCGGCGTCGCCGCCCGCTACACCGACCGCGCCTTCCGCTGGGGCCAGATCGGCTCGGCGTCGCTCGTCTCGCTCGCGCACGGCACCAACGACGCGCAGAAGACGATGGGCGTCATCACGCTCGCGCTGATCGCGTCGGGCCACTGGACGTCGACCACCGGCATCCCGTTCTGGGTGAAGTGCGTCTGCGCGCTGGCCATCGCCCTGGGCACCTACCTCGGCGGCTGGCGGATCATCCGCACCCTCGGCAAGGGGCTGGTCCAGATCGCGCCGCCGCAGGGCATGGCCGCCGAGACCTCGTCCGCGGCGGTCATCCTGGTCTCCAGCCACCTCGGGTTCGCGCTGTCGACCACCCACGTGACCACCGGCTCGGTGCTCGGCACCGGCGTCGGGAAGCCCGGCGCCACGGTGCGCTGGCGGGTGGCCGGCCGGATGGTCACCGCCTGGCTGATCACCATCCCGGCGTCGGCGGTCGTCGGCGCGGTCATGTGGTACATCGCCCACGGCCTGGGCGGCGGGGTCCTCGGCGCGCTCGTGGTCACCGCGCTGCTGGTCGCCGCGGCGGGGGCCATCTACGCCCGGTCCCGGCGGCAGCCGGTGCACGCGGGCAACGTCAACGACGAGTGGGACGCGCCGGCGGAGGCCGAGCGCACCCCCGCGAGCATGAGCTAGGGAGCGGGCCACCGTGCACGTCCTCGGACTGGAACTGCAGGCCCTCGGCAAGATCCTGCTGGTCGGCCTGCTGCTGGGCGCCGGGCTCCCGGTGCTGTTCTCCGCCGGCATCCGGGCGATGGCCTGGGGCACCGGCGGGGAGGCCGAGACCCACCCGGACGGCGGGGCGGCCGCCGTGCCCCACCCGCTGGGCCGGGTGCTCGGCGTCCTGTGCTTCGCCGTCGTGCTCGCCTGCGTCGCACTCGGCATCACCTACGTCGTGGCCAGCGGCTTCGGGAAGACGTTCAGCTTCGAGCACGTCGTCCCGACCCTGGTCGACAAGTCCTGAGGGAGCCCCGGTGACCAGCACCAACGCCAACACCAACTTCGCCGCCCGCGTCGTCGACTGGCTGCGCGCGGGGTACCCGGCCGGCGTCCCGCAGCAGGACTACGTCGTGCTGCTCGGGCTGCTGCGCCGGAAGCTCACCGACACCGAGGTGCACCAGATCGCCGCGGACCTCGCCGGCCTCGCCGCGCAGGGCGAGGTGATCACGACCGCGGACGTCGAGCGGATGGTCAACGCCGCCACCCTCGACGAGCCCTCGGCGGACGACGTCAACCGGGTCTCGTCGCGGCTGGCGGCCGGCGGGTGGCCGCTCGCCGACGACCCCGACCGCTGACCGCCGCACGCGCGGCCGGCGCGCGGCTCAGTGCAGCTGCGCGTCGGCCGGGCCGGTCGCCCACCGGCGGAACCGCACGGTGAGCCCGTCGCGGGTCGGCGCGCAGCAGTACGGCCCCGCGGACAGCGCGACACCGGCCGGGAACGGCGCCACCCGCACCAGCCGGAACGGTTCGTCGTCGACCCGCGCGCGCACGGTGACCGCGTCGCCGGCGCGGCTGGCCCGCACGGTCACCCGGCGGCCGGCCCAGCCCGGCACCGGGGCCACGGACCAGTCCGAGCGGCCCAGCGTCACGACCGCGCCGAGCTGCAGGGCGCCGTCGGACACCTCCACGCCGGCTTTGAGCCAGGTCTCCGCGCCGGCCCGCAGCACCAGCCCGGCCTGGTCGAACTGCTGGTCGTACGCCGCGTCGAAGGTCACCTCGACCGCGCCCGGGTCGGCCAGCGGGGCCAGCAGCGCGTGCGCGTCGTCCCGGACGAACCCGTAGGCGGTGTGCCGCCAGGCGTCGCTGCCGCGCACCGCGGTGACGAGCAGGTCGGGCCCCTCCCCGGCCACCGAGACGGGCGGGCTGGTCCACCCACCGGCCGACCACGGGACCACCTGGAGCGCACCGGTCATGGCGGCACGCTAGGCCGCGGGCCGCCCGCTGTCGGGCAGCGGGGGTGGCGGCCCGGATACTTGCTCCCCGTGACGGAGACGGGCAGGCGCGGAGCGCGGTCGTTCTGGCCGCGGGACCGCGTCCGCCGCCCGGCCGACGCGACCTGGCTGTCCGCCGTCCTCGGGGTCACCCTCGTGCTCGGCCTGCTGGCGCGGCTGCTGCCCGCGCAGGCCGAGGTCGGCGTCCCGGACGGCGTCTGGGGCGTGCCCCGCACGCTGCTGAGCGTCGCCAACGCCGCCGCCTCGCTCGCCGTCCTGGCGGTGCTCGCCGCGGTCGCCGCGGACGCCGTGCGCCGCCGCCGGTTCGCGCTGCTGCCCGCCGCGCTGGGCAGCAGCCTGGGCGCGCTGCTCGCGGTGGCCGCCGACGAGGCCGCGGACGCCGGCTGGACGGTGGTGCTGGGCCCGCCCGAGGACTCCGCGGTGGTGCCGCTGGCCGCCGGCGTCGGGTTCCTCGTGGCCGCCGACCTGCCGCACGGCCGCCGGCTGCTCGCCGCCGGCTACGCGGCGCTGACCGCCGCCGCGGCCTGCGCCCTCGCGCTGGACAGCCTCACCGTGCCCGGGCTGGTCGCCGCCGGGCTGACCGGCACCGCCGCGGGGCTCGCCCTCCGCGTCGCCCTCGGCGTGGTCGCCGCCCGCCCCGCCGAGGACCTGGTGCGCGCCGTGCTCGCCCGCGCCGGGGTCGCGCTCGACGGCCTGCACCCGCGGCAGCAGGAGGCCGGCCGGGCGCGCTACGCCTCCGCCGACGACTTCGGCGAGCTGCTGGTCACCGTGGTCGACCCCGACCGCCGCGGCGTCACGCTGGCCGCGCGCGCCTGGCGGCTGGTCCGGTTCCGCACCCCGGCGATCGGCCGGCCGGCCCTGTCGCTGCGCGGCGTGCTGGAGCGGCAGGCGCTGGTGTCGGGGCTGGCCGCCTCCGCGGGGGTCGCCGTCCCGCCGGTGCTCGCGCTGGTCGCGGCCGGCCCCGGTCTGGTGCTGGTCGAGCGGCCGCTCGCCGGTACCCCGCTCGCCGCGGCCGCCGACGGCGGGCTGCCCGCGCCCGACGCGCTGGTCCGCGCCTTCCGTGCGCTGCGCCGGCTGCACGACGCCGGGGTCGCGCACGGCGCGCTCACCGCGGGGGCCGTGGTGCTGCTGCCCACCGGCGAGGCCGGGCTGACCGACCTGCAGCTCGCCCAGCCCGCGGCCAGCGACCTGCAGCGGGACCTGGACGTCGTCGCGCTGCTGGTGGCCGGCGCGACGCTGACCGGCGCGCAGGAGGCGGTCGCCGCGCTGCGCACCGGCTACCTGCCGGTGCCGGCGGCCGAGGCCCGGCTCGCGCCGCTGGTGCAGCCGCTGGGCCTGCCCCGCCCGGTCCGCCGGGCGATCGCCGGCACCCCGGTGCTCGACGAGCTGCGCGCGGCGATGACGGCGCCGGCCCGCCGGGGCGCCACCGCCGCGCCCCGGCTGGAGCGGGTGCGGCTGCGCACGGTGCTCAGCGTCGTCGGCGGCACCGTCGCCGCGTACGTGCTGGCCTCGCAGCTGTCCGACGTCGGGCTCGCCGACGCGCTGGCCGGGGCGCGGCTGGGCTGGTTCGCCGTCGCGCTGGCCGGCTCGGCGGTCACCTACCTGGGGTCGGCGCTGGTGCTCAACGCCTTCTCCCCCGCCCGGCTGCCGCTCGGGCGCAGCACCCTGGTGCAGGTGGCCGCGTCGTTCGTGACGCTGGTGACGCCGCCCACCGTCGGGCACCTCGGGCTCAACGTGCGGTACCTGCAACGGTCGGGGGTGGCGACGGCGGTCGCCGCGGCCACCGTGGGCGTCGGGCAGGTGGTCACCGTCGCGGTCACCGTGCTGGTGCTCGTCGCCTGCGGCTGGCTGAGCGGTGTCTCCCCGACCCGCCCGTCGCTGCTGCCCAGCGGGGAGGTGCTCGCCGTGCTGGGGGTGGCCGCGCTGGTGCTCGCCCTGGTCGCGGCGGTGCCGGCCAGCCGGCACGCGCTGCGCCGCCGGCTCGAGCCGCTCGTGCGGCGCACGCTGCCGCAGCTGGTCGAGGCGGTCAGCGACCCCCGCCGGCTGGGCACCGCCGTCGCCGGCGTGCTGGTGCTCAACGGCGGCTACGTGCTCGCGCTCGACGCCTCGCTGCGCGCGTTCAACACCTCGGTGGCGTTCCCGGCGCTGGTGGTGGTCTACCTCGTCGGGTCGACCGTGGGCTCCGCGGCGCCGACCCCCGGCGGGCTGGGCGCGGTCGAGGCGTCGCTGGTCGGCGGGCTCACCGCCACCGGCCTGCCGGTCGCCACCGCCATCACCGCGGTGCTGGCGTTCCGGGCCGCCACGTTCTGGCTGCCGGCACCGGTGGGCTGGCTGGCGTTCGTCGGGTTGCAGCGCCGCCAGCACCTCTGAGCGGTCAGCCGGCGTCCGCCCACGACCGGACGACGGCGACGTCGAGCGGGAAGTCCACCGGGAACCCGCCGAACAGCAGCCGCCCGGCCTCCGCCGCCGACGCGCGCACCTCCGCGACGACCTGGTCGACGAGGGGCTCGGGGGTGTGCACGAGCACCTCGTCGTGCAGGAAGAACACCAGGTGCGGGCGCTCCTCGAGCCGGCCGTCGGCCCTCAGCGCCCACAACCGGTTGCGCAGGTCGGCCAGCCAGCACAGCGCCCACTCCGCGCCGGTGCCCTGCACGACGAAGTTGCGGGTGAACCGGCCCCAGGCGCGGCGGTGCCGGTCGCGGTCCTCCCGCCCGGGGGCCTGCTCCGGCGGCTCGCCCAGGTCGGCGGCGCGCTCCGCCCACGCCCCGGTCGGCCGGGGCGAGCCGCGGCCGAGCAGGGTCGACACCACCTCACCGCGTTCACCGGCCCGGGCGGCGGCCTCCACCAGGCCGATCGCGCGGGGGTAGCGGCGGGTCAGCCGCGGCATCATCCGGCCGCTCTCGCCGCGGGTGCCGCCGTACATCGCGCCGAGGATGCCGACCTTGGCCTGGGCGCGGGTCTCGACCGTGCCGGCGTCGACCATGCCCTGGTAGAGGTCGACGGACAGCGCGGCCTCCGCCATCGCGGTGTCCCCGCTCATCCCCGCCAGCACCCGGGGCTCCAACTGCGCGACGTCCGCGACGACGAACCGCCAGCCCTCGTCGGCGACCGCGGCCGGGCGCACCTGGGTCGGCACCGACAGCGCGCCGCCGCCGTTGCTCGCCCACCGCCCGGTGACCACACCGCCGGGCACGAACCACGAGCGGAACCGGCCGCCGCCCACCCAGGTGTCCAGCCAGTTCCAGCCGTTGGCCGTCATCAGCCGGGACAGCTTCTTGTACTCCAGCAGCGGTCCGACGACGGGGTGGTCGAGCTGCTCGAGCGTCCAGGACCGGGTGTCGGGCACCGGCAGGCCGGCCGACTGCAGCGTGCGCAGCAGCGCCGCCGGGGAGTCCGGGTTGAGCTCCGGCGCGCCCAGCGCGGCGCGGACCTCCCGGGCCAGCGCCTCCAGCACCGCGGGCCGCTGCCCGGCGACCGGCCGGGGACCGAGCAGCTCGGCCAGCAGCCGCTCGTGGACGTCGGCGCGCCACGGCAGCCCGGCGTGCGTCATCTCCGCGGCGGCCAGCGCCCCCGACGACTCCGCGGCCAGCAGCAGCCCCAGCCGCGCGCGCTGCGGGGAGGCGGCCACGACGGCGCGCTGGCGGGAGTCCTCGGCGACCGGGTCGAGCGCGTCGGCGGGGTCGTCGAGCGGAAAGAGCGCGGCGTCGATGGCGGTGACCGGCTCCAGCGCGTCCCAGCCGGCGGCATCGGGACCCTCGAGCAGGCCGGCGTCGGTGAACGGCGAGGACCGCAGGACGGCGTGGCAGAGCCGCAGGTCGGTGCAGCGGGCCACCCGCACCCCGGCCGCGAGCAGCGCGGGGTACCAGCGGGTGGTGTCGTCCCAGACCCAGCGCACCGGGTCGCCGTCCTCGCGCTCGCGGACGAACGAGGGCAGCTCCGCCGCGGGCAGCCGGTGGACCCGACCGTCCTCGGAGGCCGTGACCGTGTCCGCGCCGGCACGGACGAGGACGACCCGGTTCACCCGCCCAGTGTCGCCGAGGGGTCCGACGGGCCGGGCACCTGCACCGTGGTCGTCACCCGCACCACCGCGGGGCCCGGCGGCACCGAGCCGAACCCGAACGTCACCGGCGGCCGCACCGCGGTGAGGCCGCCGAGCGGCTCGCCGTCCCAGCTGGCGTGCCCACCGGCGAGGGTGTGCAGGTCCTGCACGCCGTACCACTCGGTGCGCCCGCCCCCGGCCGAGCCGCGGGTGCGCAGGCCGGTGAGCAGCCGCGCGGGGAGGTCGAGCAGCCCGATCCAGGCGGGCGTGACGGCCACCCGCCGGGGCACGGCGTGCAGCAGCAGCCCCAGCGGCGGGCGACGTCCCTCCTGGGCGGTGAGCTGCAGCGGGCCGGCGGTGAGCTCCCACCGGCCGGCGTCCGGGCGGGTGACCCGGACGTCGACCAGCCGCACCTCGTCGAACGTGTACGTGCTCGCGACGAAGTCGGCGACCTCCTGGCGCGGCGCGAGCAGCAGCCGGTGCCCGTCGGGCCGCTGAACCATGACGTCGGACATCGGGCCCAGCGGGGAGCGCGGCCAGTGCCCGAGCACCACCCGGGTGCCGGTCTCCGTGCCGGTGCCGAGGATCCAGCCGTCGAAGGCGTGCCGGGCACCGGCCGGGCGGCGGGTCAGGATCGAGCGGGTCACCGCCCGATCCTGACCCGTGCGCTCAGTTCCCGCTGGCGAACGCGCTGTCGAACGCCGCGGCCGGCGGGTCGAACGCCAGCCGGCGGACGAACTCGAGCGCCTCGGGCGCGCCGACCAGCCGGTCCATCCCGGCGTCCTCCCACTCCACCGAGATCGGGCCGTCGTAGCCGATGGTGTTGAGCATCCGGAAGCACGCCTCCCACGGCACGTCGCCGTGGCCGGTGGACACGAAGTCCCAGCCGCGCCGCGGGTCGGCCCACGGCAGGTGCGAGCCCATCCGGCCGTTGCGGCCGTTGCCGACCTGCTTCTTCGCGTCCTTGCAGTCGACGTGGTAGATCCGGTCCTTGAAGTCCCAGAGGAAGCCGACCGGGTCGAGGTCCTGCCAGACGAAGTGCGACGGGTCCCAGTTCAGCCCGAACGCCTCGCGGTGGCCGATCGCCTCCAGCGTGCGCACCGTCGTCCAGTAGTCGTAGGCGATCTCGCTCGGGTGGACCTCGTGGGCGAAGCGCACACCGACCTCGTCGAAGACGTCGAGCACCGGGTTCCACCGGTCGGCGAAGTCGCGGTAGCCGGCGTCGACCATCGACTCGGGCACCGGCGGGAACATCGCCACGGTCTTCCAGATCGACGAGCCGGTGAAGCCGACGACGACGTCGACACCGAGCGCGCGGGCGGCCCGCGCGGTCGCCTTCATCTCCTCGGCGGCCCGCTGCCGCACGCCCTCGGGGTCGCCGTCGCCCCACACCCGCGGGTGCACCATGCCGCGGTGCCGCTCGTCGATCGGGTCGTCGCAGACGGCCTGGCCGTTGAGGTGGTTGGAGATGGCGAACACCTGCAGGCCGTGCCGCTCGAGCAGGTCCCGCCGCTCCTTGACGTAGGCGTCGTCCTCGGCGGCCCGGACGACGTCGAGGTGGTCGCCCCAGCAGGCGATCTCCAGGCCGTCGTAGCCCCAGCCCGACGCGAGCCGGCACACCTCCTCGAACGGCAGGTCGGCCCACTGGCCGGTGAACAGGGTGACGGGGCGGGGCATGCTCGGTCCTCTCCTCAGATCTCGGTGAACGCGCTGTTGGCCGCGGCGCTGCGCTCGACGGCGGCGAGCACCCGCTGCACCTGCAGGCCGTCGGCGAACGACGGCGTGGGCTGCTCCCCGGCGGCCAGGGCGGTGACCAGGTCGACGACCTGGTGGGTGAAGGCGTGCTCGTAGCCCAGCCCGTGGCCGGCCGGCCACCAGGCGGCCACGTAGGGGTGGCCGGGCTCGGTGACGACGATGCGGCGGAAGCCGGCGGTCTCGGCCGGGTCGTCGCCGTCGTAGAGGTGGAGCACGTTCATGTCCTCGAAGTCGAACGCCAGGCTGCCCGCCGAGCCGTTGACCTCGATGCGGATGGCGTTCTTCCGGCCCAGCGCGAACCGGGTGGCCTCGAAGGTGCCCAGCGCCCCGCCGGAGAAGCGGGCGAGGAAGACGGCGGCGTCGTCCACGGTGACCTCGCCCATCCCGCTGCCGGCGACCCCGGCCAGCGACCCCGTGCTCGCTGGCAGGGGCCGCTTCTTGACGAACGTCTCGAGCATCGCGCTGACCCCGGTGAGGCTCTCGCCGGTGATGAACTGGGTGAGGTCGACGATGTGCGCGCCGATGTCGCCCAGCGCCCCGGAGCCGGCGCGCTGCTTGTCCAGCCGCCAGGACATCGGGGCGGTCGGGTCGGCGATCCAGTCCTGCAGGTACTGGGCGCGGACGTGCCGGACCTGCCCGATCCGGCCCTCCGCCACCAGCTGCCGGGCCAGCGCGATCGCCGGCACCCGCCGGTAGGTGAACCCGACCATCGCGCGCACCCCGTGCTCGGCGGCGGCCGCGGCGGCGGCGGTCATCGCCTCGGCCTCGGCGACGCTGTTGGCCAGCGGCTTCTCGCACAGCACGTGCTTGCCGGCCTCGAGCGCGGCGATCGCGATCTCGGCGTGCGTGTCGCCGGGGGTGCAGACGTCGACCAGGTCGACGTCCTCGCGGGTCACCAGCCGGCGCCAGTCGGTTTCGGTGGCCGCCCACCCCAGCCGGCCGGCCGCCGCGGCGAGGGTGGCGGGGTCGCGGCCACCGAGCACGGCGAGCTCGGGGGTCAGCGGCAGGTCGAAGAAGCGGGGGGCGGTGCGCCAGGCCTGGGAGTGGGCCGCGCCCATGAAGGCGTGGCCGACCATGCCGACGCGCAGCGGCGGACGGGGGGAAGCGGACATCAGCGGGGGCTCCAGCAGGTGGGTGGTGGGCAGTACGCGTCGGGGCCGCCGGCCGGATCGGCCGGCCGGCGGCCCCGGGCGGTCAGGACTCGAACGCGGTGTCGAGGTACTGGTCCACGTTGTCCTTGGTGACGACGGGCGCCGTCAGCGTGATCTGCTTGGGCACCTCCACCTCGACCAGGTCCGACAGCGCCTTCTCCTGGGCGACGAGCCGGGCCAGCCGGACGCCGTCCGCGGCCTGCGTCGACGGGTAGACGACGGTCGCCTTCAGCACCGAGTCACCGGCCTTGATGCTGCGCATCGCGTTGGCCGAGCCGGCACCGCCGACCATGAAGAACTCGTCGCGGCCGGAGTTCTTGATCGCGGCCAGGACGCCGACGCCCTGGTCGTCGTCGTGGTTCCAGATGGCGTCGAGCTTCGGCGCGGCCTGCAGCAGGTTGGACGCCGCCTCCTCGCCGGACTCCACGGTGAACTCCGCGGCGACCCGGTTGCTCACCTTGAGCCCGCACCCGCTGAGGGCGTCCTTGAAGCCGCGGCTGCGGTCCTGGGTGAGCGGCAGGGAGTCGATGCCGGCGATCTCGGCGATCACCGCGTTCTTGTTGTCCTTGAACTGCGAGCACATGTAGTCGCCCGCCGACAGGCCCATGCCGTAGTTGTCGCCGAGGATGGTCACCCGGGCCGACGTCGGGGTGTCGAACTCGCGGTCGACGTTGATCACCGGGATGCCGGCGTCCATCGCCTTCTGCGCGACCGGGGTGAGCGCGGCGCCGTCGAAGGGCAGCAGCACGATCGCGTCGACCTTGTCGTTGATGAAGGTCTCGACCTGGCTGATCTGCGCGTTGACGTCGTTGGTGCCCTCGGCGACCGTCAGCTTGACGTCCTTGTACTTCTCCGCCTGGGCCTTGGCCGCGTTGGTGATCGCGGCCATCCAGCCGTGGTCGGCGGCGGGCGCGGAGAAGCCGATGGTGATGTCCTTGCCGGCGTCGTCGTTCGCGCTGGCGGCCTGGGCGCTGCCCCGGTCGCCGTCGCCGGAGTCGTCGGACGAGTTGCTGGTGCACCCGGCGACCAGCACGGCCGCTCCCGCCAGGCAGACGGCGGTGGACAGCAACCGCCGGTGCCCTCGCTGCCTCGTTGCAGACATGGTCTCTCCTTCAGGTGGGCATGCCGGCAGCACTGCCGGGCGTGGGTGGGTCGGGGCGGTGCGCCCGCGGGCCGGGTCGGCCCGCCGGGGTGGTGCTGACCGCGACCCGGGAGGGGCGGTCAGGTCTGGAGGTGCTCAGCCGGTCGGCCCGGCGTCGCCGCCGGCCCGGTTGCCGGCCGGGGCGCCGGGGACGGCGGCCCCGCCGGAGTCGCCCGCCGGGGCGCCGGCGACCGACCCGCGGCCGCCGGGGACCCGGGGTGTCCGGAGGCTCCTGCCGAAGCCGCCGCCGGCGACCACCCGCTGCTGGAGCAGGACGGCGACGACGATGATCACGCCCTTGGCGACGGCCTGGGCGGAGCTGGACAGGTTGTTGAGCACGAAGACGTTGCTCAGCGTGGTGAAGATCAGCACGCCGAGGACGGTGCCGACGATCGTGCCGCGGCCGCCCAGCAGCAGGGTGCCGCCGATGACCACCGCGGCGATGGCGTCGAGCTCG
This sequence comes from Modestobacter sp. NPDC049651, assembly GCF_040659695.1. Taxonomy (NCBI): domain Bacteria; kingdom Bacillati; phylum Actinomycetota; class Actinomycetes; order Geodermatophilales; family Geodermatophilaceae; genus Modestobacter; species Modestobacter sp. NPDC049651. The sequence goes on from NZ_JBFAOG010000010.1 coordinate 153,442, forward strand.
TAGAGGCTGCCGTGGGTCGAGCTGCCGGTCGTCGTCCGGGCCATGAGCATGACCGCGGCGATGCCGCAGGTGAGGCCGGACAGCACGTACAGCAGCACGGTGTGCCGCTGCACCCGGATGCCGGCCAGCCGGGCGGCCTCGGCGTTGCCGCCGACGGCGAAGGTGCGCCGGCCGAACGTCGTCCGGTTCAGCAGCACCCAGCCGGCGATCGCGACCAGGGCGAACATGATGACCAGCGTCGGGACGCCGAGGACGTCGCCGGAGAAGAACCGCAGGAAGTCCTGGTCCTGGACGATCTGGGTGCGCCGCTCGGAGATGATCTCGGCGAGGCCGCGGGCCGAGGCGAGCATGGCCAGGGTGGCGATGAACGCGACCAGCCGGCCGTAGGCGATCACCACCCCGTTGACCAGCCCCGCCCCCGCGCCGACCAGCAGCGCGGTGACGACCATGACGATCCAGTGCACGTCCTCGGCCATCTGCTGGGTGGCCAGCGTGGTGGCCCACACCGACGACAGCGCGACGAGCGCCCCGACCGACAGGTCGATGCCGCCGCCGATGATCACGAAGGTCATCCCCACGCTGACCACGCCGATCACCGACGCCAGCCGGAGGATCGTCAGCACGTTGTCGACGCTGCCGAACCGGTCGCCCGCGGTGACCAGGCCGGCGACGCACAGCAGCGCCAGGGCAATGACCAGGCCGAGGTTGCGGCCGAGCGGCCCGCCCATCAGCGCGGCCCGCCGGCTCGCCGGCGCGCTCCCCAGGGCGGTCTCGCCGCGCGTGTCCCGCCCGGCCGGCGCCGGCGCCGGGGTGGTCGTCGTGCTCTCGCTCATGCCACGTCCCCTTCGTGCCCTCGGCCGGCGTCGCCCTGACGCCCTGCCCGCTGCCCGTCCGCGCTCGCGGTCCCCTCCATGACGAGGTCGAGCACCCGGTGCTCGTCCAGCTCGTCGGCCGCCCCGGCGAAGACGACGGCGCCGTCGGCGACCACCAGCACCCGGTCGGCCAGGCCGAGCACCTCCGGGATCTCGCTGGAGACCACCACCACGGCCACCCCGCGGTCGGCCAGCTCGCGCACCAGCGCGTAGATCTCCGACCGGGCGCCGACGTCGACGCCGCGGGTCGGCTCGTCCAGCAGCAGCACCTTGCAGTCGCGCAGCAGCCAGCGGGCCAGCACGACCTTCTGCTGGTTGCCGCCGGACAGCGTGCGCACCTCGCGGTCGACGTCGGCGGGCCGGACGTCGAGCGCGGTGACCTGCTCCTGCGCCGCGGTCCGCTCGTCGCGGCCGGCGAGGAAGCCGCCGCGCGCGTAGCGGCCCATGCTGGCCAGGGTGATGTTGCGGACGACGGGGTCGCCCAGCAGCAGCGCCTGGCTCTTCCGCTCCTCCGGCGCCAGCCCGATGCCGGCCCGGACCGCCGCGGCGACGTCGCCCCGGTGCAGCCGGCGACCGCCCACCGCGACCGTGCCCCCGGTCGCCCGGCGGGCGCCGTAGACGGTCTCGAGGATCTCGGAGCGACCCGAGCCGACCAGCCCGGCGAGGCCGAGCACCTCACCCGGCCGCAGGGAGAACGAGACGCCGTCGAACCGGCCGGCCAGCGACAGGTCGGCCACCTCGAGCACCGGCGGCGCGTCCTGCGCGGGTGCCGTCCGGCGGGGCGGGAAGACGTACTCGATGGTGCGGCCGGTCATCAGCGTGATGACCTCGCGGGTGGAGGTGCTCCGCGCCGGCAGGCCGGTGGCCACGGTGCGGCCGTCCTTGAGGACGGTGATCCGGTCGCCGATCGAGCGGATCTCCTCCAGCCGGTGGGAGATGTAGACGACGGCGACGCCCGCGGCGGTCAGGTCGCGGACCACCTCGAAGAGGTGCTCGACCTCCTCGCTGTCGAGGACCGCCGACGGCTCGTCCATCACGATCAGCCGGGCGTCCTGCGACAGCGCCCGGGCCATGCTGACCATCTGCTGGGCCGCGGCCGGGAGCGCCCCGACCTCGGCCGTGGGCCGGATCTCCGGGTGGCCGAGCCGCGCGAGCAGGTCGGCGGCGGCGCGGTTGGCCCGGGCCGGCCGGGTGAGGCCCAGCCGGCTCTGCTCGCGGCCGAGGAAGACGTTGTCGGCCACAGTCAGCCCGGCGACGAGGTCGAGCTCCTGGTAGATCGTGGCGATGCCCAGGGACATCGCGGCCTGCGGCGTGCTCAGCGAGACGGGCTGCCCGTCCCAGCGGATCTCGCCCTCGTCGGGCTGGTGGGCGCCGGCGAGGACCTTGATCAGCGTGGACTTGCCCGCGCCGTTCTGGCCGAGCAGGCAGTGCACCTCACCCGCGCGGACGTCGAGGTCGACGCCGTCGAGCGCCCGGACACCGGGGAAGAGCTTGACGATGCCCTGCATCTGCAGCAGCGGCGCGGCCGGTGAGCCGTCGCCCCCACCTGCGGACCACGGCTCCGGCGCGGCGGGCGTGGGCCCTCCACCGGTCAGCGACGGGAGTCCCGGCACCGCGACCTCCTACTTATGCTCAGCGTTGGGCAGAAGTGTGTACAGCGCGGACCATATGACGGGGCTCACAGGCCGGTCAATGGGCTGGGCCCGCGTTACCGAACCGAGACGTGCAGGTCCCGGCGGGCCGCTCGGGGCGCGGAGGTGCTCAGGGCGCCCGGGTGCTCAGGGCGCCCGGGTGCTCAGCGGGCGGGGCGCTGGTCCGGCGTCGATTCCTCGCCGCGGGGGGCGCGGTGCACGGAGTCGTCGTCCAGGTAGCCCTCGATGGCCATGAGGGCGGCACCGAGCCGGCCGGAGCGGTCGGGGGCATCGCTGACGGAGATGTCCAGCGCCCGGGCGGCGAGCGGCATGGAGCGGCCATAGACCGCCTCGCGGATGCCGGCGAGCAGGGGTGCGCCGGCCTGCGCGACGCCGCCGGTCATGACGATCCGGTGCGGGTTGAAGAAGTTGACCAGACTGGCCAGGACCGTGCCGATGGTGCGGCCGGAGTCGCGGACCAGCTCGAGGACCGGCCCGTCGCCGCGCACGGCGAGCTCGACCAGCTCGCGGGTGGACGTCGCCGGCACGCCCATCGCCCGGGCGTCGCGGAGCAGCGCGGCGCCGCCGGCGATGGCCTCCAGGCAGTTCTCGTTGCCGCAGCGGCAGACGACCCGGCGTCCATCGGGCGGGGTGACCGAGATGTGCCCGATGTCGCCGGCGCTGCCCTGGGCGCCGCGGTAGACGCGGCCGTCGACGATGATCCCGCAGCCGATGCCGGTGCCGACCTTGACGACGAGCACGTCCTCGTCGGAGCCGGCGATGCCCATCTCGCCCAGCGCCATGACGTTGACGTCGTTGTCGGCGTAGACCGGGCAGTCGTACCGGCCGAAGGCCGCGGGGATGGGGTGGTCGTGCCAGCCCGGCATGATCGGCGGGTGGAACGGCCGGCCGGTCGAGAACTCCACCGGGCCGGGGACGCCGACGCCGACGGCGCAGACGTCGGCCGGGGTCAGACCCGCCTCGGCGAGCACCTGCTGGGCCAGCCGGTCGGCCTCCGCGAGCACCGGACCGGGTCCCTCGGTGATGTCGATGGGGTGGCCGGCGGTCGCCAGGATCTCCGCGGACAGGTCGCAGACCGCGACGTCGACGCTGGTGGCACCCAGGTCGACGGCGAGGACGCAGCCGGCGCGGCTGTTGAAGCGCAGCAGGGTGGGCGGCCGGCCGCCGGTGCTCCAGCCGCGGCCCACCTCCTCGAGGAGGTTCGCCGCGATCAGCTCGTCGACCCGGGCGCTGACGGTGTTGCGGGCGGCCCCGGTGAGCGCGACCAGCTCGGCGCGGCTGCGCGCCCGACCGGTGCGCACGTGCCGCAGCAGCGCGCTCGCCGACGCCGAGGGGTGGGCCACTCCGCCATCGTCGCACGCAGCCCGCTGCTGGGGCGGGCGTCGCGTGGCCACCTGCCTCTGACCAGCGAGGACCCGGTCCTAGTGTCGACCGCTGCGCTCCCCGGTTCTGCCGGGCTGCGGGTGGCGGTCGACCGTGCGCCAGGCGCCTCCGCCGATGTTCTGATCGCCCGCCCCCGACATGCCCTCTGAGCTGGCGAAAGTGTCAGACCCCCTCCGTAGGTTCCAGGCATGACGCGGACGGCGGGGTCGAGCACTCTCGAGGGTGTGCTCGTGGACTGGGTGGTCGATCATCCGGTCGAGCCCACCCGGTTGCCGGCGGCGTGGCTGTCGCCGGCGGAGGCGGCCGCGGAGTTGCAGCGGCTGCAGGCCCGCCGCGCCCGGGACACCGCCTACGAGGCGGACCTGGTGCTGCAGCTGGCCGGACAGCGACCGGCGTCGGCCGACCCGAGACCCGAGCACCCCGGTGCCCGGCGGCCCGGGTGGTTGCCGGAGGCCGCCGAGGGGGTGAGTGAGTTCTTCACCGCCGAGCTGTCCATGGTGCTCAACGTCGGGCGGGGCACCGCGGCGCACCGGCTGGCGCATGCGTTGACCTGGCGGGACAAGCTGCCCGCCACCTACGCACTGCTCCGGTCCGGCGAGTTGGACGAGCGGCGGGCGATCGTGCTGGCACAGGTGCTCGAGCACGCGACCGCCGACGTCGCCGGGCGGATCGAGGACGTGCTGCTGCCTCTCGCTCGCGACCTGTCGGCGTGGGCGCTGGAGAAACGCGCGACCGCGCTGCTGCAAGAGCTTGATCCGGTGTCCGCGGCCGAACGCCGGAAGCGGGCCGCCGAGACGGCGGACGTGACACTGCGGCCCTCCCAGCTGGACGGGCGCACCCAGCTGGTCGCGGACCTGCCCACCGAGGAGGCGCTGGTCGAGTACGCGGTCATCAACGACCTCGCGCAGTTGGCCAAGCGGGTCGGGGACAAGCGGCCGATCGGGGTGATCCGCACCGAGATCTTCGCCGCGGTCCGCCGGCAGCTCGACGGCAGCGGCTACGCGAACGTTCGGGTGAACCTGACGATCACCGCCGACCTGACCGCGCTGGAAGACCGCTCGTCGCGGCCGGGTGAGGTCAACGGGCTGGTGATCACCGCCGCCCACCTGCGGGAACTCCTCGCCCGGATGGGCGCGCTGGGGCTGACCGCGCCGGAGGGTGGGTCCCTGTCCTTCGCGATCACCGGACCCGCCGGCGAGCTGCTCGCCACGGTGACCGCGGCGGAGCTGGAGCGGCTGGTCAAGCGCGGTTGCCCCGACCACCCCGACGGGGGCACCGACTGCGGGTGCGCGGTCCTGGGATCCCCGCCGGAGACCGAGGCCTACGAGCCCACGGCCAAGCAGCGGGCGTTCGTCACCACCCGCGACCGCCGGTGCCGGTTCCCCAACTGCGGGCAACGGGTCGGCTGGGCAGACCTGGACCACGTGATCGCGCACTCCTGCGGTGGACGCACCGACTGCACCAACCTCTGCTGCCTCTGCCGCAGCCACCACCGGCTCAAGACCTTCGCCCCCGGCTGGCGGTTCGCCATGACCGCCGACGGGATGCTCACCGTGACGACCCCCAGCGGCGTCACGCGGACGACCCGGCCAACGGGCATGCGGGTGCGGGCCCCCGACCCACCACCGCCCGAGCCCGAGCCCGAGCCTGAACCGCCACCGGCAGTTCCCGACCCGAACGACGACCGACCGCCGTTCTGACGCGCGGAGCGACGTGTCCACGTGTCGACAAGGAGACACGTCGCCATGCCGTCACGAACAGGACCGCGCGTGCCGAGCCCGGCGTCAGGAGGGAGACGGGAGACCGTGGGCGTCCAGGACGAAGGACAGCGCCTCCGTCGGCACCCCGCGACCGTCGGGGCGGGGCCAGTGCACCGCGACCTCGTCGATCCCCGCCTCGGCCAGCAGGCCCAGCACGTCGGCGTACCGCTCGCGGCTCTCGAACGGCCAGCGGGCCGCCAGGTCGACCAGCACCAGCCGGCGCACCGAGCCCGGCTCGCGCCCCTCCGCGGCCAGTGCCTCGGTGAGCTGCCCGCTCTGCCCGGCGATCGCCGCCAGCCACTCCTCCGGCCCGACGCTCGCGCCGTACGGCCCGTACGTCACCCACCCCTGCCCGTACCGCGCCGCCAGCGCGAGCCCGCGCGGCCCGGCGGCGGCCACCGTGAACGGCAGCCGCGGCTCCTGCACGCAGCCGGGCAGCTGGTGGGCGTCCACCGCGCTGAACCGCTCGCCGCGCACCGTGGTCACCGGCTCCCGCAGCAGCGTGTCCAGCAGCCCCAGCCACTCGCCGAACCGCGCGGTCCGCTCGCCCCGGCTGCGCGGCGGCTCGCCGAGCACGTGCGCGTCCGGCCCCTCGGTGCCCACGCCGACGCCGAGCTCCAGCCGTCCGGTCGTCAGCTGGTCGAGCGTCATCAGCTCCTTGGCGAACGGCACCGGGTGGCGGAAGTTCGGCGACGCCACGAGCGTGCCCAGCCGCACCCGCTCGGTGCGCACCGCGGCCGCCGCGAGCAGCGGCACCGCGCCGTACCAGGGGCTGTCGGCCAGCAGCGGCCAGGTCAGGTGGTCGTAGGTCCACACGGTCCGGACGCCGGCCCGCTCGGCCGCCGCCACCTCGTCGAGGAACGTGCCGATCGGGTGCCGGTCGGGCAGGACGACGGCCGACAGGGCGGGACTGGACGGGCGCACCCGACCAGTCTCACCGCCCGCGTCCGCCACCCCGCACGGCGGGTCGGGTGTGCCTCCCGGGAGCGCCCCGCGCGCCGTCGGCCGGTAGAACGACCCCGTGCCCGAGGACTTCGACACCGTCGCCGCAGCGCTGCACGCCGAGGGGGTGCGGCACGACGCGCAGCTGGCCGACCGCACCCGGCGCCGGCGCAACCTCGACCCCGAGGCCGCCGAGCTGCTGTCGGTGGTCTGCCGTGCGATGGGCGCCCGCGGGGTGGTCGAGATCGGCACCTCCAACGGCTACTCGACGCTGTGGCTGGCCCGCGCGGCCGAGGCCACCGGCGGCACGGTGCTCTCGGTCGACCTGGACGCCGCCGCCCAGCAGGAGGCCGCGGCGACCCTCGACCGGGTCGGCCTGCGGCACCGGGTCGAGCTGCGCCGCGCGGACGGCGGCGCGGTGCTGCGCGGCCTCGCCGACGGCAGCCAGGACGTCGTCCTGCTCGACAGCGAGCGCACCGAGTACGCCGGATGGTGGCCCGACCCCGTGCGGGTGCTCCGGCCGGGCGGGCTGCTCGCGATCGACAACGTGCTCTCGCACCCGGCCGAGGTGGCCGACGTCCGCGCCCGGATCGCCGCCGACCCTGCCGTGACCGCCACCGTCGCACCGATCGGCAAGGGCCTGCTGCTGGCCGTCCGCGACAGGTGAACCGCGGCGCGAACGGGTAGGGCGCCGGCATGCGCGAGATGGACCCCCGGGACCCCGACACCCTCTACGCCGAGGGGCCGGTCGCCCCGGAACCCCCGGACGACGACCTGCCCGAGACCTCACCGCTGCGCGACTCCGGCGGCACCGGCCCGGGACCCGACGACCTCGACTGAACCGGGGCGGTCCGACGCGCCGGTACCGGGTTGACCCGGTACCGGCGCGGGCGGATCGTCAGCGGTGCGCCGCCCGGAGGGAGCTCGCCGATGACCACCCCACCCGTTGCCGGACCCGAGGACGTCCTCATCCCGGACGTCCCCGTCGAGGACGACCTCCTCGACGAGGACCTGGAGTACGCGGAGCTCGGCGGGGAGAGCTGAGCCGCCCGGGCCGACCTGCACTGCGCCGTCGCGCCGTACCGCTGCCATGATCGCGGCGTGCTGCTCGCCGACGTCCTCGCCGCCTCCACCGCGGTCGCGGCCACCCGCTCGCGCACGGCGAAGGCGCAGGCCATCGCGGAGCTGCTGCGCGCGGCGGAGCCCGCGGAGGTACCGGCCGTCACCGCCTGGCTGTCCGGCGAGCCACGCCAGGGCCGCCTGGGTCTCGGCTGGCGCACGCTGTCCCGGCTCACCCACGACCCCGCCGCCACCCCGTCGCTGACCGTCGCCGCGGTCGACGCGGCGCTGACCGAGCTGGCCGGCACCAGCGGCCCCGGCTCGGCCGCCCGCCGCGACGCGCTGCTGGCCGGGCTCCTCACGGCCGCGACCGGCGACGAGCAGCGGTTCCTCGGCCGGCTGCTCACCGGGGAGCTCCGCCAGGGAGCGCTGGAGGGCGTCGTCCTCGACGCGGTCGCCGCCGCCGCGGACGTGCCGGCCGCCGCCGTCCGCCGCGCCTTCATGCTCTCCGGCAGCCTCCCGGAGACCGCACTGGCCGCGCTGACCAGCGGCGCCGACGCGCTGGCCGGGGTGCACCTCCAGGTGGGTCGGCCGGTGCGGCCGATGCTCGCCAGCCCCGGCTCGTCGCTGGACGCCGCGCTCACCGACCTCGGCGACGACGTCACCGTCGAGTTCAAGCTCGACGGCGCGCGCATCCAGGTGCACCGGGACGGTGACGACGTCCGGGTCTGGACCCGGACCCTCCGCGAGGTCACCGACGGCGTGCCCGAGCTCGTCGAGCGGGTCCGCGCGCTCCCCTGCCGCACCGTCGTGCTCGACGGCGAGACGCTCGCGCTGGACGACGACGGCCGCCCCCGCGCCTTCCAGGACACCATGAGCCGGTTCGGCAGCGGCACCGCCGACGGCGAGGTCCTGCTCAGCCCGTTCTTCTTCGACCTGCTGCACCTCGACGGCCGCGACCTGCTCGACGAGCCGCTCGCCGTCCGGCTCCACGCGCTGGCCGGGCTGCTGGCCGCCGACGAGCACGCGCCGCTGCGGATGCCCGGCCTCCGCCGGCCGACACCGGACCAGGCCGCGCAGGTGCTCGACGACGCGCTGTCCGCCGGCCACGAGGGCGTCGTGGTCAAGGCGCTGGACGCGCCGTACGCGGCCGGCCGCCGCGGGAAGGCGTGGCAGAAGGTCAAGCCGGTGCACACCCTGGACCTGGTGGTCCTCGGCGCGGAGTGGGGCTTCGGCCGGCGCACCGGCACGCTGTCCAACATCCACCTGGGCGCCCGCGACCCCGACGGCGGCGAGCCGCTCATGGTCGGCAAGACCTTCAAGGGCATGACCGACGAGCTGCTGGACTGGCAGACCCGCACGTTCCCCGGTCACGCCGCCGAGGAGGCCGACTGGGGCGTGCGGCTGCGGCCCGAGCTGGTCGTGGAGATCGCCGTCGACGGTGCCCAGCGCAGCCCCCGCTACCCCGGCGGCGTCGCGCTGCGCTTCGCCCGCGTGCTCCGCTACCGCCCCGACAAGACGCCGGCCGAGGCCGACACGATCGACGCCGTCCGCGCGCTGCTCGCCGGCGGCTGACCGGCAGGATGCCGCTCGTGAGCTGGCTCGACGTCCCGGCGCTGCTGACCGCCGCGGTGTGGCTGGTGCTGGTGCTCGCGCACGGGCGGTTCTGGACGACGGCGGTGCGGCTTCCCCAGCGGCCGCCGCCGGCCCGGTGGCCGTCGGTCGCCATCGTGGTGCCCGCCCGGGACGAGGCGGCGCTGCTGCCGCAGACCCTGCCTCCGCTGCTGGCCCAGGAGTACCCGGGGCCGCTGCGGGTGGTGCTCGCCGACGACGGCAGCACCGACGGCACCGGCGAGCTGGCCCGCGCGCTCGGGGCGGGGGCGCGGGTGCCGCTCACCGTGGTCGACGTGCCCGACCGGCCCGTGGGCTGGGCCGGCAAGGTCTGGGCGCAGGAGCAGGCGCTCGCCCGCACGGCCGACGCGGAGTGGGTGCTGCTCACCGACGCCGACATCGCCCACCCGCCGGACGCCGTCGCCGCGCTGGTGTCGGCCGCGGTGGCCGACGACCGGGACCTCGTGTCGCTGATGGTCCGGCTGCGCACCGAGACGGTCTGGGAGCGGCTGGTGGTGCCGGCGTTCGTGTACTTCTTCGCCCAGCTCTACCCGTTCCGGTGGGTGGCCGCCGGGCGGGTCGCGGCCGCGGCGGGCGGCTGCGTGCTGGTGCGCCGGGCGGTGCTCGAGGCGGCGGGCGGGGTCGCCGCCGTGCGCGGCGCGGTCATCGACGACGTCGCGCTGGCCGGCGCGGTGCACCGGGCCGGCGGCCGGCTGTGGCTGGGCCTGGCCACCCAGGTGCGCAGCGTGCGGCCCTACCCGCGGCTGGCCGACCTCTGGTCGATGGTCGCCCGCAGCGCCTACACGCAACTCCGGCACTCCCCGGCGCTGCTGGCCGGCACGGTCGCCGGCCTGCTGCTGGTCTACGTCGCGCCGGTCGCCTGCTGCCTGGCCGGCCTGGCCACCGGCGCGCCGGTCGCCGCGGTCGCCGGCGGGCTGGCCTGGTCGCTGATGACGGCGTCCTACCTGCCGCAGGTCCGCCACCACCGGCAGCCGGCGGCGCTGGCGCTGACCCTGCCGCTGGTCGCGGTGCTCTACCTGCTGATGACGCTGGACAGCGCGCGCCGGTCCCGGGCCGGCCGCGGCGCCACCTGGAAGGGCCGGGCCGCCGTGGGCTGAGGCCGCCGTCGGGTCCTGCCGAACGCACCACCAGCACCAGGGGTCCCGGCGGTGCTGACAGTTGGCGAGTGTCGCCGAACATCGTCGCCATCTTGGTGAGCTGCGCCACAGAAGGGCGCGCACGACGCAGCCGATGCTCAGGACATGGCAACCCGGCTCGCAACGGTGCGGATCCCGGCTCCACGGCGGGAACCCACCCTCCAGTCCCCGGCGCCCTGGTGGCGCTCGGCCGTCGTCTACCAGGTCTACCTGCGCTCGTTCGCGGACGGCAACGGCGACGGCATCGGCGACCTGGCCGGGCTGGGCTCCCGGCTGCCCTACCTGTCCTGGCTCGGCGTCGACGCGCTGTGGATCAATCCGCACTACCCCTCCGGCGGGGCCGACGGCGGCTACGACATCAGCGACTACCGCGCGGTCGACCCGGACTACGGCGACGTCGCCGACCTGGAGGCGCTGGTCGCCGACGCCCGCCGGCTGGGCCTGCGGGTGGTGCTGGACATCGTGCCGAACCACACCTCCGACCAGCACCCGTGGTTCCAGGCGGCGCTCGCCGACCCCGACTGCCCCGAGGCGTCCCGCTACCACTTCGCCCCGCCGTCGGCGGAGCCGCCGAACAACTGGCGGTCGCTGTTCGGCGGCCCGGCGTGGTCGCGCACCCCGGACGGCCGCTGGTACCTGCACCTGTTCGCCCCCGAGCAGCCCGACCTCAACTGGCGTGACCCGGCCGTCGGCGAGGACTTCGAGCGCACCCTGCGGTTCTGGCTGGACAAGGGCGTCAGCGGCTTCCGGGTGGACGTCGCCTACGGCCTGTTCAAGGACGCCGCGCTGCGGGACAACCCCGGCGTCTACTCCCCCACCCTGTTCGGCCACGGCCCGGAGCAGGCGATGACCTGGAACCAGCCCGAGGTGCACGACGTGTGGCGCCGCTGGCGGTCGGTCTGCGACGAGTACCCCGACACCATGCTGGTCGGCGAGGTCTGCCTGGCCGACCCGGAGCAGGTGGCGCTGTACTCCCGACCCGACGAGATGCACCAGTCGTTCTGCTTCCGGCTGCTGAAGTCCGGCTGGGACGTCGAGGCGTTCGCCGACGGCGTGCGGTCGGCGCTGCACGCCTTCGGCGCGGTCGGCGCCCCGGTCTCCTGGGTGCTGGGCAACCACGACAAGGACCGGCAGGTCACCCGGTTCGGCGGCGGCGCGGTCGGCACCGCGCGGGCCCGGGCCGCGGCGCTGCTCATGCTGGCGCTGCCCGGCTCGGCGTACGTGTACGCCGGCGACGAGCTGGGGCTGCCGCAGGCCGCCGTCCCCGACGAGCTGAAGCAGGACCCGATCTTCCACCGCAGCGGCGGCGCCCGGGCCGGCCGCGACGGCTGCCGGGTGCCGATGCCGTGGAACGACACGGCCGGCGTGGGCTTCTCCCCCGAGGGCGCGGCCGAGCCCTGGCTGCCCGTGCCCGACGGCTGGGCCGGCCTCGCGGTGTCCCGGCAGGCCCGGGACGGCGGGTCGGTGCTGACCCTCTACCGCCGGGCCCTGGCGCTGCGCGAGGCGCACGCCGCGCTCGGGTCGGGGACGGCGACGGTGAGCACCCGGGGCGAGGTGCTCACCGTGCGCAGCGTCGGGCCGGACGGCTCGGTGGTGCGCTGCGTGGTGAACATGGGCGCCGGGACGACGCTCGTGCCCACCTGCGGCACCGTGCTGCTCGCCTCCACGACCCGGGTGCGCCGCTCGGAGCACAGCGTCGCGCTGCCGGCCGACAGCGCGGTCTGGATCTCCGAGCGGTGACCCTCAGGCGGTGACCCTCAGGCGGTGGCGACCCGGGGGGCGACCTCGGTGCCGAGCAGCTCGATGCCGCGCAGCAGGTCGGCGTGGGCGAGCCGCGGGTTCGTCATCTGGATCGACACCCGGTCGACGCCGCCGAGCTGGCCGCTGATCCGCACCAGCTTCTCGGCGACGGTGTCCGGGTCGCCCATGAAGAAGGCGCCGTCCGGGCCGCTGGTGGCATCGAACTGGGCGCGGTTGGGCGGGGCGAAGCCGCGCTCGCGGGACACCGAGGTGAACATCTCGTGCCAGCCCGGGTAGATGGTGTCCGCGGCCTCCTGGGTGCTGCCGGCGACGAAGCCGAACACGTGCAGGCCCACCTGCAGGGTCTCCGGTGCGTGCCCGGCGCGCGCCCCGGCCCGGCGGTACAGGTCGATGAGCGGGGCGAACTGGCGGGGCTGGCCGCCGATGATCGCCACCATCAGCGGCAGGCCGAGCAGCCCGGCCCGGACGAACGACTCCGGCGTGCCGCCGACGCCGACCCAGATCGGCAGCGGGTCCTGCAGCGGGCGGGGGTAGACGCCCTGGCCGGTCAGCGCCGGGCGGTGCCGGCCCGACCAGGTGACCTGCTCGGACTCGCGGATCCGCAGCAGCAGGTCGAGCTTCTCCTCGAACAGCTCGTCGTAGTCGGCCAGGCTCAGCCCGAACAGCGGGAACGCCTCGGTGAACGAGCCGCGGCCCACGACCAGGTCGATCCGACCCTTGCTGATCAGGTCGAGGGTGGCGAACTGCTGGAACACCCGCACCGGGTCCGCCGCGCTCAGCACCGCCACCGCGCTGCCCAGCCGGATCCGCGACGTGCGGGCCGCGGCGGCGGCCAGGATCACCGGCGGCGCCGAGTCGTAGTACTCGCTGCGGTGGTGCTCGCCGATGCCGAACGAGTACAGGCCGGAGCGGTCGGCGAGCTCGATCTCCTCGAGCAGGTGCTCCATCCGCTCCTCGGGTCCGATGCGCCGGCCCGTCGCCGGGTCGGTCACCGCCGCCACGAAGCTGTCGACGCCGAGGTGCACGGGGGTCCTCCTCCGGGAGCCGGCTGGTCGACCGGCGGTTGAATGCTCAACCACCAGTCAACCAGACCGGCCCGCCGGTGTCAGCTCGAGGGCAGGTCGGCCACCCGGCCGGTGATGATCGCCCGCAGCTGCTCCACCGGGATCTTCGGCTTGCGCTGGTCGTCGAGCAGGCCGTTGGCCTCCTGGAGGGTGTCGGTGAGCTGCGTGTAGCAGAACCCGGCCAGCGCCGGCGACGCGTGCACGGCGCCCAGCAGGTCGCCCAGCCGGCGGGCGAAGTCCTCGGCGTCCGACGCGGTCGAGTAGCCCCAGGTGCGCTCGTCGCCCCCGGCCAGGCCGGGGGTGTACCGCACGCCGCCGAACTCGGTGAGCATCAGCGGCTGGTCGGCGTCCCGGCCGCCGGCCAGCCGGATCCGCCGGCCGGCCGGGCCGGGCAGGTGCAGCGTCTCGCGGACGTCGGGCGCCCCGTACCGCCGGGCCAGCGCGGCGCCGGTGTCGGCGTAGTCGTGCACCGTCCACAGGTCGCTGTCGGTGTGCTCCCACCCGTCGTTGCTGATCACCGGGCGGCTCGGGTCGACCGCGCGGGTGAGCGCGGCGAGGCCGGTGGCGTAGGCCTGCTGCGCCGGGTCGACGGCGATGTCCTGCACGCCCCAGCTCTCGTTCAGCGGCACCCAGGTGACGATGCTCGGGTGGCTGACGTCGCGGTGCACGACGTCCAGCCACTCGGTGGTCAGCCGGCGCACCGCCTCCGGGGTGAAGGCGTACGCGTTGGCGGTCTCGCCCCACACCAGCAGCCCGAGCCGGTCGGCCCAGTGCAGGAACCGCGGGTCCTCGACCTTCTGGTGCACCCGCACCGCGTTGAAGCCCAGCTCCTTGACCAGCTCCACCTCCCGGCGCAGCGCGCCGGCGTCGGGGGCGGTCAGGTGCGACTCCGGCCAGTAGTTCTGGCCGAGCACCGAGCGCACGTAGTACGGCAGGCCGTTGAGCAGGAAGGCCCGGCCGCCGACCGCGGCGCTGCGCAGGCCCAGGTAGCTGGTCACCTCGTCGGTGACGCCACCCCCGGCCGACAGCTGCACGGTCGCGTCCACCAGCCGCGGGTGCTCCGGGGACCACAGCAGGTCCTGCCGGTCCTGCCCGTTGAGCAGCGCCGGCACCGCGATCGACGTCGTCGTCCGCTGCTCGGTGACCTGCACGGCGTGCTCGGCCAGCGGCCTGCCGCCCAGCTCCAGCCGCACGGTGACGCCGACCGGCGCGGCCGGCGCCTCGCGCAGGGTGATCCCCAGCTGCACCCGGGCGCCGGGGACGTCGGGGGTCCAGGCCAGGTGCTCGACGGCGACCGGCGGCACGACCTCGCACCACACCGGCTGCCAGATGCCGCTGGTCCGCTCGTACCAGATGTCGTGCGGGCGGTCGTGCCAGTCCTGCTTGCCGCGGGGCTGGGTGGTGTCGCGCGGGTCGTCCAGCGCCCGGACGACGAGCACGTGCGGGGTGTCGTCGTCCCCGGCGGCCAGCACGTCGGTGACGTCGAAGGAGAACGGCGTCTGGCCGCCCTCGTGGCTGCCCAGCAGCGCGCCGTCGAGCCAGACGTGCGCGGCGTGGTCGACCGCGCCGAAGCGGAGCACGACGCGGTGCCCGCGCCCGCGCACCGCGGCGCTGCCGGCGACGTCGGCCAGCCGCAGCGCGCGGCGGTACCAGAAGACGGTGTGCGGGCCGGGGTCGCCGACGCCGGACGCCGTCGACTCCGGCGGGAAGGGCACGGTGACGTCGCGGTCGAAGACGTCGCGGTCGGTCAGGTCGGTCAGGCCCGGCCAGCCGGCGGCCAGCCCGGCGCGGGCGTCGTCGAACGCCAGCTGCCAGGTGCCCGACAGGTCGGTCCACTCCTCGCGCAGCAGTTGCGGGCGGGGGTGGGTGCCGTCCTGCTCGGTCGCGCGTACGGGCACGGTCACTCAGTCGGCGGCGACCGGGACCCGCCGCGGGTCGCGGTGGGCGAGCGCCTCGCGCAGCTGCACCCGGCCCCGGTGGATCCGGCTGCGCACCGTGCCCAGCTTGATCCCCAGCGTCGCGGCGATCTCC
>NZ_JBFAOG010000011.1:0-121834 GCF_040659695.1 Modestobacter sp. NPDC049651
CGGCCCCCCCGCGCCCCACCCCCACGCGGGCCGGCACCCCCCCGGCCGGGCGGTGGCGCGTGCCGCGGGCCCGGCGCCCCCCCCGCCCCCCCCCCCCCCCCCCCCCACTCCGACTACGTGAGCTGCTCCCAGCGGGCGCGGCGGGCGGCCTGCTCGACCGGGTCGGGCACCGGCAGCGAGGCCAGCAGCCGCTGGGTGTACTCGTGCTGCGGCGCGCCCAGCACCTGCGCGCCGGTGCCCTCCTCGACCAGCCGGCCGCGGTAGAGCACCGCGATCCGGTCGGCGAGCAGGTCGACGACGGCGAGGTCGTGGCTGATGAACAGGCAGGCGAAGCCCAGCTCGCGCTGCAACTCGTCGAACAGCTCCAGCACCCGGGCCTGCACCGACACGTCCAGCGCGGACGTCGGCTCGTCGGCGATCAGCAGCTCCGGGTCCAGCGCGATGGCCCGGGCGAGGCTGGCCCGCTGCCGCTGCCCGCCGGACAGCTCGTGCGGGTACCGGTCGCCGAACGCCTTCGGCAGCTGCACGGCCTCCAGCAGCTCGTCGACCCGGGGCCGCGCGGCCCGCGGGTCCTTGGCCCGCTTGTGCACCACCAGCGGCTCGGCGACCGCCTCGGCGATGGTCAGCAGCGGGTTGAAGCTGGACGCCGGGTCCTGGAAGACGAACCCGACCCGCTCGCGCACCGGCCGGAACACCTTCTCCTTGACGCCGTTCATCTCCACGCCGTGCACCTGCAGCGACCCGCCGGTCACCTTGGTCAGCCCGGCCATGGCGCGGCCGATCGTCGTCTTGCCGCTGCCGGACTCGCCGACCAGCCCGAGCACCTCGCCGGGGCGGATGCTGAAGCTGACACCGTCGACGGCAACGAAGTCCGGCTTGCGCAGCCGACCGGGGTAGACGATCCGCAGGTCGCGGGCCTCGACCACGGGGGTGGCCTCGGCCCAGCCGGGACGGCGGGCCGCGGCCCGCTCCTCGGTCCGCACCCGGCCCTCGCCCAGCCGCGGCACGGCGCCCAGCAGCTGCTTGGTGTAGTCCTCCTGCGGGGCGGAGAACAGCGTCGCGACGTCCGCCTGCTCGACGATCTCGCCGCGGTACATGACCGCCACCCGGTCGGCGAGGTCGGCGACCACGCCCATGTTGTGGGTGATCAGCACGATCGCGGTGTTGAACTCGTCGCGGCACCGGCGCAGCAGGTCGAGAATCTCGGCCTGCACGGTGACGTCGAGCGCGGTGGTCGGCTCGTCGGCGATGATCACGCCGGGGTCGAGCACCAGCGCCTGGGCGATGACGATGCGCTGCTTCTGCCCGCCGGAGAACTGGTGCGGGTAGTGGTCGATGCGCACCTCGGGGTCGGGGATCCCGACCCGGCGCAGCACGTCGACGGCCTTGGCGCGGGCCTCCTTGCGGCTGTACCTCCCGTGCGCGCGCAGGCCCTCGATGATCTGCCAGCCCACCGGGTACACCGGGTTCAGCGCGGTCGAGGGCTCCTGGAACACCATCGCGGCGTCCTCACCGCGGACCGCCGACAGCTGCGCGCCGCGCAGCGGGACGACGTCCTGGGCGTTGGACCCGTCCTTGGCGCTGAGGACGACGGCGCCGCGGACGCTGGCCGTCTCCGGCAGCAGCCCCAGGATGCTGCGCGCGGTGACGGTCTTGCCGCTGCCGCTCTCCCCCACGATGGCCAGCACCTCGCCGGCCTCCACCTGCAGGCTCACGCCCTTGACCGCCGGCACGGTGCCGGCGTCGGTGGCGAAGGAGATCTGCAGGTCCTTGATGTCGACGACGGTCACGGGTGAGCTCCTTCGGCCGCGTCGGAGAGCAGCACGCCGCCGGGCTCGACGGCGCCGGCCGGTGGCGGGTCGTCCGCGGCGCGCCGGCTGCGCAGCCGCGGGTCGGCCAGGTCGTTGAGGCTCTCGCCGACCAGGGTCAGCGCGAGCACGGTCAGCACGATCGCCAGACCCGGGAAGATCGAGGTCCACCAGATGCCGCTGGTGACGTCGGCGATCGACTTGTTCAGGTCGAAGCCCCACTCGGCGGCCGCGGTCGGCTGGATGCCGAAGCCGAGGAAGCCCAGGCCGGCCAGGGTGAGGATCGCCTCGGAGGCGTTGAGCGTGAGGATCAGCGGCAGCGTGCGGGTGGCGTTGCGCAGCACGTGCCGGGCCATGATCCGCCAGTTGCTGGCGCCGATGACCTTGGCCGACTCGACGAACGCCTCGGACTTGATCCGCACCGTCTCGGCGCGCACCACGCGGAAGTACTGCGGGATGAACACCACGGTGATCGAGATGGCCGCGGCGAAGATGCCGCCCCACAGGCTGGACTGCCCGCCGCTGATCACGATCGCCATGACGATGGCCAGCAGCAGCGAGGGGAAGGCGTAGATCGCGTCGCAGACGACGACCAGCACCCGGTCCAGCCAGCCGCCGAAGTAGCCCGACACCAGACCGAGCAGCACGCCCACGACGATCGACAGCAGGACGGCGACCACGATGACCGCCAGCGCCGTCCGGGAGCCGTAGATGACCCGGGACAGCACGTCGTAGCCGCCGACGGTGGTGCCGAGCAGGTGGTCCGCCGACGGGCTCACCTGCGCGCCGAACGGCCCGTCGGCGTCGCGGAGCTGGTTGTAGCCGTAGGGCGCGAGCAGCGGCGCGAAGACAGCGGCGAGCACGAACACGGCCGACAGCACCAGGCCGGTGACGAGCATGCCGCGCTGCAGGCCGACGCTCTGCCGCAGCTGGTGGACGACGGGCAGCTGGCGCCAGCCACGCCGGCGGCGGGCCGGGGCCTCGGCGGGCGGGGTCACTGCGGTGGCCATCTCAGTACCTCACCCGCGGGTCGATGAACGCCGCGACGACGTCGACGATGAAGTTGGTGACCGCGACGATGACCGCGAGCATGGCCACGATGCCCTGCACGGCCACGAAGTCGCGGTTGGACAGGTACTGGGCCAGCTGGAAGCCCAGGCCCTTCCACTCGAAGGTGGTCTCGGTGAGCACCGCGCCGCCGAGCAGCATGGCCACCTGCAGGCCGATGACGGTGATGATCGGGATGAGCGCCGGCCGGTAGGCGTGCTTGCGCAGCAGCCGCGACTCCCGGACGCCGCGCGAGCGGGCGGCCTCGACGTAGCCGGTGCCCAGCGTGCCGATGACGTTGGTGCGCACCAGCCGGAGGAAGACACCGGCGGTCAGCAGGCCCAGCGCCACGGCGGGCAGGACGGCGTGCTCGAGCACGTCCCGGACGACCTCGCCGTTGCCGAGCCGGATCGCGTCGACCAGGTAGATGCCGGTCTTGCTGGGCAGCGTCGACAGCTCGATCTCCGAGCCGGTCGAGGCGCGGCCGGACACCGGCAGCCAGCCCAGCTTGACCGCGAAGACCAGCTTCAGGATCAGGCCGGCGAAGAAGACCGGGGTGGCGTAGCAGAGGATCGCGAACACCCGCAGCACGGCGTCCGGGAAGCGGTCGCGGAACCACGCGGCGGCCAGGCCCAGCGGGATGCCGACCAGGAAGGCGACGATCAGCGAGTAGACGGCGAGCTCGAGCGTCGCGGCGCCGAAGGTGGTGAGCACCTCGGTCACCGGGCGGCGGTCCGACAGCGTCGTCCCGAAGTCGCCGTGCAGGATGTCGCCGAGGTAGTCGAGGTACTGGCTGATGACCGGCCGGTCGTAGCCGGCCGCGTGGATGCGCTCCTGCAGCTGCTCCGGGGTCAGCCGGCCGCCCTGCGCGGCGGTGATCGGGTCACCGGTCGTGCGCATGAGGAAGAAGACGGTCGTCACCAGGATGAAGATCGTCGGGAAGATCAGCAGGAAGCGGATGAGCAGGTAGCTGCCCAGTCCTCCCCCGCTGCGCCGGCGCTTCGCCGGCGGTGCGGCGGCGGCGCCGTCGCCCTGCGTCGAGCTGCCGGTCAGCTCGCTGGTGGTCGTGGTCATGTCTCCCTGCCGTCCGGGCCGTGTGCCGGGATGTCGCCGGTCATGGTGCGCTCACGTGGACACGCACCGGGCCCCGGGTGCCTCGCGTGTGCGCGAGTCACCCGGGGCCCGGGCCGTGCGGTGGTTCTCAGCCCTTGCTCAGGACGCCGTACCGGAACTTGAACGAGGCGTCGAGGGTGTCCTCGGTGCCGCTGACGTCCTTGCCGACGACGGCGATCTGCGAGCCCTGCAGGTACGGGACGGTCGCGAGGTCCTTGGCCTCCTCGGTCTGCACCTGCTCGATGAGCTGCTTGCGCGCGTCCTTGTCCTGCTCGACGACCTCACGCTGGATCAGGTCGTTGACGGTCGGGTTCGAGTAGTGGTTCTTCAGGAACGCCGTGGTCTCGGCCGTGTTGAGGAAGAACGGCGTGAGGTAGTTGTCGGCGTCCGAGAAGTCGGGGAACCAGCCCAGCTGGTAGGCCGGGTAGACGTCGGAGGTGCGGTCCTTGGAGTACTGCACCCACTCGGTCGACTGCAGGTTGACCTTGAACAGGCCGCTCTTCTCCAGCTGGTCCTTGATCAGCGCGTACTCGTCACCCGAGGACGGGCCGTAGTGGTCGGTGCTGAACTGCAGGCTCAGCTCCACCGGGGAGGTGATGCCGGCCGCCTGCAGGCGCTGCTTGGCCTTGTCGGCGCTGGGGCCGCCGCTGCCGTCGCCGTAGGCGTCCTTGAGCGGGGTGATCGCCCCGGTCAGGCCCTCGGGGACGAAGGAGTACAGCGGGGTGTACGTGCCCTTGTAGACCTGGTCCGACAGCTCCTTGCGGTCGATCAGGTCGGCGACCGCCTGGCGGACGGCGAGCGCCTTGGCCGGGTCGGCGCCCTGCGCCTTGGCGCCGAAGGGCTGGGTGTCGAAGTTGAACGTGATGTAGCGGATCTCGCCGCCGGGACCGTCGACGACCTTGACCGCGTCGTTCTTGCGCAGGTCGGCGACGTCGGTGGCCGACAGGCTGCGGAAGGCGACGTCGATGTTGCCCTGCTGGATGTCCAGCTTCAGGTTCGAGGCGTCGGCGTAGTACTTGACGTTGACCTTGTCGGTCTTCGGCTTGGGCAGCGCACCCTTGTAGTCCGGGTTCGCCTGGTACTGCACCAGGTTGTTCTGGTCGTAGCTGGTGATCGTGTACGGCCCCGCGAAGGACTTGCCCTTGACGATGTCGGCGTCGGGGGTCAGCGCGTCGGGCGACAGGACCTCCTCGTCGACGATCGGGCCGGTGTTGGTCGACAGCACCTGCGGGAACGTCTGGTCGTTGGCGACCTTGAGGTGGAACACGACCGTCGTCGGGTCGGTCGCCTCGGTGCTGTCCAGGTTCGCCAGCAGCGAGGCCGGGCCGTCGGGCGCGTTGATCTTCAGCACCCGGTCGAAGCTGAACTTCACGTCGGAGCTGGTCAGGTCGTGACCGTTGGCGAACTTCAGGCCCGACTTCAGCTTGACCGTGTAGTCGGTCGGGCTGGTGAAGCTGGCCGACTCGGCGATGTCGGGCTTGACGTCGGGGCTGCCCGGCACGGTGTTCATGAGGAACGGGTAGACCTGGTTCATCACCGTGAACGAGCCGTTGTCGTACGAGCCCGCCGGGTCCAGGGTCACGATCTTGTCGCTGGTGCCGATCGTCAGCGTGCCGCCGCCGCTCGAGCCGCCGCTGCCGCTGTCGCCGTCGCCGCCGCCGCACGCGGTCAGCGCGAGCGCCGACACCGCGATGCCCGCCGTTGCGACCAGCGCACGCCGGCCGCCGTTCGGGACCGAAGTCATCCGTTACCTCGTTCTCATGGGAGCCGGCCGCAGGCGCGGAGGCGCCACCGGGGCCGACTGTGGCCATCGGGAGGAGACATGCCTAGCACAGCTGATCCAACGGTCAACGACATGATCCACACCCGTTACCGTCTCGTGATGGCGTTCCCACGGCCGAACACGGCGTTGACCGGAGGACTTCGATGACCGCTGCGCCCACCCCCGACCCCCGGCTGCTGGCGTTCGTCGCCGCCCACCGCTGGGGCGTGCTCGCCACCCTGAAGCGGGACGGCCGGCCGCAGCTGTCCAACGTTGGCTACAGCTGGGACGACGGGCTGCTCCGCATCTCCGTCACCGCCGACCGGGCCAAGACCCGCAACCTGCTCGCCGACCCGCGGGCCAGCCTGCACGTGACCTCGCCGGACTTCTGGAGCTGGGTGGTCGCCGAGGGCACCGCGGAGCTCACCCCGCCGTGCGCCGACCCGGACGACGCGACCGCCGACGAGCTGGTCGCGTACTACCGCGGCGTCTCCGGCGAGCACCCGGACTGGGCCGAGTTCCGCCGGGCCATGGTGGCCGAGCGGCGGCTGGTGGTCCGGCTGCGCCCGACGCACGCGTACGGCCAGGTCAGCGCGGACTCCTAGGCCGGCGCCACCCGGCGGGGGGTCAGAACGAGCCGCTGTCCCCGCCGCCGAAGTCGCCGCCGCCGAAGTCCCCGCCGCCGAAGTCGCCGCCGCCGAAGTCCCCGCCACCGAAGGCGCCGTAGTCGTTGTCGTGGCCGCCGCCGGACAGCAGCCCGCCGAGCACCAGCCCGCCGAGCCCCCAGCCCAGGGCGTTGCCCATCCCGCCGCCGCGGGGCCGGCCGAAGCCGCCGCCGT
The DNA here is from genome assembly GCF_040659695.1 of Modestobacter sp. NPDC049651. Taxonomy (NCBI): domain Bacteria; kingdom Bacillati; phylum Actinomycetota; class Actinomycetes; order Geodermatophilales; family Geodermatophilaceae; genus Modestobacter; species Modestobacter sp. NPDC049651. Next base: position 6,570 of record NZ_JBFAOG010000011.1, read on the forward strand.
AGCCACCGCCGTAGCCACCGCCGCCGAAACCGCCACCGCCGTAGCCCCCGCCGCCGTAGCCGCCGCCACCCCAGCCGTAGCCGGTCTGCTGCGACCACCGGGACACGTCGTCCTGGGCCAGCCGCAGCGAGTCCTGGGCCAGCCGGTCGGCGAGCTGGGCCTCGCGCAGCCCGGCGACCGGGTCGCTGCTCGCCCCGCTGACCGCGGCCGACAGGTGCCGCTCGGCCTCGGCCAGCCGGGTGCGGGCCTCGCTGCCCACCGCGCCGCGGCGGGTGGAGATGAAGTCGCCGGCGGCGGCCACCCCGGACCGGGCGGTGAGCAGCGCCTGGTCCAGCGCAGCGGCGGCCCGCTGCGCCTGGACGCGGGCATCGCGGGCGCTCTCCAGCGCCTGGTCCAGGGCGGTGTCGGCCTCCTCGAGGCGGCGGAGCGCGGCGAGCGGGTCGGGCCGGCTGCCGTCACGGGGCCGGAGCAGCTCGTCGGCGGAGGCCAGCGCCGCCTCGGCCCGGGCGACCGGGGCGCGCAGGTCACCGGCGCCCGGGCCGCCGGCGGCGGCGCGCGCCTCGGCCAGGTCGCCCTCCACCCCGGCGCGGGCGGCGGGCAGCCGCTGCTCAGCGGCGGCCAGGTCGGCGGCCAGCCGCTCGACGCTGTCCAGCAGCGTCGCGCTCTGGGCGACGGCGTCCTCGGCGGTGCGCAGCTGGGCGACCGAGCGCCCGGTCTCCCCGCTCTCCACGGCGGTGCGCGCCTGGGTCAGCGCCTGGCCGGCCGCGGCCAGCCGGGTGCCGGCCTCGGCGACGTTGCCCTGCACCGGGCCCACCGCCGACTCGGCGTAACGGCCCTGCAGGTCGGCGAGCCGCTGCTCGGCCTGCGGGAGCCGCTGCTGCAGCTCGGCCATCCGGCCGGTCAGCTCCTCCAGCGCCTGCGGCGCGGTGCGCTCCCGGTCGCGCAACTGGCCGAGCGCGTCGTTCTGCGCGGCCAGCCGGCGGTCGGCGGAGCCGGTGAGGCCGAGCAGGTCGGTGAGCATCCGGCGCTGCGTCGGCTCGTCCTCGGGGATCTCGTCGTCGAGCAGCTGGCGGATGGCGAACGCGCGGGCGAGCTCGTCACGCGCGGCGGCCAGCTCCTGGTCCAGGCCGGGCACCGCCTCCGCGCCGTACTGGGCGCGGGCGAAGTCGAGGTCGAGGCCCGCCGTGCGCGCCCGCTCGTCGAGGTCGAGCAGCGCCTGGCTCGCCCGGTAGTTGAGCTGCTCGGTGGGGACACCGGCGTGCGGATCGGGCCGCGGGATGGCCCGGGTCTGCGGCTGGGCGGCGAGCTCGGCGGCCTTGCGCCGGCGACCGCGGAAGAACAGGTAGGCGCCGCCACCGACCAGCGCGATGAGGACCAGCGTCACGAGGACTGCTCCCCCGCCGCCACCCCCGCCGGAGTTCGAGCTGCTCGATGCGCCGGAGCTGCCCTGGCGGGCGCCGGGCAGCCCGTCGGCGAACGCGGAGACCGCGCCTGCCCAGTCGCTGTCGGACAGTTGGGGCCGGACGTCCTGCTGGTCGAGCTGGCGCACCTCGTCGACGGCGAACGCGCCGCCGGCGTAGACCCCGAAGCGTCGCTCCCCGGTGGCGACCGCGAACACCGCATCGCTGCGGCCGAGTCCGGTGGCCCGTGCGGCCTGGGCCGCCCACGCGTCGGGATCGGCGGTGCCGTCGAACCGGTTCACGAAGACGACGTAGAGCCCGATGCCCTCGTCGGACGCGAGCCGGTCGACGGTGTCGCGCACCTCGTCGGCGTCGTTGCCCAGGACGCCCGCGGAGTCGGTGACCCGCTCGGTCAGCCGGCCCGGCGCCTCGGCGGAGGCGGTGCCGGGGACGAGGAGCACGGCGGCGAGCGCCGTCAGGACGGCCAGCAGGAGGGCGACGGGACGGGGGGCGGACGGACGGCGGAGGTGGGGCACGCGCTCCATCGTGCCCACCTCCCCGTCGTCGTGCTCAGCAGCCGCCGTCAGCTGTCCGTCTCCTGCATGACCGAGAACGGCGCACCCCACAGGTCGGTTCCCACCGCGAACCGCCCGTAGGGGCTGTCCTGCGCGGCGAGCAGCACCTTGCCGCCACCGGCCTCCAGCCGCCGCACCGCGTCGTCCGCGGAGACGACGGAGAAGCAGGTGGTCCAGCCGCGGGGCAGGTCGGGCCCGAGACCGCCGAGACCGCCGAGCGGCCGGTCGTCGACGGCGAAGGTGGAGTAGCCGCCCGACTCCGGGATCTCGGTCCAGCGGTGGCCGAACACCGCGCTGTAGAACTCGCGGGCGCCGGCCGGGTCCTCGACCGCGGCCTCGTTCCAGACCACCGTCCCGGGCTCGTTGAAGACGTTCTCGCCGATGAACCCGCCGGCCTCCCACAGGCCGAAGACGTTGCCCTCCGGGTCGAGCGCGATCGCGAAGCTGCCCTGGTCGAGCACCGCCATCGGCGGGGCCACGACCGTGCCCCCGGCCGCGGTGATGCGCTCGGCGGTGGCCTCGGCGTCGTCCGTGGCGAAGTAGGTGGTCCAGGCGGCGGGGCCGTCGTCCTCGCTCTGCCGCGGCATCAGCCCGGCCGCCGGGCGGCCGTCGACCACGGCGAACAGGTAGCCGCCGGACGACGGGTCGCCGCCGGCGTACTCCCACCCGAAGAGGTCGGAGTAGAAGGCGCGGGCAGCGGTGAGCTCGACGGCGTTGTAGTCGACCCAGCAGGGGGTGCCGGCCGGCCAGGGGACGTCGCGGGTGGGCATGGTTCCTCCTCGGACGGGCGGATCTGCTCGACCGCCGAACCGTCCCACCGGCGTCCGACGTTCTCGGCCGCCGCCCGCGCGAGGTCTGCACGTCGCTGCGCTGGGTAGGGCACCGCCCACCCACCGCTCGCGCACCCACCCGCCCTGGAGGCACCGTGCCCGACCACGTCCCCGCCGCCGACCTGCCCCCGGGCGCCGTCCGGCGGGCCGGCCAGTGGGCGGTGGCCAACACCGGCGACCGCACGACGGCCGTCTCCCGCCGCTGCCGGCACCAGTTCGCCGACCTCGCGGAGGGGCACCTCGACGCCGAGGGGTGCCTGGTGTGCCCGTGGCACCAGAGCCGCTACGACCTGTCGACCGGCGAGATGGTGTCCGGACCGCGCGGGTTCCTCGGCTACCACGGCCCGGCGCCGGGCTACTCGGGCCTGGTCAAGCGGGTCGGCCAGGTGGTGCGGCTCCGCGTCCGCCGCGCCGTCCGCCGCGGCGACGACTACGTCGTCGAGGGCTGAGGCGGAGTGGATCCGTCGAGCTCAGCGCGACGGATCCACTCCGACTAGGCATCGATGCGGCGGCGGCCCTCGAAGGCCCGGCCGAGGGTGACCTCGTCGGCGTACTCGAGGTCACCGCCCACCGGCAGGCCGCTGGCCAGCCGGGAGACCGCCATGCCCAGCGGGGCGACCAGCCGGGCCAGGTAGGCGGCGGTCGCCTCGCCCTCGAGGTTGGGGTCGGTGGCGATGATCAGCTCGGTGACCGTGCCGTCCATCAGCCGGGTCATCAGCTCCTTGACCCGCAGGTCGTCGGGGCCGATGCCCTCGATCGGGCTGATCGCGCCGCCGAGCACGTGGTAGCGGCCCTTGAACTCGCGGGTGCGCTCGACCGCCACGACGTCCTTGGGCTCCTCGACGACGCAGATGACGTCGTCGGCCCGCCGGGGGTCGCGGCAGATCCGGCACTGCTCGCCCTCGGCGACGTTGAAGCAGGTCACGCAGAAGCGGACCTCGGCCTGCACCCGCTGCAGCGCGGCGACCAGCCGCCCGACGTCGGCCGACTCGGCGGCCAGCAGGTGGAAGGCGATGCGCTGCGCGCTCTTGGGCCCGACGCCGGGCAGTCGCCCGAGCTCGTCGATCAGGTCCTGGACAGCGCCCTCGTACACGGTTCTCCTTCGCTCGGAGTGCCGGGGCGCGGAGAACGCGCCCCGGGCACTCCTGTGGGGTGGATCAGAGGCCGGGGAGCCCCAGGCCGCCGCCCATCCCGCCGGTCAGCGGGCCCATCGTCCGGGCGGTGAGCTCCTGCGCGTTGCGGTTGGCGTCGCGGACGGCGGCGATGACCAGGTCCTGCAACGTCTCGACGTCGTCGGGGTCGACGGCGGCCGGCGCGATGGTGAGCGCGGTCAGCTCGCCCTGGCCGGTCATGATGGCGCTGACCAGGCCGCCACCGGCGGTGCCGGTGACCTCGACCTGGGCCAGCTGCTCCTGGGCGGCGGCGAGCTGCTGCTGCATCTTCTGCGCCTGCTTCATCAGCTGCTGCATGTTCGGCTGCGGGGGCATGCTCCGAGCGTAGGTGCTGGTGCCGACGAACCGCGGTGGCGCGGCGAGGTGGCCCTGTCCTAGCTGCTCTCGATCGGGCGGGCCCCGAGCTGCGCGCGCAGCAGCGCCAGCGCGGCCTGCTCGGCGTCGACCGCCGGGGAGTGGTCGTCGACGTCGGGGCTCGCGTCCCGCTCGGCCAGCAGCTCGGCGGCCTCGGCGGTCTCGGCGGCCTCCGCCGCGGCGCGGGCGGCGACCGGGTCGGGTGCCGCGCTGATGCCGCCCCGGACCGGGGGCGGGGCGGCCGCCCCCGGACCGCCGTCGACGACCGCCTGCACCTTCCAGCGCACCCCGAGCAGCTCCTCGAGGGACTGCCGGATGACGTCCTTGTTGAGGTCGTCGCCGAGCCGGCGGGCCAGCGCCGGGGAGGTGGTGGCCAGCGTCAGGGTCCCGTTGGCCAGCTCCTGCACCTGCGCGTTCTTGAGCAGCGCCTCGGTGGTGCGCTTGTGCTTCTTGACCACGCCGAGCAGCTCGGGCCAGATCCGCCGCACGTCGGCGGTGGTCAGCTCGTCGGACCCGCCGGCCGGCTCGGGCGGGTTGGCCGACACGACCGGCGTCGGCTCCCCGCCGCGCGGCGCGGGCGCGGACTCGGCGGCCGCCCGCTGGGGTGCTGCCGGCTGCGGGTCGGGCTGCTGCGGGGCGGCCGGCCGGGCCGCGGCGGCGGGACGGGCCGGCTGCGGCCAGTCCTCGTCGTCGGTGGGCTCGGGCGGGAGCGGGATGTCCGGCTCGGAGGTGGCGGCGGCGGGCCGGCGCGGCTCCTCGGCCGGGGCTGCGGGCGCGGACGGGGCGCTCGCCGGCGCGGTCGCGACTGCCTCGCGGCGGCCGCCACCGGGCTGCGCGGGCACCGGCCAGCCGTCGTCACCCTCCGGCGCGGGAGCCGGGGCGGGACGGCGGGCCGCGGCGGCGCCGGGGCGGGCGGGGGTCGGCCAGCCGTCGTCGCCCTCCGGCGCCGGAGCCGGGGTGGCGGGCTCCGGCGCGGCGGAGGCCGGGGGCTGCTCGGCGGCCGCGGGCTCGGGGGCCCGGGGGGCCGCGGCGGCGGGCGCAGCAGGGGCAGGGGCCGGGTCCGCCTGGCCGCGCTGCGACGGCCGCACGTACGCCGGCCGGTTGCCGGTGTCGGCGGCCGGCGGGCGCGCCGGGGTGGCCTGGGTCGGGGCGGCCTGGGTCGGGGCGGCCTGGGGCGGGGCGGCCGCAGGAACGGGCGCGGCGACGGGCGCCGGGGCGGTGAACGACCCGGCGGGCCGGCCGGCGTGCTCGCCGGCGATCGACATCCGCCGCTCCAGCCGCTCGAGGCGCTGCAGGGTGGCCTGCGCCGAGCCGTCGACGGCGGGCAGCAGCATCCGGGCGCAGACCAGCTCGAGCAGCAGCCGGGGCGCGGTGGTGCCGCGCATCTCCGTGAGCCCCTCGTGCACGGTGTCGGCCAGCCGGGAGAGCGTGGCCGCGCCCAGCGCCTGGGCCTGCCGGGTCATCAGGTCCAGCCGGTCGGGCGGGCAGTCGAGCAGCCCGTTGCCGCCGGCCTCGGGCACGGCGTCGAGCACGATCAGGTCGCGCAGCCGGTCGAGCAGGTCGGTGGCGAAGCGGCGGGGGTCGTGCCCGGCCTCGACCACCCGGTCGACGGCCTGGAACACCCCCGGCGCGTCGGAGGCGGCGAGCGCGTCGACCGCCTCGTCCAGCAGCGCCTCGTCCGTGACGCCGAGCAGGCCGACGGCATCGCGGTAGGTGACGCCGCCGGCGCCCGCACCGGCCAGCAGCTGGTCGAGGATCGACAGCGAGTCGCGCACGGAGCCGCCGCCGGCCCGCACGACCAGCGGGAAGACGGTGGGCTCGACCTGGACGCCCTCGGCGGCGCAGGTCTTCTCCAGCAGGCCGCGCAGCGTGCTCGGCGGCACCAGCCGGAACGGGTAGTGGTGGGTGCGCGACCGGATGGTGGGCAGCACCTTGTCCGGCTCGGTGGTGGCGAAGACGAAGACGAGGAACTCCGGCGGCTCCTCGACGACCTTGAGCAGGGCGTTGAAGCCCTGCGTCGTCACCATGTGCGCCTCGTCGACGATGTAGACCTTGTAGCGGCTGTTCACCGGCGCGAAGAACGCCTTCTCGCGCAGGTCGCGGGCGTCGTCGACACCACCGTGGCTGGCGGCGTCGATCTCCATGACGTCGATCGAGCCGGGGCCGTCGGGGGCGAGCGAGACGCACGAGGTGCAGACGCCGCACGGCGTCGACGTCGGGCCCTGCTCGCAGTTCAGCGAGCGGGCCAGGATCCGCGCCGAGGACGTCTTGCCGCAGCCGCGCGGGCCGCTGAACAGGTACGCGTGGTTGATCCGCCCGCCGTCGACGGCGTTCATCAGCGGTGCGGTGACGTGCTCCTGGCCCACCACCTCGGCGAACGTCGCCGGGCGGTACTTCCGGTAGAGAGCCAGCGCCACGCCACCGACATTACGTGGCCGGACCGACGTTCCCGGCGCGCCGCCGCCCGGTGCGGGTCACTGCTGGGCGAGGTGCAGCAGGAACTCCACCGCACCCTGGTCGTCGACCCGCACGAAGCCGAGGTTCGGCGCCTCGATGCCGTAGTCGCCGAAGGTGACCGGGATCGACCCGGAGAGGTCGACGCCGTCGGCGGTGCGCACCACCGACAGCGGCGCGGTGACCTCCCGGGTCTGGCCGGCGAGGGTCAGGTCGCCGGGGACCTGCACCGTCACCGGCGTCCCGGACAGCTCGGGGACGTCGACCGGCTGGTCGACCCGGAAGGTCGCCGTCGGGTTCTCGTCGACGTGCATGACGTCGTCCCGGAAGTAGCCGTCGCGCTGGCTGCGGTCGGTGCGGATGCTGGCGACGTCGACGTCCACCTGCGCCGACGTGAGGTCACCACCGGTGATCACCACCTGGCCGGTGACCTGGTCGGTGGTGCCGGCGACGGTGACGTCGGCACCGTTGAGCACCTCGTGCACCCGGTACCCGGCGCTCGACCCGGCGACGACGGTCCAGGTGCCGTCGGTCGCGGGGGTCAGGGCGACGTCCGAGGGCTGGGCCTGCACGGTGGCCGCGGGCGGGGCGTCGTCCTCGAGCGCGGCGTAGACCAGCGGGCCGGCGACGACGCCGACCACGACGACACCCACCACTCCACCGACGATCCACCAGGTCCGGCGACGGGGCATGACCACTCCTCTCGTCGTGCAACTTCCATGAACGTTCATGGAAGTCAACCGCACGGGAGGGGGTCTGCACCTGTCGAACAGCTGTGCACCGCAAAAGAAGGGACCCCCCGCACACCCGCCAGAGCCCGCTTATCCTTGCTGCCTTCCGGCCCTGGGGAGGTTCACAGGGTGACGCCGCACGAGGGGTCGCGCACCATCGTAGTCGACGCGGGGACGCCGGCACGCGGGCCGGTGCCGCTACGCTCCCCCGGCATGACGCCCGGTCGCGCCCTCGTCCTGCCCCCGCCGCGCTCCTGACCGGAGCCCCGCGGGCCTGACCGCCGCCTCGCCGGGCGGCGGGGTCGCGCTGCGCTCCGGCTCCCGAGTCCACCGGCCCGGCTCGCCCAGGAGCGTCATGTCCTCCCCCACCCAGCCCACCCCCGCCGCGCGCGGGTTCGCCCTCGTCGTCGGCGCCGCCCTCTGCTGGGGCACCTCCGGTGTCACCGGCGACGTGATCGCGCGCCGCACCGACCTCGACCCGCTCGACGTCGCCTGGTACCGGATGGCGGTCGCGGCCGTCGTGCTCGGCACCGCCACCCTGCTCACCCGCCGCCGGCAGCCCGCTCCGGTGGTGCGCAGCCGCGCCGTCCGGGTGCGGCTGCTGCTGGTGGCCGCCGGCCTGGCCACCTACCAGGCGGCCTACTTCGCCGCGGTCGCCGCCGCCGGGGTGAGCATCGCCACGCTCGTCGCCCTGGGGCTGGCCCCGCTGCTGGTCGCCGTCGGCGCGGCGGCGCTCGGTCACGGCCGACCCGACCGGGCCACCGTGCTCGCGCTGTCGGCCGCGCTCGTCGGGCTGGTGCTGCTCGTGGGCGTGTCGGCCGGCGGCGGCGGGGACACCGTGCTGCTCGGCGCACTCGCCGCGGTGGGCTGCGCGGTCGCCTACGCCGGCGTCGTCGTGGCGTCGTCCGGGGTGCCCGACGGTGTGCCGACGACGACGGTCGGCTTCGTCGTCGGCGCGGTGCTGCTGACCCCGGTCGCGCTGGGCGCGGGGCTCGACGTCACCGGCGACCCGCTGGCCCTGCTGCTGCTGCTCTACCTGGGTGCGGTCCCCAGCGCGCTCGCCTACGGGCTGTTCTTCACCGGGGTGCGCGCGGTGCCGGCCGCGGTCGCGTCGATCGTGACGCTGCTCGAGCCGCTGACCGCGACCGTGCTGGCCGTCGCCCTGCTGGGCGAGCGGCTGACCCCGACCGCGCTGGCGGGCGGGGTCGTGATGCTCGGCGCCGTGACGGCGCTCTACCTGCGGAGGATGGGAGATTCGAACTCCCGAGGGGTTGCCCCCAACCCGCTTTCCAAGCGAGCGCCATAGGCCACTAGGCGAATCCTCCAGTGCTGGGCAGTCTAGCGGGCGGGGGCGGAGGTGCGGACGTCGACCTCGGGGTCACCCGGCCCGGCGGCCCCGGGGGTGGTTGAGTAGACCCGACCGCCACCGGGCCCGGCGGGTGTCGCCGGGCCGCAACCGGAGGGCCCGGAACGGCCGAGGAGGCATTCGATGAGCGACGCGGACAGCACGCAGGTGCGCCCCGAGGTCGTCGCGGCGATCGTGACCGCGCTGCAGGAGACCGACCCGAGCAACCTGCCCGACGACGCGACCCGCGCGGAGAAGGACGCGGCCAAGGACCAGTACCTCACCGGCCTGGTCGCCGGGCGCGCCCAGCGCGAGCGGCAGACCCGCGCCTGGGAGCTGCTGCTCACCCGCGGGCACGACGAGCCGCCGAGCTGGAGCTCGCTGTTCGACGAGCTGCCGGAGAGCTCGGTCACGGAGCTCGGCGAGCTGTTCGACGCGCTGCCCGAGGGAGCCCAGGCCGAGTACGCGCGCCGCTTCGGCACGCCGGTCACCGCCTGACCCCGGCCGGCGCGCTGCCCGTCATGACCCCGCCGTCCCGCCGGTGACCGCACCGGGCTCGCTCGTCGCCGGGCGCTACCGGTTGCGCAGCCGGCTCGGTGGCGGCGCGATGGGCGCGGTCTGGCTGGCCCGCGACGAGCTGCTGGGCCGGGACGTCGCGGTCAAGCAGGTGCTCGTCCCGCTCGGCGTCGAGCCGCGCGTGGCCGAGGAGCACCGGCAGGCGGCGATGCGCGAAGGGCGGATCGCCGCCCGGCTGAGCCACCCGCACGCCATCTCGGTCTACGACATGGTGCTCGACCAGGAGCAGCCCTGGCTGGTCATGGAGTACCTGCCCTCGCGCAGCCTGGCCCAGGTGCTGGCCGAGCGCGGGCTGCTGCCGGTGGCCCAGGTCGCCCAGATCGGCGCGCAGGTCGCCGACGCGCTGGCGGCCACGCACGCGGCGGGGATCGTCCACCGCGACGTGAAGCCGGGCAACGTGCTGATCGGCGAGGGTCCCGGCAAGGACGGCCTGGTCAAGATCACCGACTTCGGGATCTCGCGGGCCCAGGGCGACGTGTCGCTCACCCAGACCGGCGTGGTCAAGGGGACGCCGGCCTTCCTGGCCCCCGAGGTCGCCCGCGGCCAGGAGCCCGACGAGGCCAGCGACGTCTTCTCCCTCGGCGCGACGCTCTACGCCTGCCTCGAGGGCAGCCCGCCGTTCGGGATGACCGAGAACCCGCTGGAGATGCTCTACCGGGTCTCCGGCGGCGACTTCGCCAAGCCGCGGCACGCCGGGGCGCTCACCCGCCCGCTGATGCGGATGCTGGCGATGGACGAGGCCAAGCGGCCGACCATGCCGGAGGTGCGCGACCAGCTGGCCCGGCTGGCCGCCGGCCGGGACCGCGACGTCACCGACGTGCTCAACGCCCGGACGCCGCTGCCTCCGACGCTCACCGACGTCCGGCCGATCGGTGCGCCCACGCCGCCGCCCGCCACCGCGACCCCGTCTGCCACCGCGACCCCGTCTGCCACCGCAGCCCCCGCTCCGGCCGTCACCGCCGCGCCGGTCGCGACCGCCCCCGCGCCGGCCGAGCAGGACCCTGCCGCGGGCCCGCCGGCCGCGGCACCCGACGACGCACCCGCCGCCACGCCGCCGGCCCCACCGCCGGCCACCGCGCCGGCCGGGGAGCCCGCGCGGCGGCGCCGCCGCTGGCCGGTGCTGCTGGCCGCGCTGCTCGTGCTCGCGGTCGCCGGCGTGCTGGTCGGCGTCTGGGCGAACCGCGACACCGACTCCACGGCCACGCCCCCGGCCGACCGGACCCCGGCGGCCACCAGCGCCCCGGCGGCCGAGCCGACGCCCAGCCCGGCGGAGGAGAGCTCCCCGGCGCCGTCGACGAGCGAGGAGCCGCCGGAGACCGCGCCGTCCAGCAGCCCGCCGCCGCCGTCGTCCGAGCCGCCGCCGTCCGAGCCGCCGCCGACCAGCGAGGCACCGGCCGCGGACGTCGCCGGCTTCGTGACCAGCTACTACGCGCTGCTGCCCGGTGATGCGGCGTCGGCGTACGCCCGCACCGGCCCCTACCTGCAGGACGTCGAGAGCCGGGGCAACTACGTCTCGTTCTGGAACCGGTTCCGCTCGGTGCAGCTGTCCGGCGTGCAGCAGACCGGCGAGCTGACCGCGACCGGACGGGTGGTGTTCGTCGAGAAGAACGGCGACCGGCACGACGAGCTGCACCAGTTCACGCTGACCCGCGCCCGCGACGGCTCGCTGCTGATGGACCGCGACGAGCCGATCGGCTGACCGGCCCCGACGCGCGGACCGGCCGGTCCGGCGGCAGGGTGTCTCCCTGTGATCACCGCCAGAACGCGCTGTGCCCTGACCGCCCTCCCGCTGGGCGCCGTCCTGCTGCTCGGGACGGCGTGCGGGGGCGACGACCCGGCCGACGCCGCCGGCGCCGCGAGCTCGTCGTCCTCGTCCTCGTCGGCGGCGTCGTCGTCGGCGGCGTCGTCGTCCTCAGCTGCGCCGTCCTCGTCGGCGTCGGCCGACGACCTCCAGGACGACTTCTGCCGGCAGGCGCCGATGGTGCTGCAGCAGGTGTCGACCGACCTGGGCTCGGTGCAGCAGGCGCCGCAGGAGGCGCCCCAGCGGCTGGCCGCCGCGGTCGACCAGCTCAACCAGCTGCAGCCGCCGCCGGGCGTCGCCCCGCAGTGGCAGCGCTTCGTCGGCGCGGTGACCGGGATGCGCGACCTGGTCGGCAAGCTGGACCTGTCGAACCCGCAGGCCAACACCGGCTACGCCGACGAGCTCGAGGCGCTGCGGCCCGGGCTGATCGACGGCGGGTCGGCCATCGACGACTGGGGCAAGGCCAACTGCTGAGCGGCCGGTACGACGACGGCGGCGCCCCGGGGAACCGGGACGCCGCCGTCGACCTGCGGTGGCGGTGGGATTTGAACCCACGGAGGCTTGCACCTCACACGCTTTCGAGGCGTGCTCCTTCGGCCGCTCGGACACGCCACCGCCGAAGAGGTTACATGGCCCGTCTCGCGCGGAAGAAGGCACGTAGGAGAGCGGCCGACTCGGCGTCCCGGACACCGGCCACGACCTCGGGCCGGTGGTTGAGCCGGCGGTCGCGGACGACGTCCCAGAGCGACCCCACCGCACCCGCCTTCGGGTCGTCCGCGCCGTAGACCACCCGGGCCACCCGGGACAGCACGCTGGCGCCGGCGCACATGGTGCAGGGCTCGAGCGTGACCACCAGGGTCGCGCCGGTCAGCCGCCAGCCGTCGCCGTGCACCCGGGCCGCCTCGCGCAGCGCGAGCACCTCGGCGTGGGCGGTCGGGTCGCCGCGCTTCTCCCGCTCGTTGGCGGCCTCGGCCAGCAGCGCGCCGTCCGGCCCCAGGACGACGGCGCCGATCGGGGTGTCCCCCCACTCCTGCGCGGCCGCCGCCAGCTCCAGCGCCCGCAGCATCGCCTCGTCGTCGGTCATCCCAGGTCCACCCCCGTCAGCTGCGACAGCTCGGCCAGCGCCGCCGCCGGGTCGGTGACCTTGATCGTGGTGAAGCCCAGCGCCCGGGCCGGTTTGAGGTTGATGCCCAGGTCGTCGAGGTAGGCGCAGTCCGCGGCCGCGAGCGGCCGGCCGACGGCGGCCGACAGCCGGTCCAGCGCGCGGGTGTAGATCGCCGGCTCGGGCTTGCGCACCCCCTCGACCGAGGACTCGACGACCGCGTCGAACAGCGCCAGCAGCTCGCCCAGCGGCCCGGTGCGCTCCATCGGCCGCACGTTGTTCGACAGCAGGCCCAGCGGGAACCCGGCGTCCCGCAGCCGGCGCACCGCGGCGACCACCGGCGGGCGCAGGTCACCGGCCAGCGCGGCGAGCACCCGGCCGGCGTCCACGGTGTGCCCGGCGGCGGCCGCCTCGGCCTCGAACGCGGCCCGGAACCCGGCGACGTCCAGCTCCCCGCGCTCGAACCGGGCCCAGGCGTTGGTGTCGGGGGCGGTGCTGTTGAGCCGGCGGATCAGCCCGTCGGGCAGCCCGGCCGCCGCCTCGTACGCGGCGAAGGCGGCCAGGGGGCTGTCGGTGAGCACCCCACCGAGGTCGAAGACGACGGCGCGGACGCTCACGCGGCCGCGACCCGGGTGAGCTGCTCGGCGAAGCCGAGCCGGCCGGCGATCTGCAGCACCATCTCGTCGGCCCACAGGTCGTCGGCGGCGAGCAGCGCCGTGAGCTCGTCGGCGGGCAGGCCCGCGTCGGCGAAGACGTCGAGGTCGCCGCCGGGCCAGCCCTCCTCGTCCTCGTCGAAGGCGGTGGCGTCGTCGACCGGGATGCCGTAGCGCTCGACGACCTCCGCGGCGAGCACCCACTCCTGGAAGGTGGCGTCGGAGATGAGCGCGCGCACCATGCCGCCGGGGCCGTGCCGCAGCACGACGAAGTACAGCCGGCTGTCGACGACGATCACGAACGGGCCGGGCCAGCCGGCGTCGCCCGGCTCGCCGAGCGCCCGCTCCAGCACCGGCAGCTCGTCGTCGGCGTCCGCGGCCAGCAGCGCGCACTCCCAGCGGTCGCCGTCCTTGGCCACCCGGACGGCGAAGCTCGTCCGCAGCCCCGTGGCGCCGGGGTCGGCATCGGGATGGGTCATAGCCTGTAGATCATGGCCGACCCGCGCTTCCCGGTGCCCACGATGCCCGTCCCGCCGGTGTCGGTGGTGGGCCTGGGCCAGCTGGGCGGGTCGCTCGCCGCCGCGCTGGTGGACGCCGGGCGGCCGGTCTCCGGCTGGGACGTCGACCCGCGGGCCCGCGCCGCCGCCGAAGACCGCGGCGTCGACGTGCGCCCGGAGCTGACCGGCGTCGTCGTCCTGGCGGTGCCGCTGCCGGTGATGGCGACCGCGCTGGACGGCCTGCGGACCGACCCCGGCGCGACGATCACCGACCTGGGCTCGGTGAAGGCGCCGGTGCTCGCCGAGCTCGGCGCCCGGTACGGCGACCGCTACGTGGGCGGGCACCCGATGGCCGGGACGGAACGGTCCGGCCCGGACGCCGTCGACCCGGGGTTGTTCCGCGGCGCCCGGTGGGCGGTGTGCCTGGAGCCGGACACCGACGTCCGCCGCTGGCTGCGGGTCGCGGAGATCGCGCTGGCCGTCGGCGCGGAGGTGGTGCCGGTGACCGCGGCGGAGCACGACGAGGCGGTGGCCGCGATCAGCGCCGTCCCGCACCTGCTGGCCGCGGCACTGGCCGCCGCCGCGGCCGAGGCCGGCCCGCTGGCGCTGTCGCTGGCCGCCGGCAGCTTCCGCGACGGCACCCGGGTCATCGCCAGCGACCCGGCGTTCGTCACCGCGCTGGTCCAGGGCAACGCCGGCCCGGCCGCGGCGGCGCTGGGCCGGGTGCGCGCCCAGCTCGACCGCCCGGTGCCCGAGCTGGTCGCCGCGGGGCACGCGGTCCGGGCCGCGCCGGCGCCGGAGCGCCGGCCGGTGCGGGTGCCGCTGGAGCGCGGCGCGCTGCTCGGCGTCGGCCGGGCGGGGGGCGCGCTGACCCGGCGGCTGGCCGCGTTCGTCGAGGGCTGGGTGCCCGACACGCCGTGACACCGGGTGACCGGTGCGACGACCACCGCCGGTGTGCCGGGAGCGCGGACCGGGCAAGCTGGGGGCAGACGAAGCCCGGCCCGGCGCCGGGGACCGCACCGACGAGGGGCAGGACATGGACGACAAGGACATCCGCCAGCACATCCACGAGCTGGTCGAGGAGGAGCACCGGCTGCGCAACGCCGGTGAGCACACCGACGAGACCCGCGCCCGGATGACCCAGCTCGAGCAGGACCTCGACCAGCTCTGGGACCTGCTGCGCCAGCGGGACGCCAAGCGGCAGTACGGCGAGGACCCGGACGAGGCCACGGAGCGACCCGAGCCGCAGGTCGAGAACTACCTCCAGTAGCCGCCGGCGCCCGGGGCCGGGACGGAGTCCGGCCGGCAGGCCGGTGCCGGTCGCCGCGGGCCGGCCTGCAGGAGCGCCAGCTGCCACAGCAGCCGCGCCCGCGGGTCGGCCAGCGAGCCGCCGGTCACCCGCTCGATCCGCCGGAGCCGGTGCATGACCGTGTTGCGGTGGCAGAACAGCGCGTCCGCGGCCCGCGTCGGCGAGCCGTCGGCGGCGAGCAGCGCCGCGAGGGTCTCCAGCAGCACCGCCGGCTCCTCACCCGGCAGCTCCAGCAGCCGGCCGACCGCCTGGTCGGCCAGCCGCGCGGCGATCTCCGGCGACCCGGCGAGCAGCGCCTCGGGCAGCCGCTCGTCGATGCCCGCCACCTGCGGCCGGCCGGCGGGCAGCGTGCGCGCGGCTGCGTCGGCGAGCCGCCAGGCGGCCGCGACCTCCGCGGCGCCCTCGACGACCGGTGAGACGCCGACCGGACCGGTCGCCAGCTCCCGCAGCGAGCTGAGCACGTCCTCGACCCGGCGCCCCCCGAGCGCCAGGACGCCGACCCGGGCTCCCGCGCGCCGGCCCCACACCGAGCGCACACCGCGACGCAGCAGCTGGGCGGGGGCGTCGGCGAGCGCAGCGCCGTCGTCGTCCCCGGCCGGCGCCACGGCGCACACCAACCGTCCCTCCAGCGGCAGCGCGAGCAGGTCGGCCGCCGTCCGGGCGAAGGACGGGTCGCCGCCGCGGCCGTCGAGCAGGCCGTCGAGCAGCTGCTGGCGCGCCTCCTCGTCGACGTCGGCCAGCCGGCGCTGCTCCAGCCGGTAGGCCTCGGCGAGCGCGGCGCACTGCACGTCGTTGACGTGCCAGACGGAGCCGGCCACCTCGAGCAGCACCTCGCTGTCCCCGGGCGCCTCCGCCCGGCGGGCCACGTCGCGCAGCGCCTCCCAGGTCACCTGCCCGCCGAGCCGGTAGGCGCGCAGCACCGTCTCCAGCGGGATGCCCTGCGCGGCGCGCCGCCGGCCGACCTCCCGGGCGGCCGCCATCGCTGCGCGACCGCCGTCGCCGGTGTCACCCATCAACGTGCGCACGCCGCGCTCGAGGTTGGCCCGGCTGGACGCGTGGAGCTCGGCCACCACCGCCGGGCCCTGCTGCGCGTAGGCGCACTCCGTGCGCTCCAGGATCGCCACCACCCGGGTGGCCATGGCGTCCAGCTGGTCGAGCAGCGGCGGCGCCAGCTCCGCCAGGCGGTCGGCGACGTGGGACGGGAACGGCTGCATGGTCACCCCTTCGTGACACGCGGCTGATGGCACATCGCTGATGTGTGATCACTGTGCTGCGCGCCCATTGTGACCTGCCTCACCGCACCGGAGGCTCGACCCGTCGGGGGACGCCCCGGCACCTCGCCCGGCGCAACGCCGCGACGGGCGGTCGACCGAGGCGAGGGAGCCGTGGGCCCGTTGGCGCAGCCGAGCCCGACCGCAGGGACCTCCGCACCCGACCGACCGGCCGCCGGGGCCCCGCGGCACCGGCTGGAGATGGCCGGCATCTCGGTCGCCTTCGGCGGTGTCTCCGCGCTGTCCGACGTCTCGCTGACCGTCGAGCCCGGGCAGGTGCACGGGCTGATCGGCCCGAACGGGGCCGGCAAGACGACGCTGTTCAACGTCGCCTGCGGGCTCGTGCGGCCCACCGGCGGCTCGGTGACCTGGCGCGACCGCCCGCTCCGCGGGCTGCGACCGCACCAGCTCGCCGGCCACGGCATCGCCCGCACGCTGCAGGGCGTCGGTCTCTTCCCCGGCATGACCGTGCTGGAGAACGTGATGGTCGGCGCGCACCGGCACGCCCGGGCCGGCTTCCTCTCCGCGCTGCTGGCCCTGCCCCGGGCCGACCGCGACGAGCGGGCGCTGCGCGAGCGGGCGACTGCGGCGCTGGCCCGGCTGGACGCCGAGCGGTACGCGGACCGGTACCCCGGCGGCCTCCCCTACCCGGTGCAGAAGCGGGTGGCGCTCGCCCGCGCGCTGGTGCTGGAACCGGAGCTGCTGCTGCTCGACGAACCGGCCAGCGGGCTGGCCGAGGACGAGATGCACGAGCTCGGTGAGCTGATCCGCACGCTGTCCGGGCGGATGAGCGTGCTGCTCGTCGAGCACCACATGGACCTGGTCATGCGGGTCTGCGACCGGATCACGGTGCTCGACTCCGGCCGCCGGATCGCCGGCGGCACACCCGCGGAGGTCCAGGCGGACCCGGCGGTCACCGAGGCCTACCTCGGGGACGACGTCGAGGTGGCCGGGGACGGCGCGGCATGACCGAGACCTCCACCCGCACCGCCGGGCCCGGGACCCCGGCGCCGCCGCTGCTCGCGGTCACCGGCCTGACGTCGGCCTACGGGCCGGTCCGGGCGCTCGACGATGTCACCCTGGACGCCTCGCCCGGCCGCATCACCGCGGTCCTCGGTGCCAACGGGGCGGGGAAGACCACCCTGCTGCGGACCATCAGCGGCCTGGTCCGGCCGGTCGCCGGCCGGGTCACCCTGGACGGTGAGGACATCACCGCAGCGCCCGTCGAGGCGATGGTCGGCAAGGGCCTGGCGCACGTGCCGGAGGGCCGCGGGGTCATCGCCGAGCTGACCGTCGAGGAGAACCTGCGGGTCGGCGCGCTGTTCCGCGGCAAGGTGGCGCGCAGCGAGTTCGACCGGGTGTACGACCTCTTCCCGCGGCTCGTGGACCGGCGGGACAACCCGGCGCACACGCTGTCCGGGGGCGAGCGGCAGATGCTCGTGATCGCCCGGGCACTGCTCGCCCAGCCGCGGGTGCTGCTGCTCGACGAGCCGTCGCTGGGCCTGGCGCCGCGGATCGTGGCGCAGATCTTCGCCCTGCTCCGCCGGCTGGTGGACACCGACGGCCTGGCGGTCCTGCTGGTGGAGCAGAACGCCCGCAGCGCGCTGTCGGTCGCCGACGTCGGCGTCGTCCTGGACCTCGGCCGGGTCGTCGCCACCGACGAGGCTCGCCGGCTGCTCGCCGACGAGGCCCTCCGGCACGCCTACCTCGGCTTCTGACCCCGGCCCACGCGCCACACCTGGAGGCACTCCCCCGTGCGACAGTTCATCGACGTCACGCTCACCGGGCTGACCGAGGGCGCCGTGTACGCAGCCTTCGCGCTCGCCCTGGTGCTGATCTGGCGGTCGACCCGCGTGGTCAACTTCGCCCAGGGCTCGATGGCCGCCCTGACCGCGTTCATCGCCCTCTCGCTGATCCACTCCGGCTGGTCCTACTGGGCGGCCCTGGCGGTCGCGCTCGCCGCCGGCTTCGTGCTGGGGGCGGTGGTCGAGCGGGTCGTCGTCCGGCCGGTCGAGGGCGGCCCGGAGCTCAACGCGGTGATCGTCACGCTCGGGCTGTTCGTGGCCGTCCAGGCCGGCATCGCCATCGTCTTCGGGTCCCGCTTCCAGTCGTTCCCGACGCCGTTCGGGCTGGCCGGCTTCGAGGTCGGTGGTGACCGGATCGCGCTCAACCCGACCAGCGTGTACGTGCTGGTGGCGGTGCTGGTGACCATGACCGCGCTGGTCGTGCTGTTCCGGTTCACCCGGGTGGGGCTGGCCATGCGCGCGGCGGCGTTCGGCCAGGAGGTGGCCCGGCTGCTGGGCGTCCGGGTGGGCCGGATGCTCACCCTCGGCTGGGCGCTCGCCGCCGTCGTCGGGTCGCTCGCCGGGATCCTCATCGCCGGCGGGGAGTTCGTCCACCCCGGCTACATGGACGGCCTCATCGTCTACGGCTTCGTCGCCGCGGTGCTCGGCGGGCTGGACTCCCCCGTCGGCGCGATCGTCGGCGGACTGCTGCTCGGCCTCGCGCTGAGCTACGTGAGCGGCTACGTGCCCCGGGGCAGCGCCCTGGTCAACGTCGCCGCGCTGGCCGTGCTCATGGTGGTGCTGCTGGTCCGGCCCGGCGGGCTGTTCGCCGGCAGCACGGCCCGGAGGGCGTGACGATGAGCGAGCTCCCCCCGGGCGCGACGGCCACCGCCCCGACCGGCGCCGCCACCGCGGCCGCCGACGTGGCGCCGGCCCCGGCGGCGGCCGGCCGCCGGTCGCTGCTGCCCCGCTCGACCCTGCTGCGCCACCTGGTGGTGCTGGTCCTCGCCGCGCTCGGCGTGGTCGTGCTGCTCGAGGTCACCGACGCGTACACCAACTCCCAGCTCGCGACGCTGAGCTACTACGCCATCGCCGCCGGCGGGCTGACCGTGCTGACCGGGCTCAACGGGCAGATCTCGCTGGGCCACGGCGCGCTGATGGCGGTCGGCGCCTACACGACCGCGCTGATGCTGCAGGCCGACGACCCCCTGCCGCTGCCGGTCGTGCTCGTCGCCGCGGTCGTGGCCACCGCGGCCGTCGGTGCGCTGGTCGGGGCGGCCGCCGCCCGGCTGCACGGGCCCTACCTGGCCGGCGCGACGCTGGCGCTCGCGGTGGGCCTGCCCGGCCTGGCCGTCTACTTCCACGACACCCTGGGCGGCGAGCAGGGGCTGCGGGTGCGCGCACCGCGGCCGCCGGAGTCGTTCCGCAGCTTCGTCGACGCGGTCTCCGGCGCCTCGGCGACCACCACGAAGTGGCTGGCGTACGTGGGCGCGATCTGCCTGCTGATCACGTACTTCCTGCTGGCCAACCTGGCGCGCAGCCGGATCGGGCGCACCTGGCGGGCGGTGCGCGACGCCGACGTCGCGGCCGAGCTGGCCGGCATCCACCTCGGCGCCTGGCGGGTGCTGGCCTTCGTGGTGAGCGCGGCCGCGGCCGGGCTGGCCGGCGGGGTGCTCGCCCTCGTCGTCCGGCTGGCCGCACCCAGCGGCTTCACGCTGGTGCTGTCCCTGTCGTTGCTCACCGCGGTGGTGATCGGCGGCCTGGGCAGCCTCGTCGGGGCGCTCCTCGGCTCGGCGGTGCTGGTCTTCCTCCCGCCGTTCGTCACCGACCTCGGCGGCGACCTCGGCCTGGACCAGACGGAGGCCGCCCAGCTGGCGCCGTTCGTCTACGGCGTCGTCCTGGTCGTGGTGATGGTCTTCGCCCCGGCGGGCCTCGTCGGCACCCTCCGGCTGCGGTGGCAGGCCCGCCGCGCCGGGCGGGCGGCCACCCGTCAGGACGGGGGGTGACCCGGGGGAAGCCGACCGCTCTCCCGGCCCGCGTCAGCGGACCGGACCACCTGAACCGTTCGACCACCCGGGCGACCCCGCCCGGCCGCACAAAGGAGTGCACCCGTGGCCCGATCCCCCAGCCGACTCCGCTCGGTCCCCCTCGCCCTGCTCACCGCCGCCACCGTCGCCGCCTCGCTGGCCGCCTGCGGCGGCGGGGACGGCGGGTCCGACGCCCAGGACGCCGGCGGCGCCAACGAGGCGTCCGACACCGGCGTCACCGAGACCAGCATCAAGCTCGGTGGCCACTTCCCGCTGACCGGCGTCGCGGCGCCCGGGTACAGCGAGATCCCGACCGGCATCAAGGCCTACTTCGACTGGGTCAACGACAAGGGCGGGGTGAACGACCGGACGATCGAGTACGTCTACCGGGACGACGCCTACAACCCGACCAACACCAGCCAGGTCGTGAACAAGCTGGTGCTCGAGGACGAGGTCTTCGCCATGGTCGGCGGGCTCGGCACGCCGACCCACAGCGCCGTCCTGGACTTCCTCAACGGCGAGGGTGTCCCCGACCTGTTCGTCGCCTCCGGCTCCCGGCTCTGGGGCGAGGACCCGAAGACCAACCCCGAGACGTTCGGCTGGCAGACCGACTACGAGAGCGAGGGGAAGATCATCGGGAAGTACATCTCCGAGGAGTTCCCCGACGCCAAGGTCGGCCTGTTCCTCCAGGACGACGACTTCGGCGAGGACGGCGAGAAGGGCATCCGCCAGTTCGTCGACGGCCAGGTCGTCGCAGCGGAGCGGTACACCCCGGGGAACACCAACGTCGGCCCGCAGATCGCTGCGCTCAAGGCGGCCGGCGCCGACTTCGTCGTCGGCTTCAACGTGCCCAGCTACACCGCGCTGTCGCAGCTGACGGCGCTGCAGCTGGGGTACAAGCCGCAGTGGTTCTACTCGAACGTCGGCTCGGACCCCACGCTCGTGGGCGCGCTGCTGAAGAACTTCTCGCAGGGCAAGGTCGGCGACGCCGCGCTGCTGGACGGCGCGCTGACGACCGACTACCTGCCCACCGTCGACCAGCCCGACGACCCCTGGGTGAAGCAGTTCCAGGCGATCTGGGACGCCAAGGGTGACGGCAGCCCGCTGACCAACTACCGGATCTACGGCATGAGCATGGCCTACACGACCGTGCAGGCCCTCCAGGCCGCCGGGCAGAACCCGACGCGGGAGGGGCTGGTCGACGCGATCGAGCAGGCCGGCGGCGACTGGGAGGGTCCGGTGCTGGCGCCGTTCCGGTACTCGGAGAAGAGCCACATGGGCACCAGCGGCATGTCGATCAGCCGGATCAAGGGCACCGGGACGGAGGAGGTCCGCCCGGTGCAGACCACCGACCTCGGCAAGGCGGCGATCAAGGAGTACTCGGGCAAGGAGGCCGCGCCGCCGAAGGACGGCATCCCGGACGAGAAGCCGGTCGACTGACCGGGGACCGGGCCACCGCCGGGGAGGCGGTGGCCCGGTCCACCTCATCGGGGGACAACACTTCGGGCTTTAAGTGTTTCCGTTGTTGATCTAGGGGTAGCGCTCTCGGTGATGCGCGGGTCGGCCGCGCCGGGGCAGAGGACTGTGACGATGCGGGCAGCGCGGGAGATCCGTCGGGCGGTGGTCACCGGAGGCGCCGGTTTCCTGGGGTCGCACCTGTGCGAGCAGCTGCTCGACCGCGGTGTCGAGGTGGTCTGCCTCGACAACTTCCTCACCGGCTCCCCGGAGAACGTGCTGCACCTGATGGAGCACCCCGGCTTCCGGCTGGTCCGCTGCGACGTCACCGACTACGTGCACGTGCCCGGCCCGGTCGACCTGGTGCTGCACTTCGCCTCGCCGGCCAGCCCGCTGGACTACCTCAAGATGCCGATCGAGACGCTCAAGGTCGGCAGCCTCGGCACCCTGCACACGCTGGGCCTGGCCAAGGAGAAGGACGCCCGCTACGTCATCGCCTCCACCTCCGAGGTGTACGGCGACCCGCTGGTGCACCCGCAGCGCGAGGACTACTGGGGCAACGTCAACCCGGTCGGCCCGCGCGGTGTGTACGACGAGGCCAAGCGGTTCAGCGAGGCGCTGACCACCGCCTACCGCAGCTCGCAGGGCGTCGACACCGGCATCGTGCGGATCTTCAACACCTACGGCCCCCGGATGCGCCCGGACGACGGCCGCGCCATCCCGGCGTTCGCCAACCAGGCGCTCGAGGGCCGTCCGATCAC
Source organism: Modestobacter sp. NPDC049651 (assembly GCF_040659695.1). Classification (NCBI taxonomy): domain Bacteria; kingdom Bacillati; phylum Actinomycetota; class Actinomycetes; order Geodermatophilales; family Geodermatophilaceae; genus Modestobacter; species Modestobacter sp. NPDC049651. Next base: position 28,667 of record NZ_JBFAOG010000011.1, read on the forward strand.
GGTCGCCGGCGACGGCTCGCAGACCCGCTCGATCTGCTACGTCGACGACACCGTGCGCGGCATCCTGGCACTGGCCTCCTCCGGCCACCCGGGGCCGGTGAACATCGGCAACCCCGACGAGCTGTCGATGCTGCGGCTGGCCGAGTGGATCAAGGAGATGACCGGCTCGGCCTCGCCGATCGAGTTCATCGACCTGCCGGTCGACGACCCGAAGGTGCGCCGTCCGGACACCACGCTCGCCGAGACCGAGCTCGGCTGGCGGCCGGAGGTGCCCTCCGCCGAGGGGCTGCGCCGCACCGTCGAGTGGTTCGCCGCCCGCCGCGAGGCGCTGGTCGCCGCCGGCTGACGCTGGCAACTCTGCACACAGAGCGTCACCCTCTCTGCACTGTGTGACGGGATCGACCTCACTCCCGGGGCTCCGGCTGGGTACAGTCGCTGCCGACCGAGCCCCGGGAGCGCCGTCGCGCGCCGTCCCGGGACCCTGCCGCGGGGCCTGAACGCAACGGAGAACGACTGATGGGGCGCCACGCCGACGTGCGGGCCGGACGCCGGAGCCCGGCGGTGCTCGGGATCGTGGTCGCGGTCGTGGTGGTCGCCGTCGCCGCGACCCTGCTCGTCCTCTGGACCCGCCACGACGACTCCCGGGCCGCCGGCTCGTGCGAGGACCGGCAGACCGTCCGGGTGACCGTCGCGCCCGAGGCCGCGGGGCTGGTGGAGCGGCTGCTGGACGCCGACCAGCGGCTGGACGACGGGTCGTGCGCGACGGCCGAGGTCACCGGCCAGGAGCCGCTGCAGACCCTCGGCTCGCTGCGCAGCGGCTCGCTGCCGCAGGTGTGGGTGCCGGACTCGTCGCTGTGGGCCGACCGCGCCGGCGACGCACCGCTGGACGCCGCCGGCCAGCTCGCCAGCTCGCCGCTGGTGCTGGCCACCAGCCGCGCCGCCGCCGACCAGCTGGGCTGGACCCGGTCGGCGCCGAGCTGGGGGCAGGCGCTGGGCACCGGCCGGCCGCTCGCCGTCCCAGACATCACCGCCAGCGCCGAGGGGCTGTCCGCGCTGGCCGCCGTCCGGCAGTCGCTGGGCGGCGACGAGGACGCCGACAACGCCGTCGTCCAGGCGGTCCTCGCCGCCGGCCGCGGTGAGGTGCCCTCGCCGCAGGACGCGCTGACCGCCGCCCGGGAGGGCGGGGCCGACGCCCCGCTGGTGCCGGTGAGCGAGCAGGAGCTGCTGGCCGCCGACGACGGCGGCGACCTGGTCGCGGTCTACCCCAGCGACGGCTCGCCCGCGCTGGACTACCCGGTGCTGCGGGTCGGCGAGCAGGACGGCGCGGAGCAGGCGGCCGTCGACGCGGTCGTCGCCGCGCTGACCGCCCCGGAGGCGCAGCGGGCGGCCCGCGAGGCCGGGTTCCGCGACTCCTCGGGTGCCGCGCCGGAGGGTGTGTCGGCGGACCGCGGCGTCCAGGAGCAGGCGCCGCGGGCGATGCGGCTCGACCCCGCCGGGCTGGGCTCGCTGCTCACCCGGATCAGCAGCCTCGCCACCCCGACCCGGCTGCTCACCGTCATCGACGTCTCCACCTCGATGAACGCCCGGGTCGGCGACGGCACCCGGGTGACGCTGGCCCGCGACGCCACCAAGAGCGCGCTCGCGCTGCTGCCGGACTCGTACTCCGGCGGCGTCTGGGACTTCGCGTACCGGCTGCAGGGCGACCAGGACTGGCAGGAGCTCGTGCCGCTGCGCCGGTTCGACGCGGACGCCGGCGACGGGAAGTCGCAGCGGCAGGCGATCGACGAGCAGTTCGACACGCTGCCCGACCGGCTCGCCCCCGGCGGCACCGCGCTCTACGACACGACGCTGGCCGCCGTCCGGGCCGCGCGGGACGCGTTCGACCCGCAGTCGGTCAACAGCGTCGTGCTGATCACCGACGGGAAGAACGAGGACGACGCCGGCATCCAGCTGCCCGCGCTGCTGGACACGCTGCGCGCCGAGGCCGACCCGCAGCGCCCGGTCAAGGTCATCGGCATCGCGCTCGGCCCGGACGCCGACCTGGACGCGCTGCGGCAGATCGGCGACGCCACCGGCGGCGCGGCCTACCCGGCGCTGGACCCCAACGACCTGCAGAGCGTGCTGTTCGACGCCATCCGCCGCCGCGGGTGAGCTGGGTGGAGTCCCAGCGCTCGGGAGGTGATGCGCTGGGACTCCGCTACAGCAGCGCGTCGAGGGCGGCGGTGACCTCGTCGACGCCGATCTCGTCCAGGGCCGGGTCCAGCTCGGTGCCGTGCGGGTCGCCGGTGCCGTCGCCGTGCCAGAGGACGACGTGCTGCGGGCGCCGGGGCGGCCCCCACAGCTCGGGTGACACCGGGCCGAACAGCACCACCGAGGGACGGCGGTAGGCGGTCGCCAGGTGGGCCACTCCGGTGTCGCCGCAGACCACGACGCGGGCGGCGGCGACCACCGCGGCCAGCTCCAGGGAGGTCGTCGTCCCGGCGAGGACGGCGTCGTCCGGCAGCCCGGCGAGCGACGCGACCTGCTGCGCCAGCTCCCGCTCGGCCGGGCCACCGGTGACCACCACGTGGTGCCCGGCCGCGGCGAGGTGCCGGGCGACGGCGGCGAACCGGTCCGGCGGCCAGCGCCGGCCGGGGAAGGCGGCGCCGGGGTGCACGACCGCGACGTCGCGCACCGGCGGGGCGACGTCCGGCACCCGCAGGTCGAGCGCGTCCGGGTCGCAGTCGACGCCCAGCCCCTCGCTGACCAGCCGGCACCAGCGCCGCACCTCGTGCTCTCCCGCGTACCAGGTCGGGCCGGGGTAGCCGGGGCTGTCGAAGGTGAGCAGCCGCTGCGGGTGCAGGTCGGCGACCACCACGTGCGAGAGCGGGCCCTTCCCGTGCAGGTCGACGGCGAGCTCCGGCGGCGGCCCGGACCAGTGCAGCGGCTGGAGCTCGACCGCGGGCAGCACCTCGTCGACCGCGTCGACCAGGCCGGCCAGCGGCTCGAGGGCGCGCGTCGTGGCCAGCACCAGCCGGTGGTCGGGCACCGCGGCCCGGATGCCACGGATCGCCGGCACCCCGGTGAGCAGGTCCCCGAGCCCCAGCGGCCGCAGCACGACCGCCACCGGCCGCCCGTCCCCCACGTCCGGCGCCGGAAGTGGGGAGATGGGGTCGGTCACACCTTCGAGCGCTCGACCAGGGCGGTGGTCGAGTGGCCGGGCAGGTACGGCAGGACGACGGCCTGGCCACCCCACTGCCGGAGCACCGCGGCCTCGGGGAGGTCCGCGCCGGCGTAGTCGCCGCCCTTGGCCCACACGTCGGGCCGGAGCTGCTCGAGCACCGCCGAGGGGGTGTCCTCGTCGAAGACCACCACCGCGTCGACGAACTCCAGCGCCTCCAGCACCCGGGCGCGGTCCCCGGCGGTGACCAGCGGCCGCGAGGGGCCCTTGAGCCGGGACACCGACGCGTCGGAGTTGATGCACACGACCAGGCAGTCGCCGAGCCCGCGGGCGGCCCGCAGCGTCGCGACGTGCCCGGCGTGCAGCAGGTCGAAGCACCCCCCGGTGGCGACGACGGTGCCGCCGGCGGCGCGCACCCGGGCGAGCAGCTCCTCGACGCCGTCGGCGGGCTGGTCGGGGGCGGCGGGCACCTGGTCCCACGCCGTCGCCCCGCCGCGGCCGACGAACGCCCCGGCGGCGGCGACCGCAGCGGTGACCGCGTCACCGGTGACCGCACCCGAGGCCAGTGCGACGGTGACGGCGGCGGCGAACGAGTCGCCGGCACCGCACGGGTCACCGCCGGTCACCGGCACGGCGGGCACCACCATGGGCGCCCCCTCGCCGTAGGAGAGCAGCGCGCCGCGCGAGCCGATGGTCACCGCGACCGCGCCCACCCCCCAGTGCCGGATCAGCGCCTCGGCGCGGGCGCCGACGGCGGCGAGCCCCTCGCCGGTCACCTCGGCACCCACGACACGGGCCGCCTCGGACCCGTTGGGCGTGACCAGCCGGGTGGAGGGCACCGGGTCGGCGCCGCGCGGGTGGGGGTCCCAGACCACCGGGCCGCGGGCGGCGGCCAGCGCGGCCCGGACGGCGGGGTCGGCCGTCGTCCCGCGGCCGTAGTCGGCGACGAGCACGGCCGCGGCGTCCCGGATGGCCCGGACGGCGGCCGCCGGCAGGGTGCCGATCTCCGCGACCGGGGCGCCGCTGTCGAGCCGGGCCACCGAGTGGTCACCGACCCGGATCCGCTGCTTGACCGGGGTGCCACCGTCGGCCGGGATGGCGATCAGCCGCACCCGCCCGTCGAGCAGCTCGCGCAGCCGGGCGGCGCCGTCGTCGTCGGCGAGCGGCGTCACCAGCACGACCTCGGCGCCGGAGAACTGCGCGGCGAGCACGGCGGCCAGCGCGGCGCCGCCGGGACGCTCGTGCCGCTGCACGTCCTCGACCACGGGCACCGGCGCGTCGGGGGTCAGCCGGGAGGCGCTGCCGACCAGGTCGACGTCCAGCAGCGCGTCGCCGACGACGACCACCGGCCGCGGCGTCGAGCGCGTCACTTGATGACCTCGACGTGGTTGGTCGTGGAGACCCGCGGCGAGTCGGCGAGCACGGCCTGGTCGAACGCGGCGCAGAGCAGGTGCAGCGCCACCAGGTGGCACTCCTGCACGGTCGCCGTCCACTCGGAGTCGATCGCCACCGTGTCGTCGGCGACGGCGGCCAGCGGGTTGGGCGCAGGTCCCGTCATGGCGAGCACGGTGATCCCGCACTCGCGGGCCCGCCGGGCGGCGGCGACGGCGTTCGGCGAGCGGCCGGACGTCGACAGCAGCACCAGCACGTCACCGGCGCGGCCGTGCGCCTCGACCTGCCGGGCGAACAGCTCGTCGGCCGGGTAGTCGTTGGCGATCGCGGTGAGCGAGGAGGTCTCCGCGGTCAGGCAGATCGCGGAGAACGGCGGGCGGTCGGCGCGGTACCGGCCGACCAGCTCGGCGGTGAGGTGCTGCGCCTGCGCGGCGCTCCCGCCGTTGCCGGCCGCCAGCAGCCGACCGCGCCCCGGGCCGGTGAGCACGCCGGCCAGCAGCGCACCCCAGCGGTCCAGCGTCCCGACCTGCTCCGTGAGGCTGCTCAGCGCCGCGGTCAGCGACGCCACGTGGTCGTGCCCGACCAGGTGGGTGCAGGAGTCCGGCGAGACGACCTCCGCGCTGCGCAGCGGGAGCTTCTCGGACGGGACAGCACTCATCGGACGGCCTCCACGGGGGCGCGCTGGGACAGGACCTGGCGGTAGACGGCGTCGGTGTCGGCGACGACACGCGACCAGCGGTAGCGGGATCGGGCGCGCTTGACGCCGGCGGCGCCGTAGGCGGTCCGCCGGTCGTCGTCGGCGAGCAGCGCGGCGAGCACCTCGCCGAGCCGGTGCGGGTCGCGCGGCGGCACGAGGTCGCCGGTGACGCCGTCGACGACGCTGTCGACCAGCCCGCCGACGGCGGTGGCGACGACCGGCCGCCCGCAGGCCATCGCCTCGAGCGGGGTGATGCCGAACGGCTCGTACCACGGGACGGCGAGCACGACGTCGGCCGACCGCACCCAGGACGGGACGTCGGCGCGGGACACCGAGCCGGTGAACACCAGCCGGTCGGCGACGCCGAGGCGCTCGGCGACCGCGCGCAGCCGCTGCACCTCCGGGTCGGTGCCGAGCTCGGGCACCGGCGGGCCGCCGACGACGACGAGCTCGGCGTCGGGCACCTCGACCAGCGCGCGGACGGCGTCCTCCTGGCCCTTGCGCTCGACCAGCCGGCCGAGCACGAGCAGCCGCTTCCGGTCGTTCTTGGGCGCGACCGGGCCGCGCGGGGTGAAGACCGACGTGTCGACGCCGCACGGGACGATCGACACCTTCTCGGTGGCGACCCCCAGCCGGCGCAGCTCGAACACCTCGTCGGTGCAGGTGGCGACCACGTGGGTGACGTCCTGCAGCAGCCCGCGCTCCAGGTCGATGCGCTGCTCGGGCGAGGTGTCGGCGTCGCCCTGGTGGCGGCGCTTCACCGAGCCGAGGGCGTGGAACGTCTGCAGCACCGGGATGCCCAGCCGGGACGCCGCCTGCACCGAGGCCAGCCCGCTCATCCAGAAGTGGGCGTGCACCACGTCGGGGGCGTCGGCCGCCCACTGCGCGCGCAGCACGTCGGCGAAGGTGCCCATGTGCTGCAGCAGGTCGTCCTTCGGGACGGCGCGGGGCGGGCCGGCGTCCACGTGCGCAACGGTGTACCCGTCGGCGGTCTCCACCCGGGCCGGGAGGTCGGCGTCGTCCCGGCGGGTGTGCACGGTGACGTCGTGGCCGCGCTTGGCCAGGCCCGCGGCGAGCGCCGCGACGTGGACGTTCTGCCCGCCCGCGTCGACGCCGCCGATGGCGGCCAAGGGCGAGGCATGCTCGCTGACCAGATCGATCTTCATCGGGTCACCTCTCCCAGGAGTGCGTCCCAGTCGGCCAGGAACCGGTCGAGCCCGTACCGCTCCAGGACGGCGGCGCGGGCGGCCTTGCCGGCGAGCCGGGCGGCGTCCGGCTCGTCGACGAAGTGCCGCAGCGCGCGGGCCAGCACCTCCGGGTTGGTGGAGAGCACCCCGGCGTCGGCGGGCACGGCCTCGACGGCCTCCGTGGCGGCCAGCCCGACCACCGGCATGCCCAGGTGCATGGCCTCCAGCAGGGAGAGCCCGAGCGACGTCCAGCGCACCGGGTGCACGTAGACGCGGCGGCGGGCGAGCTCGGCGTGCATCGCGGCCTGCGGCGGGTCGTCGTGCAGGCCGACCCGGTCGGGGTCGAGGCCGTAGGCCTCGTGCAGGCCGGTCAGGCCCATGCCGAAGACGTCGAGCGGCGCGGCCTGGCTCAGCAGCGGCAGCAGGTCGCCGCCGGTGTACCGGCCGCGGCGGACCGGCTCGTTGACCACGACGCCGCCCCGGGCGAGCTCGCCGGTGTAGCGCTCGCCGGGGTCGACGATGCCGTGCTCGATGACCACGGTCGGCGCGCTGCCGTTGTCGTAGAACAGCTGGTTGAAGTACGTGACGTGCGCGATCGGGACCGTCGACTGGTCGGCCATCGGGTGCCGGGTGTCCGGCACTCCCCCGTCGGGCGCGTTGTGCTCGAGGAAGACCGCGGGCAGGTCGCGGCCAGGCTCCGCACCCAGCCACTCCCGCACCAGCTGCAGGTCGCGCTCGCGCTGGAGGACGACGACGTCCGGCCGCTCCTCTCGGAGCTGCGCGGGAGTCACCTCGCGGGCGGACGCGGGCCAGTCCCAGGTGCGGGCCCGGCCGAGACCGTCCGGGCTGCGCACCCCGTCAGGGCCCGTGACGACGGGAAGCAGGTACTCGTGCCGCCCCTGGACGAACGCTGTCGTCCACGAGCCGTGCACGTGCCAGAGCAGGACCTTCATGCGGCGACCAGCTTTCCGACGGCGGCGACGACGTCGTCGGCGGTGACCGACGACAGGCAGGGGTGGCCGGGTACCGGGCACTCGCGGGCCCGGGTGTCGCGGCAGGGGGCGGACTGGTCGCCGAGCAGCACGGTGGGGACGCCGTAGGGCGCCCACCGCACGGCCGGGACGACCGGGGAGAACAGCGAGACGACGGGGGTGCCGACGGCGGCGGCCAGGTGCGCGGGGCCGGTGTTGCCGACGACGACCGCGGCGGCGCCGTCGAGCAGCGCGGCCATCTCGGCGAGGGTGGTCTCCCCGCCGAGGTCGACGCCGCGGGTGCCGGCGACGGCGGCGGTGAGCTCCCGCTCCCCCGGCCCGCCGGTGACCAGCACCCGGTACCCGGCGTCGGCGAGCGCCGCGACGGCCTCCGCGCAGCGCTGCGCCGGCCACGCTCGGGCGGGCACCGACGCACCGGGGTGCAGGACGACGTAGCCCGGCGCGTGCGGGTTCGGCGGGAGCGGGCGGCGGACGGCGAGCCGGCCGTCGTCGCCGTCCGGGAGGTCGAAGCCGGCCGCGCGGGCCAGGGACAGGGCGCGCTCGGGCTCGGGCAGGTCGTCGTCGACCCGGTGCCGGACGTCGAGCAGCGAGCCGGGGTAGTCGACGCTGATCGCGGAGATCCGGCCGACCCCGGCGGTGCGCAGCACCAGCGCGAGCGGCAGCGGTGACTGGTGGAAGCTCGTGCTGAGCACCGCCTCGGTGACGCCGGCGTCGCGCACCCGCTGGGCGAGCGCGGCGAGGTCGGCGGCGTCGACCGGCTGCGGGTTGCCGTCGATCCACGGGCAGTGCCAGGTGAGCACCTGGTCGACGCCGGGCAGCAGCCCGGCGGCGGCGGTGCCCTGCGGGCTGGCGAGGAACACGACCCGGTGAGCGCCGTGCGCCACCGCGCGGACCAGCGGGCCCTGCAGCAGGACGTCGCCGGCGTTGTCCAGCCGCGCGACGAGCACCGTCCCCCCGGTCTCTCGCGAGGAACCGGGGAAGGGAGCGGTCACCACAGGCCGGCCAGGACGTCGTCGACCGCCTCGGTCAGCGTGGGCGCCCGGTGCGCGGCGGCGGTGACCTCCTCCGGCCGGGTGACGGGGGTCGGGACGAGGATGCCGTGCGCGCCGGCGGCCGCGGCGGCGCCGAGGTCGGCGGCGATGTCGCCGACGACCACGCAGCGGGCGGGGTCGACGTCGAGCGCGGCGCAGGCGGCCTTGACCATGCCGGGGGCGGGCTTGCGGCAGTCGCAGCCGTCCTCCGGGGCGTGCGGGCAGACCTGGACCGTGTCGAAGCCGCCGAGCAGCTCCGCGACCCGGGCGTTGACCGCGTCGGCCTGCTCCCGGGTGATCAGCCCGCGGCCGACCCCGCTCTGGTTGGTGACCAGCCCGATCCGCACCCCGCGGGCGCGCAGCGCGTCGACGGCCCCGCGGGCACCGTCGACCAGCCGCACCTGCGCCGGGTCGCCGTTGTAGGGCACGTCGTGCACGAGGGTGCCGTCGCGGTCGAACAGCACCAGCTCCGGCAGCCCGCGCCACGGGGGGACGCCGCGGTGCACGACGGCGCCGCGCAGGAAGTGCCAGGTGGCCAGCGGCGGGATCGCGGCGCTGGTCAGGGCCATGGTGGTGACCTCGTCGCGGGTGCGCGGGCCGGGGGCGATCCGGGCCCAGGCGAACTCCGCCGTCCCGGCGGCCCAGCCCAGCGCCGCGAGCGCGGCGGCCTTCGGCTTCCCGGCCAGCGCGAGGCCGGCCGCACCGAGGGCGGCGGCGGTGACGGCGAGGTGGCGGGGGCGGCGGCCGACGGCGGCGTCGGCGCGGTCGCGCCAGGTGGACCCGTGCAGCCGGCGCATCAGGACGTCGTCGGCGTTGCCGGCCTGCACCCGGGCGCTCACCCAGCGGTCGACCGGGCGCACCGGGTGGGTGATCCACCGCTCGCCGCGGGTGAGCCGCGAGCCGGTGTCCATGACCCGCAGCGCCAGGTCGGAGTCCTCGCGGAAGGCGCGGGGGAAGCGCTCGTCGAACCCGCCGACAGCGGCGAGCGCGGCGCGGCGGTAGGCGAGGTCGGCGGTGATCCAGCTGCTGGTGGCCAGGCCCGCGGTGCCGCGCTCCCAGTCGGTGGGCCGGCGGTGCGCAGGCAGCGGGACGCGCACCCGGCCCTGGGTGCCGGCGACGTCGGCGGGCAGCGCGGCCAGGTCGGCGGCCAGCGCCGCGTACCAGTCGGGGTCGGGGACGACGTCGTCGTCGAGGAAGGCGATCCACTCTGTGCGGGCCACCCGCCAGCCGAGGTTGCGGGCCCGCGCGGGCCCGCCACCGCCGGTGCGCACGACGCGCACGGGCGGCAGACCGGGGCGTTCCGGGTGCAGCGGCTCCCCGGTGGGCCGGTCGTCGACGAGCACGATCTCCGCCGGTCGCGGCCCCGTACCGGTCGCCAGCGCGTCGAGCAGGACGTCGAGGGACGGACGGCCGATCGTCGGCACCACCACGGTGCAGCTGCTCAGGTCACCCGTCATGCCCGGGTCGGTGCCCGGGAGATCGTCGGCGAAACACTACGGCCTTGAAGTTTTCCGACGGCGAAAGGCGCTGTACCCCGACCAGGTGAACCACACGCGTGTCATCGGCGTGTTCCCGACCCCACTTCCGGCGCGGAAAGCGTTCCCGGTTTCGGCGCGGAAAGTGGGGAGGGGTCAGGCCCCGGCGGCGGGCGCGGGTGCGGGCGCGGCGGCCCGCCGGCCGCCCAGGCTGCGCAGCAACCGCTCGACCGGCCGCTCGAACAGCTCGTAGGCGAGGGCGGCCAGCGCGATCGACACCGCCAGCGACACCACCAGGCGGAGCAGGGAGGTGGCGAGCGTCCCGTCGTCCATCAGCTGACCGGTGACCCGGAGGACCAGCTCGTGCAGCAGGTACAGCGCGAACGACCACTGCCCGAGCCGCACCATGCTCCGCCGGGCCATCGGGGTGGGCCGCAGCCCGTCCAGGTCGCGCGCGGCCGCGCTGGCGATCAGCAGGGCCAGCGGCACCAGCATGCCCAGGTCGGCGATGCCGAGCGGGAACGCCAGCACGTGCCCGTGACCGACGGCCAGGGCGAGGACGCAGAGCGCCGCGTAGGTGCCCGCGGTCAGCCAGGTGGCCTGGCGGAAGGTGAGCGCCGGCCGCCAGCCGCGCTTGACCGCCAGGGCCAGCACGACGCCCAGCAGGAACTCAAGCAGCCGGAACGGCGGGAAGACGTACAGCAGGAAGTCGCGGAACCCGTCCGCCGGGATCCCGGCCAGCGGGGCCAGGACGGGGGCGAGGCCGACGACCAGCGCGGTCCCGGCCACGGCGAGCCCGACCAGCACGATGGCGGAGCGGCGCAGCGGCAGGCGTCGCAGGACCAGGAACGCCACCGGGAACAGCGCGTAGAAGAACGCCTCGTCCGACAGCGACCAGGTGACCCCGTTGTAGGCGTCGTGCCAGTCCTCCGCCGGGAACCACGACTGCAGCAGGGCCAGCGAGACGCCGAACCTCGGCAGCGACTGGCGGGTGCCCTCGAGCACGAGGACGCCGGCCGCCAGCACGGTGCTGACCGCGGTGAGCGGCCAGACCCGGGAGAACCGGCGCCAGTAGAACCGGCCGGCGGTGTCGCCGTCCCGGGCGGTCCAGGCCAGCACGAACCCGGACAGGACGAAGAAGAAGGTCACACCGACGTACCCCAGCGCGACGACGCCCTGGGCGGGCTCCAGCCCGGAGACGTACTGCGAGCAGTGGCACAGCACGACGAGCAGCGCGGCGACGAAGCGCAGCCCGGTGAGCGAGCGGAGATGGAGCACGGGTCCCCCGTCGAACGGCGTCCCACCTCCGGGTCGCGAGCGGGGCGGACGCTAGGGGATCCGGAACGCCCGGTCCACGGATTCCCGCACGCCTGCGCGAGACCCACCCGAACGGGTGAACGCGCGGGTCAGCGGGGGCGGCGGGCGGCGGCGGAGACGCGGGCCAGCGCGTCGGTGACCACGCCGGCGTCGTCGCCGAGCAGGGTGAGCAGGTGGGCGACCAGGTCGTCGTGGGTGCGGGCCGCGGCGCGCACCCGCTCCCGGCCGGCGTCGGTGAGCCGGGCGAACAGCAGCCGCCGGTCGCCGCCCAGGCGTTCCCGGGTGACCAGGTCGTCGGCGACCAGCCGGTTCACCGTGCTGGTGATCCCCGGCCGGGACAGCCCGACGGCCTCGGCGAGGTCGCCCATCGGCGCGCCCTCGCCGGGCGACTCGGCGATCCGGCGCAGCACCTCGAAACCGGTGAGCGACAGGCCGTGCTGGCGGTGCAGCGCGGAGTCGACGCGGCGGGTGATCCGGTCGTGCACCTGCACGATCCGCAGCCAGGTCTCCGGCGCGGTCGGGCCGGCGCCGGACAGCCCCCGCACGTCGCGCGGCACACCCCGCGGCGGGGCGTCGTCGGAGACCGCTCCGGGTTCGCGATCGGCGTCCACGGGCTCAGCGTCCCAGGTCGGCGGCCTGCTCGCCGTCCCGCGGCCGCCGGAGCGCGGAGATCCCCAGCCCGCCGGCGGCCACGAGCAGGGCGACGCCGGCCATCGTCGCCACCGGCGGGGACGACGCGGGCGCGGCGCCGACGGGCGCGCTGCGGGCGGCGACCTGCAGCGCCAGGCCGGCGGTCGCGGCGGAGTCGGCACCGACGAGCCGGACGTCGGCGGTGCCGGTCGACGCGGCCCGCGGGATCTGGACGACGGCCTCGACGCTGCCGTCCCGGCCGGCCGCGACGGTGGCGAGCGGGGCGGTGCGGCCGGCCAGGCTCACCGTCACCTGCTCACCGGGGGTGAAGCCGGTGGCCCGCACCCGCACCACGCCGCCCGGGGCGACCGTGCCGCCGGAGGAGCTGCTGGCGCCGCCGCCGGCCGAGCTGCCCGGCGCAGAGCTGCCCGAGCTGTCGGAGCTGCCCGGTGCGGAGCTGGCCGGCGCCGACGGGGTGCGCGGCGCCGAGGGCGTGGCGGAGCCGCCCGGGGTGGTCGGCGCCGAGGTGGTCGCCGGCGGGGCCGGCTCGGCGGTGCCGGTCGTCGGCGCGGCCGGCGGCACGTCCTCCGGCGTGGGGACGACGTCGGTGGTCGGGGCCGACACGGCGTCGCAGTCGGCCTGCGCCGGGCGGGTGTAGGTGCCCAGCTCCACCGGCTCGGGCGCTGCGCCGTCGGCGGCCACGGCGGTGACGGAGACGTCGACGGTGACCCCCCAGTCGACGTCCGCGCTGCCCAGCTCCACCTGCTCGCCGGGGCCGAGGTCGGCCTCCTGCTGCACGGCGGTGCCGTCGAAGACCAGGGCGACGTGCTGCGCCGTGCGGCCGTTGGTGACCTGCACCCGGACGACGGCCGGTCCGCAGCTGGGGCCGGCGGTGACCTCGACGGCGGGCCGGCGGGGGTCCTCGAGGGCGGCGGCCGGGCCGGCGAGGGCGACCCCGGCGGTGACGGCGGCGGCGACGGAGGCGCCGAGCACGGTCGCCGGCAGCGCGGCGCGGGCGAGCACGCCCCGGCTGGGGGCGCGCCCCCGGGTGGCTGTCGGCACGGCACTCCCCCGTCCTCGGCGCCGCTCCTGGGCGCTGCGGCGGCCGCCCCGTGCGGCCTCCGCGACTCCTGCCTGCCCAGCAACTGCCCCGACCATTCCCCGGCCGACCTGCGCCGTGCCGTTCCGCCACACCCGTCACACGCGTGTCGGCGGCGTGTCGCCGCCCGCGGCGTGTCGGCCGGCGGGCGCCCCGTGCGACGCCGCTCACTACGGTGGCCGGGTGACCTCAGCGGCGGGGACCGGGCGGCAGCGGCAGGACGCGATCTACCGGGCGGGGGTCTACGGCCGCATCCCCCGGGTGCCCACCGTGTACCGGGCGCTGGCCCGCGAGGCGAAGCGGCGGCTGGACGCCCGGGCGTACGGCTACGTGGCCGGCGGGGCGGGCGACGAGGACACCCAGCGGGCCGACCGCGCCGCCTTCGACCGGTGGGCGGTGGTGCCCCGGGTGCTGCGCGACGTCAGCGTGCGCGACACGTCGGTCGAGCTGTTCGGACGCCGGCTGCCGGCCCCGCTGCTGCTCGGGCCGGTGGGGGCGCTGGAGCTGGTGCACCCGGAGGCCGACCTCGCCGTCGCCCGCGCTGCAGCGGCGACGGGGGTGCCGATGGTCTTCTCCAACCAGGCGTCGGTGCCGATGGAGACCACCGCAGCGGCGATGGGCACCAGCCCGCGGTGGATGCAGCTGTACTGGTCGACGTCCGACGAGCTGGTGGCGAGCCTGCTGTCGCGGGCGGAGGCGGCCGGCTGCGAGGCCGTCGTCGTCACCCTCGACACCACGATGCTCGGCTGGCGGCCCCGCGACCTCGACCTCGGCCACCTGCCGTTCGCGCTGGGCAAGGGCATCGCGCAGTACGTCTCCGACCCGGTGTTCCAGCGGCTGGTGCGCGAGCGGGCCGCGGCGGCGGGCACCGGCCGCGATCCGCAGCCGCGGCCCACGCCGGCCGCCGTCCGGGCGCTGGTCGGCATGGCCCGGGCGTGGTCGCGGGGCACCGGCACGCCGTTCCGCGAGGCGCTGCGCTCGCCGCTGCCGCGGGCCGCTGTCGAGACGTTCCTGGCGATCTACTCCCGGCCCTCGATCACCTGGGCGGACCTCGCCTTCCTCCGGGAGCACACCCGGCTGCCGGTGGTGCTCAAGGGCGTCCTGCACCCCGACGACGCCCGGCGCGCGGTCGACGAGGGCGTCGACGGGCTGGTGGTGAGCACCCACGGCGGCCGGCAGGTGGACCGCTCGATCGCGGCGCTCGACGCGCTGCCCGGCGTGGTCGAGGTGGTCGGGGGGCGGGTGCCGGTGCTGTTCGACAGCGGGGTGCGCAGCGGCGCCGACGTGCCGGTCGCGGTCGCGCTGGGGGCCCGGGCGGCGCTGCTGGGCCGGCCGTTCGCGTTCGGGCTGGGGGTGGCCGGTGAGGACGGCGTCCGCCAGGTCGTCGACAACGTGATCGGGGAGTTCGACCTGTCGCTGGGCCTGGCCGGGCTGACGTCGGTCGACCAGCTCACCCCCGAGGTGCTCGTCCGCCGCTGAGCCGCGACACCCCGGCCCGCTCTTGACGCCGGACTGTGGCCTGGGTCACAGTAGGCGTGCGGGTGGGGGGTGCCGGGAACGAGTGGCCGTCCACTGCTGGGCGGATCGACCAACGCGGCCAGACCGCAGCGACCGGCCCCCCGCCCGCCACGACGCCCCGAGGGGCGTCAGCGGGGTGAGCGCACCCCGAGCCGCTCGAGCATCGGCGAGGAGAACTTGCCGGCCGGGTCGAGGGAGTCGAACAGCGCGCGGGCCCGCGGCAGGTTCGGGTAGGCCCGCTCCATCGCCGCGGTGTCGTAGCCGTGCACCTTGCCCCAGTGCGGGCGGGCGTCGAGGCCGGCCAGCGCCTCCTCCACCGCGGGCACGGCGGTCGAGTAGACCTCGTCGACCTTGTGCCAGGTGAAGTGCAGGATGCCGGTGTCCCGGCCGAACGCGGGGCTCAGCCACAGGTCGTCGGCGGCGGCGCTGCGCAGCTCGCCGACCATGATCACGTCGCGGAAGCGGTCGGCGACGCCCTTGACGGCGGCGATGGCCTCGGCGGTGCGGGAGCGCTCGACGAAGTACTCGGACTGGATCTCGTCGCCGTTGCTGGGCATGGCGTCGAAGCGGAAGTGCGGCAGCCGCTGCCACCACGGGCCGGGCTCGCCGCCCTGCACGGTGACGTTGCCGCGGATGTCCTCGGTGAGCCAGTCGGCCGAGACCGGGTCGCGGGTGGCGCCGGCGAGGGTGTCGGGGACCCCGCCGTCGAGCTGGTCGGCCCGGCGCTTGACCCACACGTGACCGAGGGCCGCCGGGTCGTAGAGGGTGAACCCGCTGACGCTGTAGCCGGCGCCCTGCACCGCAGCCCAGTCCTCCAGCGCCGTCCACGGCATGCCGCGGTACACGTCCTGCCGGACCTGGTAGGCGGGCTCGATCGCCAGGGTCAGCCGGACGACGACGCCGTAGGCGCCGAGCGCGACGACCAGACCGCCGAAGTGCTCGTCACCGGCGCGGACGGTGCGCAGCTCGCCGTCCGCGTCGACGTACTCGATCGCCCGGACGGCGGTGGCCAGCACCGGGTTGGTGTTGCCGGATCCGTGGGTGCCGGTGGCCACCGCGCCGGCGACGGAGATGTGCGGCAGCGAGCCGAGGTTGAACAGCGCCCAGCCCTGCCGGTCCAGCTCGCGGGCGAGCTCGCCGTACTGGGTGCCGGCGCCGACGGTGACCGTGCGCGCGTCGGCGTCCACCTGGACGTCCGGGGCGATGCCGCCGGTCTCGACCAGCACGCCCGGGGAGTCGGCCAGGCCGTTGAAGGTGTGCCGGGTGCCCAGCGCGCGCACGTACGCGTTCGTGCGGACGACGTCCTGCAGCTCGGCGATGCTGGCCGGCCGCAGCACGGGGGCCTGGAACCGGTAGGTGCCGGCCCAGTCGATCTCGGTGACGTCGACGTCGGTGCTCACCAGCCGAGGGTAGGCCGCCCCTCCGGCCCCGCCGCCGCGCGCGCAGGAACACGAACGGCCCCGCACTCCCTCAGGAGTGCGGGGCCGTCGCTGTCTCAACCAGACGTGCACCCGAAGGGATTCGAACCCCTAACCTTCTGATCCGTAGTCAGATGCTCTATCCGTTGAGCTACGGGTGCGTGTACTGCGTGTTCAGTTGTGGTGCGCGGAGGCTCCGGGATTTGAACCCGGGATGGGGGGTTACCCCAAACCGCATTAGCAGTGCGGCGCCATAGACCGGACTAGGCGAAGCCTCCCGGGGTCTCGGGTCTCCCCGTAACCGCCGAGAAGAAACCTTACCAGCCCCTCCGGAGCGGCTCCCACCGGGTCCCCCCGGCGGGAGCCGAGCTCCTCGTCAGACGGCGACGACGTCCCGCTCGACCGCCCGGCGCGGGGCCGGACGGCGACCGGGCAGCAGGGTGACCGCGACACCGAGCGCGGCCGCGACGGTGGCCGCGACCAGGGCGCCGTTGACGCCGAAGGTGCCGTCGATGACCGCGCCACCGATGGCGGCGCCGATCGCCGAGGCGCCGAAGGAGACCGTCGACAGCCAGGTGAAGGCCTCGGTGCTGGCCGATGCGGGGGCGATCGCCCCGACCAGCGAGCTCTGCACGGTGAGGGTCGGCGCGATCGCCGTCCCGCCCAGGAAGAGCAGCAGGCCCAGCAGCAGCGGGTTGCCGACGGCGGCGAGCGGCGCCATGCCGATCGTCACGCCGAGCAGGCCCCAGCGGTACTGCCGCGGCAGCGTGGTGCTGAGCACCCGGGCGCCGAACCAGAGGCCACCGACGGCCGAGCCGAGCGACCAGACCGCGAGCAGCAGGCCGGACATGCCCGGGGCGCCGGACTCCTCGGCGAAGGCGGGCAGGCTCACCTCGAGGATGCCGATGCCGAGCATCAGGCCGGTGCCGCTGAGCAGCACCCGCGGCATGCCGGGCGCGGCGACCGTGCCGAACAGCGGACGCCGCTCGGCCACGACCGGCACCACCCAGGCACGCATCGGCTTGCTCAGCGCGACCGCGGCCGCGCCGGCGACACCGAACACCCCCGCGACGGCGAGCGCGATCACCGGGCTGGCGAGGAAGGCGAGCGCGGCGACGACGGCGGGGCCGGCGACGAACACCAGCTCGGTCGCCGTCGCGTCGAGGGCGAAGGCGGTCGGGCGGATGCGCAGGTCGGCCCGCGACCACAGCGCCCGCACGGTGCCGGAGATCAGCGGGGTGCCGACACCGACGCCCGCCGAGGCGGCGAGCACCAGGCCGAAAGGCGCATCGGTGAGCACGGCGACCGCGGCCAGCACGAGCAGGAACGGGTACGCCACGGCCTGCACCAGCAGGACGTTGCGGGGGCTGCGGCGGTCGGCGAGGCGGCCGAGGACCGGCGCCATCGCCGCGGTCGCGATGCCGTAGGTGGCCGAGACGGCGCCCGCCATCGCGAAGGAACCGCTGCTCTGCTGCACCATCAGCAGCAGCGCCAGCGGCACCATGGACGAGGGCAACCGGCCGGCGAAGCCGGCCAGCAGGAGCACCGGGGCGGACGGGGACCGCCACACGGTGAGGTACGAACGCATGCTCAAACTCGCTTCAGGTCGTGCAAGGTCGGGAATCGTAGGTGGCCAACGCCCGTTGACCCCCTACACATTCCGGAGGCTACGGAGTCTCCGGTAGGGAGTCAAATGAACTACGACACCTACGGGTCGAACGCCGTCGAGTTGGCCATCGACCTGGCGAACGCGGACCTCGGGTCGGCCGACGCCGTCCAGGTCTTCCTCGAGGCCCACCACGAGTGGTTCACCGAGGGGACGGCGGTGCGGCTGAGCAGCGGCGACCGCGCGTCGGTGGCCGCGACGTCCGGGCTGATCCGACGGGTCGCGGAGGCCGAGTCGGAGCCCGACGTGCGGGACCGGCTCAACGACCTGCTGGCGCTCGCCTCCCCCCGGCCGTACGCGACCGACCACGACGGCGAGCTGCACCTGCACTACGCGCGCCCCGACGCCGGCGCGGTCGAGCAGCTGACGACGACGGTTGCGATGGGGCTGTCGCAGGTGGTCGTGCAGCACGGCTGGCAGCGGCTGGGCGTGTGCGCGGCCGAGGGGTGCGGCAACGTCTACGTGGACACCTCGCGCAACGCGAGCCGCCGGTACTGCTCCAACACGTGCGCGAGCCGGTCGACCGTGGCCGCCTACCGCGCCCGCCAGAAGGTGTGAGCGGAGTCCCAGCGCTCGGTTTTCGTCGCGCTGGGACTCCACTAGCGTCCGGGCGTGCCGTTCCCCCACCGCTGGGACGCCGCGCTCTACGCGCGGGTCGGCCGGCTGCCCACCACCCGGGTCGACCGCTGGCTGCGGCGGCTGTCGACGTTCGCCGACAATGGGAAGCTCTGGTTGCTGATCGGCGGGGCGCTGGGGGCGCAGCGGGGGTCGAGCCGGCTGCGGCGGGCCGCCGTCCGGGGGCTGGGGGCGATCGCGTTGACCAGCACGCTCGCGAACGCCGTCCTCAAGCCGGTCTTCCGGCGGTCGCGGCCGGACTACGCGGCGGTCGCGCCGTCGCGGGCGCTGCGGTCGAACCCGCGCTCGCGGTCGTTCCCGAGCGGGCACTCGGCGTCGGCGGCGGCGTTCACAACCGGCGTCGCACTGGAGAGCCCGCTGGCCGGGGCGGCGCTCGCGCCGCTGGCGCTGGGCGTCGGCTACTCGCGGGTGCACGTCGGGGTGCACTACCCCGGTGACGTGCTGGCCGGGATGGCAGTGGGGACGTCGGTCGCGCTGGCCACGCAGCACTGGTGGCGGGTGCGGCCCACCGAGCCGGCGCGGGTGCGGACGGCGGTCGAGGCGCCGGCGCTGCCCCGCGGGGCCGGGCTGGTGGTCGCGGTGAACCCGCGCTCGGGGCGGGAGGACTACGACCCGGCGGCCGACATCGCGGAGCTGCTGCCCGAGGCGGAGGTGCTCACCCTGAGCGAGGACGCCGGGGTGCGCGAGCTGCTGGGCGAGGCGGCGCGGTCGGGGCGGGCGCGGGCGCTGGGCGTGGCCGGTGGGGACGGGAGCGTGGCGGCGGCTGCGGCGGTGGCGCTGGAGCACGGACTGCCGCTGGCGGTGGTGCCGGCCGGGACGCTGAACCACTTCGCCCGGGACCTCGGGGTGGCGACACCGCCGGAGGCCGCGGCGGCGGTCGAGGCCGGCCAAGCGGCGGAGGTGGACGTCGCCGAGGTGAACGGCACGCCGTTCCTGAACACCGCGTCGATCGGGGTGTACCCGGAGATGGTCGCCCGGCGGGACCGGCTGGCCGGGCGGATCGGCAAGTGGGCGGCGCTGACGATCGCCGCCGCGCAGGTGATGCGGAACGGGTCGCCGGTCGAGGTGGAGCTCGACGAGAAGCGGGTGTCGGCGTGGATCCTGTTCGTCGGGAACGGGGTGTACGAGCCGCGCGGGCTGGCGCCGGCGTGGCGGCCGCGGCTGGAGGACGGGCTGCTGGACGTGCAGTACCTGCGTTCCGACCTGACGTTCGCCCGGACCCGCGCGGTGCTGGGCAGCCTGCTCGGGGTGAGCCAGCACCTGCGGGTGTACCAGCAGTTCCAGACGCCGGAGCTGCGGGTGCGGCTGGTGTCGGGGGCGGAGCAGGTCGCCTACGACGGCGAGACCGGCGACGCGGCGGCCGAGTTCGTGTTCCGGAAGCGGCGGCGGCTCACTGTGTACTGCTGTCGCTGAACCGGGTCGGTTCCGTCCACAGGGTGTCTACAGCGAGCCGTTGACCTGCGTAGTCTCCGTCGCACTCAGCGTGCCGGGTGAGCGGAGGACGACGGATGCGGCGGGTGCGACTGGCGGTCGCAGGGCTGGTCGGTGCTGCGGTGCTGGCCGGGGCGTCCGGGTGCTCGGACGGCGAGGAGGCCAGCCAGACCCTGCCGTCGACCTCGCGGACCGCCGCGTCGCCGAGCGAGACCCTGCCACCCCTGGGCCCGGCCGACTTCCCGGTGCCCGCAGAGGCCCGGCAGCAGACTGAAGCCGGCGCTAAGGCATTCGTGCAGTACTACCTAGAACTTATGAATCGTGCTCAAATGCGGATGGACGCCGAAGATCTCCGCCCGTTCAGCGCGAACTGCACTACCTGCGACCAGTTCGTAGACGGTATCGCCAACTACAGGCAGCAGGGCTACCGGTTCGACGGCGGTGACATCTCACTTCGGTCGGCTTCGAAACCCGCTTTCATCGAGCAGCGCGTAGACATCTCTGTCAACTTCGAGCAAGCGCCTTACCGCATCCTCAATTCAGCCGGCGCAGAGGTTCTCGACCTCAAATCGGAGGCAGTCGAATACCCAGCTTCCGGAGTCTCGCTCACGTGGCAGGGGGCAACCGAGGTCTGGCGGGTCTCCGACCTAACCATCGGACGATGAGCATGCGGTCGCGGCTTGGACTGGCGGTCATTCTGCTCATCGCGTCCTACATGTCGTTGGCGACGAGCGCCCATGCGGCTCCCCCCGGGACCTGCCCCACGTTCGGTTGCCTGGAGACCGGACTCGATGACGGGTCCGTCTTGTTGCAGGCGGCCGATGTGTCTCCCCCTGGGCAAGAAGGCGTCCGTACCGCGACCAACACGGTGCCACTCGTCCCTCGCTACCGCTGGCGAATGCGGGCGCCATGTGAACTGTCGGATCCAGTCGTCGGTGGCTGCAACTCCAACGTCGCCGCTTGCCCAGTCATCGCGGGTCGCCAGATTGGTCTTTACATCATTCAGCGTCAGAGGCTGGCTCAGCCACTGGCCCAAGATGGCACTCAGCCGGCCGTCGATAGCGTCTCGCCGAACATGCCCATTGCGCCGGGAACTCCGTACGGGAACTGGGTCAATGACGGGCAAGACTGCGTGGACGTGACGGACCTGAATCCGCCGCCGTCGCCGGACGAGGTGTTCCGGTACTTCCAGACGCTGCCGCTGCCCGAACTGGTGGCCAAGCAGCAGCCGCCGGGCAACGGCCTGGTGGGGCTGCCGGTCATCTTCTACACGGAGTCCGCGCAGGCGCAGACGTTCACCGTCGACATCCGCGGCTTCACCGTGCAGATCAGCGCCGCCGCCACCCGGTTCACCTGGCATACCGGCGACGGCACCGACCTCACCACCACCGATCCCGGCAGGCCCTACCCGGACCAGACGGTTACCCACGACTACCGGTCGGGCACCTACACCGCCTCCCTGACCACCACCTGGGGCGCACGGTTCACGGTCGACGGCGGCCCACCGCAGGACGTCCCGGGCACCACGACCACCGACGGACCGCCGATCACCTTCACGGTGCTGCAGGCGCGCACCGTGCTCACCAACCCCTACGACTGACCCGGCCCTCGGCGCTCGGCCAGCGGGTCAGGCGGTGCGTCCGGACCCGACAGCAGCAGCCGGGTGTCCCGGTCGTCGACCGGCTCCCCGGCGAAGACGTCATCGAGCACCCAGCCCTCGGGCAGCGGGGGTTCCCAGTCCTCGATCACGAACCGGACGCTGGACCGGCCCTCTGACACTTCCAGCAGGTCGACGAGGAGATCAGGAGATCAGCGCCGCCGGGTCAGCAGCCAGTGCAGCCCCACCCCGACGGCCGCCCCCGCGGCGTTGGTGACGACGTCGACCGCGGACGCCGTCCGGTCCGGCAGGAAAGCCCACTGCACAAGCTCCACCGCTGCGGAGACGAGCACGCACCCCAGCCACACCGCCGTCCGCGGCACCCGCGGCAGCGCCCAGCACAGCAGCAGCGCCAGCGGCACGAACAACGCGACGTTCGACCCGCGCTCCACCCACACGCCGGTCCGGTGCCCGCGCTGGCCGGAGATCTCGCCGACCAGCCGCACGAGCGTCGACAGCACCCAGGGCTCGACCAACGGCGCAACGGTCAGCGCCGCGACGACGACGAGATAGGCGACCAGCAGCACCCGCGCCCGCAGCACCACGGCCGCGGTGCGATCGCGCATCAACCGGCCTCTCGACGTCGGTACGGGTGGACGCCTCAGCGGCCCCAGGACGAGTCTCCCGCCCCTTCCGGGAAGCCAGGTGTGAGCCAGGCCGCACGGGGAAAGGGACACCCCAACATGCCTCGCCGGGCTTTGGCAGGAATCGCCCGGGGAACGCTCGGACTGCCCCAAGGCCTCACCAGTAGGAAGGACGTGTGATCTTCGTGCTGATCGCCGTCGCGTGGATGGTCCTCGCCGTTGCGGCTGCCCTGGTGGTCGCCGGCGCCATCCGGCTCGCCGACCGCCGCGCTCCGATGACCGACCACCTCGCCGGGCTGCCCGCGGAGCTCACCGTCGCCGACATCGTCGGCCGGAACGTCACCCAGCCCCAGCACTGAGCCGCCGCGCTCACCCGGCGGACACCCCGCCCCCTCGCTAGCGTCGCCGATCAACGGTTGCCCGGGCCGCAGCCCGGGCACTGATCACCCGCTGACGCCACCGAGGGAAGAGGTTCTCCATGTTGGTCCGCCGGATCGCCCGGCCCCTGCTCGCCGGCACGTTCATCTACGGGGGCATCCAGACGCTGCGCAACCCGCAGAGCCGGGTTCCCGGAGCCGCCCCGATCGTCGAGCAGATCACGGAGATCGCCGACAAGCAGCTGCCCATCGAGGTGCCCAAGGACGTCGAGCTCTGGGTCAAGGTCAACGCCGGGGTGCACGTGACCGCCGGCAGCCTGCTGGCCCTCGGCCGGTTCCCGCGGTTCTCCGCGCTGGCGCTGGCCACGTCGCTGGTCCCGACGACCTTCGCCGGCCACCGGTTCTGGGAGCACGACGACCCGAAGGAGAAGTTCGGGCAGACGAGCAACTTCCTGAAGAACCTGTCGATGTTCGGCGGCCTGCTGCTGGCCGCCGTCGACACCGAGGGCAAGCCGTCGGTGGGCTACCGGGCCAAGCAGACCGCCGGCAGCGTCGTCGCCGGCGCCGAGGCCAGCTACGAGAAGGCAGCGAAGAAGGCGGCCAAGGCCCAGAAGAAGGCCGCCAAGCAGGCGAAGAAGCTCACGTCCTGAACGACAGGGCGCTGACGCCCGCGGGCGCGCTCCGGAGGATCGCCTTCCTCCTGGAGCGCGCCCGCGAGCCGTCCTACCGGGTCAACGCGTTCCGGACGGCGGCCACGGTGGTCGCCGCCCTGGACGACGCCGACCTCGACCGCCGGGTGCACCTGAGGACGCTCACCGACCTCAAGGGCATCGGCGACAGGACCGCCGCGGTCATCACCGAGGCGCACCGCGGCGAGGTGCCGGCCTACCTGGCCGCGCTCGAGGACTCCCACGCCGAGCTCGCCCCGCTGGCCGACGACGCCGCCGCCCTGCGCGCCGCGCTCCGCGGCGACCTGCACGCGCACTCCGACTGGTCCGACGGCGGCAGCCCGATCCGGGAGATGGCCGAGACGGCGATCGACCTGGGCCACGAGTACCTGGCGCTCACCGACCACTCCCCCCGGCTGACGGTCGCGAACGGGCTCACGCCCGAGCGGCTGGAGCAGCAGCTGGACGTCGTGGCGGTGCTGAACGAGGAGCTCGCGCCGTTCCGCATCCTCACCGGCATCGAGGTCGACATCCTCGCCGACGGCTCGCTGGACCAGACCGACGAGCTGCTCGGCCGGCTGGACGTCGTCGTCGCGAGCGTCCACTCCGACCTGCGGGCGCCGCGCGCCCAGATGACCGAGCGGATGCTCGCCGCCGTCGCGAACCCGCACACCGACGTGCTCGGCCACTGCACCGGCCGGCTGGTCATCGGCCGCCGGCAGCGCAACGGCAGCCAGCGCCCGCGGCCGGAGAGCGAGTTCGACGCCGACGCCGTCTTCCGCGCCTGCGTCGAGCACGGGACGGCGGTCGAGATCAACTCCCGCCCTGAGCGGCTCGACCCGCCGCGCCGGCTGCTGACCCTCGCCGTCGAGCTCGGCTGCGACTTCTCCATCGACACCGACGCGCACGCGCCCGGGCAGCTCGACTGGCAGGACAACGGCTGCGTGCGTGCCGTCGAGTGCGGCGTGACCGCCGACCGGGTCATCAACACCGCACCGGCCGACGAGCTGCTCACGCGCACCCGCGGCTGACCTGTCACCGCTCCGACGCGGGACGACATCGCGCCCGTGACCTGCAACATTGCGTCGCGCGTTTCGTCAGTGACCGCCTGTGACCAACACTCCGCCCCAGGCTCGTCCAGATCGTTTCACACCGCTACGCACTTCCCCTCGCCGCCTCCGGCCCGACAAGGTGCGGTGCAGTCCGGTTCCGAGACCACGGGGAGCACGAGGACGAGAGTGGACAGCCTGAGGGGGAGCACAGTCGCAGCTCCCGGCTCCGGCCTGGCGCGGGGGAACGCCTCTCCTGCTGCCGGTCGCGGCCGGGAGCTGCTGCTGCGTGCCCTCGTCGGGGCCGGTCTCCTCGTCGCCTCCTGGCTGGTCCTGGCCGTGGTCGCCGGCGCCGCCCGCGCCGACGAGGGGACGTCGTCCACCTCCGGGGGCGCCCCGACGCCCGGCGCCTGCGCCCCCGGCGTGCCCGCGCGGATCCCGAGCCCGCCCTGCCCGCCCCGGCCCCCCGTGGGCCCGGACGCCGCCCCGGCGCTGGACGCGGACGTCACGGCCGACGAGCCCGAGCACGCCGCGACCGACGACATCGCCGACGAGCCGGCTCCCGCCGACGAGCCGCCGGCCGAGCAGCCGGCCGAGCAGCCGAGCACCCCCGACACCCCTGCCTCGCCGCCCCAGCACCCGACGGACAACGGGACCAGCGGCAACGGCACCGGCAGCACCAACACCGGCGGTACCGCGAACGGCGGCACCGGGACCGGCGTCCCGAGCGGTGGCGCGAGCAGCACAGGTGGCCAGAGCAGCACCGGCGGTAAGGGCAGCACGAGCACCGGCAGCACGCCCGCCACCGGCGGGAACGGCAAGGGCACGACCCCGCCGGCCACGCCGACGCCCGCCCCGGCCACGCCGGCCCCCGTGACCCCTGCACCCGCGACGCCGGCCCCGGCGGCCACGACCCCGGCCACGCCGGCCCCGGCCGCGACCGCCCCGGCGGCCACGGCTCCGGCCGCCACGGCCACGGCCTCCGCCTGCCCGGTCACCACCAAGACCACCACGTCAGGCACCACGTCGACGACCACCACAGCGAGCACCACGGCGGCGACCACCACCGCAACGCCGGCCTCGACCACAGCGACCACAGCCACGGCCACCACGAGCAAGGCCACCACGACCACGGCCACCACGAGCACGACGCCCGCGACCGGCTGCACGGCTCCCGCCACCCCGGCCGTGGAGCGCCCGGGCACCGCCCCCACCGCCCCCAAGGCGCACGTCGTGGAGGAGCCGGCCACCGCGCCGGACCCGGCTCCGGTCCAGGCGGCACCGAAGCCCGCGCCCGCGCCGCTCACCGGCCCCGTCGTCACCGCCTCGCCGCTGTGCGCCCCCATCGCCCTCACGGCGCAGGGTGCGGTGCTCACCCCCACCCGGGCGGGCACCGCACCGCGGCCGCACCCGGTGGCCCACCGGACGGCGTCCGTGCACTCCTCCGGGCACGTGCCCGTCGCCGCGTCGAGCGACCCGGACGAGCTCCCCGTGGTCCCGCTGCGCGCGCCGGTCGACCCCGGGCCCGCGGCTCCCCCGCCCGCACCGACCGCCCCGTGCGGCAGCTACGGCGGCAGCTCCGCCGGTGCCGGCGCCGCGCACTCCGGCAGCGAGCTGCACCTCGACGCCGTCCTGACCTCCGGCACGGCGCTCACGCCGCCGCAGCCCGGCCTCTCCCAGCTCAGCGCGTCCGCCCCGGCGGTCGTCAGCGGCGCGGACGAGCCCGGCCGGCACCCCGACTGATCTCCCGCCCCCGACCCCGGACCGGCTGCTCCCGCAAGCCGCGCCGGTGGGTCCGCGCCGGCCGGCGACCGTCGTCGTCGGCATGTCACCCGATCCAGGGGCCCGGTCACACGACCGGGTGGGTCTCCCTCCGCGGGATGACCTCGTGCGCGTGACTCTGCGTAGTGTCGAAGCAGGCCGGGCCAGCGGGAGCCCGCGATGTGACCTACGTCCCACCCGCGCCGGTGAACCGTCCACGACCGCACCGAGCGCCGAACACACAACAGCAACACGGGTAGCTATGACCCGTCGGGCGACCTGGTCGCCGCATGCCCGACGGTGAGCAGTGGCGAAACCGGACCCGTCTTTCGAAGAGAGGACCGGCATGGCCCCCCACGAGAGCACGGCCCGCACCACCATGACGCCGCGCATCAGCGTGATCATCCCGACCTACAACGAGGCCAAGAACCTCCCGCACGTCTTCGGCCTGCTGCCCGACGACCTGCACGAGGTGATCGTCGTCGACGGCCGCAGCGTCGACGGCACCATCGAGATGGCCCAGTCCCTGCGCTCGGACGTGGTCATCGTCCGGCAGAACCGCCGCGGCAAGGGCAACGCACTGGCCTGCGGCTTCGCCGCCGCGACCGGTGACGTGATCGTCATGCTCGACGCCGACGGCTCGGCCGACCCGCGGGAGATCGCCCGCTACGTCGCCGCCCTCACCGAGGGCGCCGACTTCGCCAAGGGCACCCGGTTCGCCGGGGGCGGCGGCAGCTCGGACATCACCGCCACCCGCGCCTGGGGCAACCGCTGGCTCAACCGCGCGGTGAACGTCCTGTTCGGCACCTCGTACACCGACCTCTGCTACGGCTACAACGCCTTCTGGGCGCACTGCCTGCCGGTGCTGCAGCTGGACCCGTCGGACGTCGGCAAGGACGGCAAGCTGTGGGGTGACGGGTTCGAGATCGAGACGATCATCAACACCCGCGTCGCGAAGGCCGGCCTGCTGATCTCCGAGGTGCCGAGCTTCGAGTTCGAGCGCATCCACGGCGAGAGCAACCTCAACACCTGGCGGGACGGCATGCGCGTGCTCCGCGCCCTCCTGGTGGAGCGGTTCAACGGCATCGGCCGGGGCACCGCGGTCAACCGCCGCCGGGCCCAGGAGCTGCAGGACGCCGCCCGCCTCGAGGCCGAGTTCAGCGTGCAGCCGAACACCGTCCTCCAGCCGAACACCGTGCTGCACGACGCCGGGAACACGGTCTCCGACCTGCTCGGCGCCGCGCACAACGAGGTCGCCGGCCAGCAGCGGGGTGTCGCGTGACCTCGGTGTCGGTCGTCATACCCTGCTTCACCGAGCAGCGCTGGGGCGAGATCGTCGGCGCCGTCCGGTCGGTGCAGGCGCAGACCCACCCGGCCGAGGTCGTGGTCGTCGTCGACCACAACGACCTGCTGCTGGAGCGGCTGCGCCGGGCGCTGGGCACCGGCGTGCGGGTGGTCGCCAACAAGTACGGGCAGGGCGCCTCCGGCGGCCGGAACACCGGGGCCGAGCTGGCCACCGGCGAGCTGGTCGTGTTCGTGGACGACGACGAGGCGGCCGAGGCGGACTGGATCGAGCAGCTGGTCCGCGCCTACGAGGACGCCCCGTCGGCGGTCGGTCTCGGCGGCGCCGTCGAGGCCCGCTGGCCCGGTGGCACCCCGCGCTGGTTCCCGGAGGAGTTCTCCTGGACCGTCGGCGGCACCGCACCGCGGCCCGCGCCGACCGACGTCCGCAACGTGTGGGGCGGCAACATGGCCGTCCGCCGGGAGGACTTCCTCGCCGCCGGCGGCTTCGCGGCCGGCTTCGGCAAGGTCGGCAACGCCTCGCAGCCGGAGGACACCGAGCTGTGCCTGCGGATGAACGCGCTGCGCGGCCCGGGCGCCCGGTGGCGGTTCGTGCCGGCCGCCGTCGTGTCCCACGAGGTGCCGCCGGAGCGCCGCACCTTCGCCTTCTTCCTCCGCCGCAACTGGCTGGAGGGCGCCGGCAAGCGGACCATGTCCGCGCTGTCGCAGCAGGGCAACGAGGTGCTCGACGAGGAGGCGGCCTTCGTCCGCACCATGGTGACCCGGGGCGTGGCCCGCAACCTGCTCGCCGTGTTCCGCGGTGACCTCGGCGGCCCGGCCCGCGCCGCGGCCATCGTGCTCGGCATCGGGGCGGCCGGGTTCGGCTACCTCAGCGCCGCCGTCCGGCAGGCCCGTCGCCCGGCCGGCGCCAAGCAGGTCCTGGCCGCGCAGCCGGCGCCGCAGCCCGCGCCGAACACGGTGTCGCTGATCGGGCTGGCCGCCGAGTCGGAGCCGACCCGGCAGGAGGCGGGCGCGTGACCGCCGCGACCCGCAGCTCGGCGGGCCCGCGGGCCCGCTGGAAGATGCCGGTGCTGATGTACCACGGCGTCCCGGCGAGCCCGCCGGCCGAGCCGGACGTGCACAAGGTGCCGGTCGCCGAGCTCGAGGACCAGCTGTGCGCGCTCGCCGCGGACGGCTGGCAGCTGGTCGGCCTCACCGAGGCCCTCGCGCTGCGCGCCGCGGACCCCGCGGCGCGCGTGGTCGGGGTGACCTTCGACGATGGCCTGCTGGACTTCCTCAACGCCGTCGAGGTGCTCCAGCGGGTCGGCGCCCGGGCCACCATGTACGTCCCGACGGGGGACGTCGGCCTCCGGCTGGCCGAGGACGACCCGCACGGCTCGCGGCTGAGCTGGGCGGAGCTGGCCGACGTGGCCGCCGCCGGGGTCGAGATCGGCAGCCACTCGGTCAACCACCGGACGATGGACGTGCTGTCCGACGCCGAGCTGCGGGTGGAGATCGTCGACAGCAAGAAGGCGATCGAGGACGCGCTGGGCCTGCGGGTCGACTCGTTCTGCTACCCGCACGGCTACGCCAGCCGCCGGGTCGCCGCCGCGGTGCGCGCGGCCGGGTACTCGAACGGGTGCATCGTCGGCCGGAGGGTGGCTGCGTCCAGCGACGACGCATACCTTCTTCCTCGTCTGCACGTTCGGCCGGGCGTCACCGGGGACGCCTTCACCGACCTGGTCCGGGACGGCGAGCCGGGCCTGGCGCCGCACGTGAAGCGGGTGGCCGCGCCGGCCTGGCGGCTGGCCCGCCGGACCGCGAAGCACGTCCTCCACCGGGAGCTGACGTGACGACGACCTCGGGGACGGAGCCGCAGGGCATGACCGCGCTGGACGACCGCACGACGCAGGGGCACCCCGTCGCTGCGCACGTCCTGGACGTGGAGCTGTCCGGCCCGGCGCCGGCCCTGCCGCGCACCGCCGCCGACGGCGCGACCGCCGACGAGGCCTGGCTGCTGGTCCGCCTGGACGGTGAGCCGCTGGGCTGGGAGGTGGTCCGGCTGCCGGCGGAGGGGCTGCCGGCCGCCGAGGTGCAGACCCTGCTCGACGTCCGCTGGGGCGACCAGGTGCGCCGCCGCCGCGCCGCGGCCGGGGGCTTCGCCGACCGGCACGCCCGGTACCTGGCCACCGCGACCCGGGCCACCGTGGTCATCTGCACCCGGGAGCGGCCCGACGCGCTGGCCGCCTGCCTGGAGAGCCTGACCCGCCAGGACCACCCGGACTTCGAGGTGTGGGTGGTCGACAACGCGCCGGTCACCTCGGCCACCCGCGACGCCGTCGCCGCGTTCGCCGGCCGGCTGGACGTGCACTACACGGTCGAGCCGCAGCCGGGCCTGTCCCGGGCGCGCAACCACGCGCTGCGCCAGCCGCTGGCCGGCGAGGTGGTGGCCTGGATCGACGACGACGAGATCGCCGACCCGCTGTGGCTGTCGGAGCTCACCCGGGCGATGGCCGAGCGGCCGGACGCCGACGCCGTCTCCGGCCTCGTCGTCCCCGCGGAGCTCGCCACCCGGGCGCAGGTCTGGTTCGAGCAGTTCGGCGGCCACAGCAAGGGCCGCGGCTTCACCCCCGCCGACTTCGGCCGCGGCAGCGACGACCGGCAGAGCCCGCTGTACCCGCTGCCGCCCTTCGGGGTCGGCGCGAACATGGCCTTCCGCACCGCCGCGCTGCGCCGGGTCGGCTTCGACGACGCGCTCGGCGCGGGCACGCTGACCCACGGCGCCGAGGACACCCGGGTCTTCACCGACCTGCTGCGTGCCGGTGGCGCCACCCTGTACCGCCCGACCGCGGTCACCCGGCACTTCCACCGCAGCGACCTGGCGGGCCTGCGCAAGCAGATGGAGGGCTACGGCACCGGCCTGACCGCCTTCTACACGTCGCTGGTCGTCGACTCGCCGCTGGTGCTGGTCCGGCTGGCGCTGCTCGCCGGCCGCGCGCTGCGCGACATGACCAGCTCGTCGAGCCTGCGGGTCTCCGGGCTGGCCGAGGACTTCCCGGCCGACCTGCTGGTCGCCAACCGCGCCGGCATGAAGCGCGGCCCGGCCGCCTACCTGCGCCAGCGCCGGCTGGACCGCCGCACCCCCGCCCCGGCGCCCGCGCTCCCGACGCCGGCCGGCTGGCGGCCGACGACGGTCGTCCGGTGGGACGTCGACGGCGCCGCTCCCGACCTCACCGCGGACGACGCGGCGCGGTACGCCGCGGCCCTGCTCGTGGCCTGGCGCGCCGGCCGGCCGGTCGCCCTGCTGATCCTCCCGCTGCCCGAGGCGATGGACCCCGCCGCCCGCGCGGCCGCGCTGGCCCAGGCCCCCGCGCTGCCCGAGCTCCCGGAGACCCCCACCGCCGCGCTGCCCAGCGTCTCCGTCGTCATCCCCACGATGCTGCAGCGGCCCGATGGGCTGTCCCGCTGCCTGCGCACGCTGCTGGCCCAGGACGTGCCGCCGGCCGAGGTGCTCGTCGTCGACAACCGGCCCGCCGGCAGCTCCGACGACGTCGTCGCCGGCGTCCCGGAGCTCGCCGACCCGCGGGTGCGGCTGCTGCGCCAGCCGGTCCCCGGCATCTCCGCCGCCCGCAACCGCGGCGTGGCCGAGGCCGCCGGCGACGTCGTGGCCTTCACCGACGACGACGTCGAGGTAGACGCCCGCTGGGTGCGCGCGCTGGCCGAGCGCTTCGCCGGGCAGCCCGAGCTGGCCGGCGTCGGCGGCCTGGTGCTGCCGAGCGAGCTGGAGACCCCCGCCCAGGAGGTCTTCGAGCACCACAGCGGCGGCACCGCCAAGGTGCTGGAGCCGGAGACCTTCGCGCTGGAGCGCCCGCGCGCCGGGATCTGGCGGCCGGCCCGCTTCCGGGTGCAGGTCCGGCGGGACGGCGGCGTCGTCCGCGCCCACTCGCTGTACCAGCTGGGCACCTTCATGGGCGCCAACATGGCCTTCCGCACCGCGGCGCTGCGCGCCGAGGGCCCCTTCGACGAGGCGCTGGGCACCGGCACCCCGACCCGCGGCGGCGAGGACGTCGACATGGTCGTGCGGATGCTGCTGTCCGGCCGGTCGCTCGGCTACGAGCCGGCCGCCGTCACCAGCCACGTGCACCGGCGCACCGACGCCGAGCTGGCCGCGCAGATGTCCGGCTACGGCATCGGCTTCACCGCCCTGCTCACCGCCCTGGTCGTCCGCGACGCGCGGCACGTCGCCGGCCTGGCGCACGCCGCCGCCACCGTGCTGCGCGGCCGGCTGGGCCGCCGCGACCCGGGCGTGACCACCCTGCTCGAGGGCCTGCCGCCGGAACTCGGCCGGCTGCGGGTGCGCGGCATGCTCGCCGGCCCCGGCGCCTACCTGCGGGCCCGCCGCGCCTCCCGGGAGGTGACCCGCCCGTGACCCCCGCGCACGCGGCGCCGCCGAAGAAGCGCGCCATGGAGCTCAACGCCCTGGCGCTGATGGCCTCGACGGTGTTCACCGCCCTCTCCGGCATGGTGTTCTGGATCGTCGCCGCCCGGGTGCTCCCGCCGGCGTCGGTCGGCCAGGCGTCCTCCGCGCTGTCGGCGATCACCTTCCTCGCGGGCCTCGCCCAGCTGAACATCGTCAGCGTGCTGCTCCGGTTCGTCCCGACCGCCGGCCGGGCCACCGGGGGCTTCATCGCCCGCGCCTACGGGCTGTCGCTGAGCACCGGCTTCGTCGCGACCCTGGTCTTCCTGACCCTCGGGTTCGGCAGTGACACCCTGGGCCACGACTGGTTCGTCCCGCTGGTCTTCATCGGCGGCACGCTCTGCTACGCCCTGTTCCTGGTGCAGGACGGCGCGCTGACCGCGCTCGGCGGCGCCATGTGGGTGCCGCTGGAGAACCTGGCCGCGGGACTGCTCCGGGTGGGCCTGCTGTTCGCGTTCGTCCCGCTCTCCCAGCAGTGGGGCGCGCTGGCCGCGCTGGTGCTGCCCACCCTGCTCGCGGTCGGCGCGGTCAACACCTTCGTCTTCCGCCGGCTGGTGCCGCGGCACACCGCGCGGGCGACCTCCTCGGCGGACCTGCGCTGGCGGTCGATCCGCAGCTTCGTGGCCGGCGACTACGCGGCCAGCGCGCTGGCCAGCTGCGTGACGCTGCTGCCGCCGGTGCTGGTCTCCTCCGCGCTCGGCAGCGAGGCGGCGGCGTACTTCTACATCCCCTGGTTCATCGGGGTCTCGTTCGGCACGCTGATCTGGAACATCGCGATGGCGTTCGTCGTCGAGTACGCCGCCGACGCCACCTCGTTCCACCGGCTGATCCGCCGGTCGATCCGGCTGACCGCGCTGGTCAGCGCCCTGGCCTGCGTGGTCGTGGCGCTCGGCGCCCCGCTGATCCTGCAGCTGCTGGGCACCGGCTACGCCGACGAGGGCGCCACCGTGCTCCGGCTCATCGCGCTGACGTTCCCCTTCAGCGCCGGCTTCGTGCTGTTCACCGCGCTCTCGGTCGCCCGCAAGAAGCTGACCCCGCTGGTCACCTCGCTCGCGGTCAAGACCGTGGTGTTCCTCGCCGTCACCGCCGTCGGCCTGCCGGACTTCGGCATCGAGGGCCTCGCGGTGCTCTACCTGGCGTGCGAGGCGGTCACCGCCCTCGCCGTCCTGCCCACCGGCATCCGGTTCCACCGGGAGCTCGTCACGCGCGCCGACGACGCCGCCGCGACGGCCACCGCCGTGCTCGAGCCGCCGCTCGACCCCGGCACCGTCCCGCCCGTCGAGCCGGTCCCGGCTCCGTCCCCTGGGAGCTCTTCGTGATCCACCCGGCCCCCGAGCCGGGCGAGCGGTCGCCGTCGGCGTCGCTGCGCCTCCTGCTGGAGTCGCTGCGGCTCGACGGGCGCATCTTCGCCCGGAACCTGTGGTTCAACCGCGTGGCGGCGTCCTTCGCCGTCCCCAAGGTGCTGCGCCGCTCGCTCTACCAGGCCGGCGGGATGCAGGTCGACACCTACGCGATCAGCCCGATGCTGCGGGTCGAGGGGGACCCGCGCAACGTGCGGATCGGCGCGCGCACCTACTTCAACCTGGGCTGCTACATCGAGGCGGTGGCGCCGGTCGAGTTCGGCGTCGACTGCGCCATCGGCATGCAGGCCCTGTTCATCACCTCCGACCACCGGGCCCCCGACGGCTGGCAGCAGGAGGCCACCGGCCTGCCGGTGCGGATCGGCGACCGGGTCTGGATCGGCGCCCGCGCCATGGTCCTGCCCGGCGTGACGATCGGCGACGACGTCATCGTGGCCGCCGGCGCAGTGGTCGCCGGCGACTGCGCGCCGGGCGGCGTGTACGCCGGCATCCCGGCCCGCCGGATCCGCGAGGTCACCGGCAGCGAGCAGCGAGCACGGAAGGCAACAGCATGAGCACCACCACCGCGGTCCGCGAGGACCCCGCCCCGCCGGTCGTCAGCGACCGGTCCACCCGCCGGCTGGTCGCCGCGACGGGGCTGGCGACGGCGGTGCTCTCCAGCGCCGCCGTGCTCGCCGACGCCCCGTCCTGGCTGCGGCTGGTGACCGTGCTGGCGTTCGTCTGCGCCGGCCCGGGTGCCGCTGTGCTGGTGCACGTGCCCGTCACCCGGCCGTCGACGACGTGGGCGCTGACCAACGTGCTGTCGCTGGCCGTGTGGGCCATCGGCACCGCGGTCATGGCCTGGCTGAACGACTGGTCGCCGACCGTCCTGCTGCTCGGGCTCGCCGCCGCGACCGTCGTCTCGGTCGCCGTGGCCTGGGCCCGCACCCGGCGGGCGGCCCGATGACCCGCACCCTGCCCCCGGAGGCGCTGACCGGCCCGGCCGACGGCACCCCGCCCGGCACCCCCGACGCCGCGACGTCGCCGGCGTCCCGGCCCGGGCTCTTCCGCCGGGCGATCGCGCCGCTGCTGGTGCTCGCCGGCATCGCCGCCTGGGCGGTCAGCCTGCCCGAGGTCGACACCGCGACCCGCTCCGACTACGGCCTGCTGGGCATGGTCGGCCCGCTGTTCTACGCCGGGCTGGCGCTGATCTGCGTCGGCTTCGTCGCCGAGCTCGCCGACCGGCGGCGCTTCCTGGTGCTCGCCGCCGGCGTGGTCGGGCTGGTGCTGGTGCTCGACGGCACCGTGCCGGTGCTGTACCCGATGCCCGAGTACGCCTGGACCTTCAAGCACATCGGGGTCGTCGAGTACTTCCTGCAGGGCCACGGGGTCACCGACCCGCGCGACATCTACCAGCAGTGGCCGGCGCTGTTCACCGCGGTGGCGGCGGTCGCCGACCTCACCGGCGTCAGCACGCTGACCCTGGCCACCTGGGCACCGCTGTTCTTCAGCCTGATCGCGTGCGTGCCGATGTACGCCATCGCCCGGCACCTGTCCGGTGACCGGCGGGTCGCCTTCCTCACCGTGTTCCTCTTCCACGCGGGCCTGTGGGTGGGCACCTCCTACCTCTCCCCGCAGGCGTTCGCATTCCAGCTG
This sequence comes from Modestobacter sp. NPDC049651, assembly GCF_040659695.1. NCBI lineage: Bacteria > Bacillati > Actinomycetota > Actinomycetes > Geodermatophilales > Geodermatophilaceae > Modestobacter > Modestobacter sp. NPDC049651. The sequence goes on from NZ_JBFAOG010000011.1 coordinate 63,166, forward strand.
AGCCTCGGCATCTACCTGGTCGTCGTCGCCTGGCTGCGCCGCACCCCCACCGCCTGGCGGCGCGGGCCGCGCTGGCTGCGCGCGGTGAAGGCGTGGTCGGTGCGCGGCGCGGAGGAGGTCCCGGCGACGACGCGGCGGGCGCGCGGCCGGGCGCTCGTGGCGCTGTACGTCGTGACGTTCGCGCTCACCGTGTCCCACCAGCTCTCCCCCTACATCGTGGTGGCCGGGCTGGTGCTGATCACCGTGCTCGGGCTGGTGCAGCCCCGCTGGGCGGTCGTCGGCGTGCTGGTCATCGCGGCGGCCTACCTGGCGCCGCGGCTGGAGTTCATCAACAGCGCGTACGGCCTGCTCGACAGCCTCAAGTTCTGGGAGAACGCCGGCGGCGTGGTCACCGCCACCTCCGGCACCCCGGGCCAGGTGTTCACCAGCCAGGTCTCCTCGCTGCTGGCGCTGGGCGTGTGGCTGCTCGGTGCGGCCGCGGCGGTGTCGTCGTGGCGACGGCCGGGCCGGGTGCTGCTGCCGGCCGCGCTGGCGTTCGCGCCGTTCCTCATCCTCGCCGGGCAGAGCTACGGCGGTGAGGCCATCTACCGCGTGTACCTGTTCTCGCTGCCGTTCACCGCGTTCCTCATCGCCCAGGCCGCGCTGCGGCTGCGCTGGCGGAAGGTCGTGCTCCCGCTGCTCGCGCTGTTCCTGGTGGGCGCCTCGCTGGCCAGCATCCAGGGCCTGCACGGCACGCTGGCGTGGACGACGTTCCCGCGCAACGAGGTGCAGGCCACCCAGTGGCTGTACGAGAACGGCGAGAAGGGCCGGATGATCGTCGTCGGCGCGCAGAACGGGCCGGGCCGGCTCTCGGGCGACTACAACGACTTCGGCGTCCGCTCGTCCGGCGGTGACCCCGACCTGATCGGCAACGCCTTCCTCAGCGGCCGGATGCTCGACGAGAGCGCGCTGGCCGAGGTCGACGCCTTCATGGCCACCCAGGGCGAGCGCCCGTACCTGCTGATCAGCACCGGGCAGATCGAGTACACCAAGTACTACGGCCTGCTGCCCGACGGCTCGCTGCAGGCGCTCGAGCGCACCCTCGCCGACGCGCCGGGCTGGACCACGGTGCACCGCACCGCCGACGCGGTGGTCTTCCAGTACGTCGGGACCGGGCAGTGACCGGCGCCGGCCGGGACGGCGGCCTCCGGCGCTGGGTGACCCAGGACTGGGCGGTCAACGCCGGGTACCTGGACTCCCGCCTGGTGCTGCTGTGGTTCCGGTCGGCGCAGTGGGCGGCCCGGCACTGGGGGCTGCCCGGCCGGGCGTACGCCGCCTTCTACTCGCTGTTCACCTCGCTGTTCTGGAGCATCGAGCTGCCGCCGGGGCTCGAGGTGGGCCCCCGGCTGCGGCTGTTCCACCCGCACGGCATCGTGCTCAACCCCGGCGTCCGGCTGGGTGCGGACTGCGTGCTCCGGCAGAACGTGACCATCGGCAACGTCGTCCGCCGCGACGGCACCGAGAAGGGCGTCGCCAGCGCCGGGGACGGCGTCGAGTTCGGCGCCGGCTGCGTGGTCGTGGGCGGCCTGCACGTGGGCGACCACGCCCGGGTCGCCGCGCTGGCGCTGGTGCTGCGCGACGTCCCCGCCTGGGGCGTGTGCGTGGGCAACCCGGCCGCGGTCGTGCGGGTCGACGACCCGGGCCACCGGCGTCCGGAGGTCGTGCCCGGCTGAGCCGGGCGCCCGGCTCAGCCGGGCAGCGCCACCCGGACGACGAGGCCACGGTGGTCGGAGCCGCTTACCTGCACCGTGTGCAGCGACTGCGGACCGGCGCCGCGGACCAGCAGGTGGTCGATGCCGATCAGCGGCGGCACCGCCCGGTCGGCGGGGTAGGTCGCCGTCCACTGCGCGCCCAGCTGCTCGGCGGAGTCGCGGTACCCGTCCTGCAGCAGCGCCCGGAACTGGGCGTTGCCCCAGGTGGCGTTGAAGTCACCGCCGACCAGCACCGGCGCTCCCCCGCCCGCGGCGGCGACCCGGTCGAGCACGTCGGGCAGCTTCGCCATGTCCCGCACCCACTCGTCGGCCGGCTGCGGCCAGGGCCCGGCGGCGTGGAAGGCCAGCACGGTCGGCGCGGGCCGGCCGGCGCCGAGGTCGAGCCGGGCGGAGACGTACGGGAAGGTCAGGTGGTCGCGCTGCTGGTCGGTGAGCGGGAAGCGGCTCCACAGCCCGATGCCGTCGGCGCCCGGGCCGGGCTCGACCAGGCTGTGCGGCAGCAGCTCGTCCAGCCCGCGGGCGGCGAGCCCGTCGCGCAGGCCGGGGGTCAGCTCCTGCAGCAGCACCACGTCGGCGCCGGCGCGGCGCGCCTCGGCGACCAGGTCGGCGGGGTCGGCCTGGCCCAGCCGCACGTTGGCGGTGAGCACGGTGAGCACCGGTCCGCGCGCCTCGGCCGGGTCGCCGGCGTAGGTGGGGGCGAGCACGGTGGCCACGACCGCTGTCAGCACTCCCGCGGCCACCCCGAGGACCCACCGCCGGGCGGCGAGCAGCAGCACCGCGCCGAGCGGGGCCAGCGCCATGAGGTACGGCGAGAACGCGCCGAGCGCGACCCCCCAGTTGCTGCCGGCCAGGTGGAGGTGGGCGCCGATGCCGGCCAGCGCAGCCAGGCCGAAGAGCACCCCCAGCCAGGTGGCGAGCAGCCGGACCGGGTGCCGGCGCGGGCGGGGTGCCGGGGCGTCCTGCTCGGCCGGCGGGGCGGACGCGGTGCTCACCGGTACATCCGCACCCAGTCCACGTCCAGGCGCACCGAGGCCGGCGTGGTCTCGTCGGGGGCGGGGATCCAGGTGCCCTGCGGGCCGACGTCCAGCTGGATGGCCAGGTGCATCGGGCCGTGCGGGACGGCCGCCGGGTTGGTGGTCTCGAAGACCGGCTCGCCGTCGAGGTAGACGCTGATCCGGTCGCGCTGCCAGTCGACGGCGTAGGTGTGCCACTGGGTGAAGTCGCCGGCGCTCATCGACTCCTCGCGCATGTCGTCCGCGCCGAAGTGCACCGTGGTGTGGTTGACCTGCCGGTCGCCGGCCGGGATCTCCATGACGTCGACCTCGCCGTCCTCCGGCCACACGTCGGAGTCCGGCCACAGCAGGATCGCCGGGGCGTACCCGGTGCCGGCCTCGACGCGGGCGCGGAACTCCCACTTGCCGTAGGTGGTGGCCGGCTGCGCCTTCCAGGCCAGGCCTCCGGAGACGTCGCCCTGGGCGGTGATGGTGAGCATGCCGTCGGCGACCGAGACCGCGCTGGGGTCCCGCCAGCCGACGTCGTTCGCCCCGGGCCCGCCGTAGAGGCGCCACTTGGTGGGGTCCAGCCGGCCGGCGTCGAACTCGTCGCCACCGCGGGGCGTCCAGCCCTGCCGCTGGCCCATGGTGGTGGGCGTGGGCGCGGCACCGTCGTCGCCGGCCCGGGGCAGGTCGTCGCTGCTGCCGCCGCCCCCGCCACCGGTGCAGGCGGCCAGCACGAGCAGGAGCCCGACGAGCGGGACCAGCCGGCGGGCGACCCGTGTCCGGACGGCAGGACGCCGGGCGGCGGGCTTCTGCGGCGACATGATGACCCAGCCTAACCGTTCCGGCCGGTTCGGGCTCCTGACCAGCGGCGCAGGGGTCACCCGGTGGAGTGCCTCCGGCCGGTCAGGAGCGGCTGACCCGGGCGGTGGCGTACCCGAGTGCGGCGGCGGCGAGCCCGGCGGCGGCGCTGGCGGCCCGGGCGGGGCCCCAGACGTCGCCGGCGGCCAGCCGGGCCAGGTCGCGCAGCATGCCGCGCGGGATCGTGCCGAGGGCGTGGCCGCGCTCCTCCGCGAGCGAGGCCCCACCGGGCAGCGCCGCCAGCTCGGCCTTGCCGCGGCCCTCGGCGAAGCAGCGGCGGACGAGGAACCACCAGGTGGCGCGGTCGGCGGGCACGTCGTGCTCGATGGTGGCGCCGGGCTCGTGCAGCCACTGCCGACCGGTCGTCCCGGCGAGCCGGATGCACAGCTCGGTGTCCTCGGGGCGGGACTCGGCGCCGACCTTGCCGAAGCCGTCGCGGAAGCCGCCGGCGCGGGCGAAGTCCGCCCGGCGCACGGCCATGTTCTCGCTCCACACGTTGCGGACGACGGCGCGCGTGGCGGGCATGCCGTCGTAGGTCACCCCGACCGCCCACAGGAACGTGCCGGGGAACCAGCGGGGCGCCGTGCCGCCGGGCCAGGCGGCGGCGACCCGGCCGCCCACGCCGACCGCGCGGGGGGTCTCGTCCAGCGCCGCGACCAGGGCGGCGAGCCAGCCGCGGGCGGCCCGGGTGTCGTCGTCCAGGAAGGCCAGCACCTCGCCCTGCGCCACGGCAGCGCCGGCGTTGCGGGTGCCCGAGGCGCCGCGGGCGCCGGTGTTGCCGACCGCGCGCACCTCGGGCAGCTCGCGCCGCACCCGGGCCAGCAGCGCCGGCGCGTGGTCGACGGCGACGACGACCTCCAGCGGCGGGTGCTCCTGGTCGAACGCGGAGCGCACCGCCGCGACCAGCTGCGGCCAGCGGGCCTCGGTCCAGCAGGCGATGACCACCGACACGGTGGTGACCGGCGCCCGGTCGAGGGGCGGCAGGGCAGCGAGGCCGGCGTCCGGGAGGGGCGGGCAGGTCGTGGTCATGAGCTGACCTTCGGCCCGGAACCTGTGCCCCAGCTGGGGAAGGACCGTGAACCTGTGCAGACCTGCGGGCGGCGCGGTCAGCGACGCCGCAGCGGGGTCTCCTCGAGGGCCCGGGCGATCTGGCGGACGTGCGGCTGGCGCAGCAGCGAGTTGTGCTCGCCGTGCAGGGTCACCAGCGTGGGGTCGCCGGTGAGCAGCTGACGCCAGACCACCAGGCTGGCCTCGTTGAGGTGGCTGACGTAGACGGTCACCCGCCCCGCCCACGCCCGCGGGTGGTGCAGCAGCGCGGTGCGCACGCCCAGCTCCAGCAGCCCCTCGACCCGGGTGGGCCCGGGCCGCAGCGCACCGGCGAACAGCGCCAGCGCCCGGCGCCGCCACAGCTCGCACCGGTTCGGCGGCTCGCCGTACCGGTCGTCGCCGGGCAGCGGCGCGACGGGGGCACGGTCGCCGTGGGCGGCGTCCGGGACCCAGGCGCGGTCGACCACGCGCTGCGGCAGCACCGGGTCGACCAGGGTGACCGAGGCGATGTCCGCGCCGCCGGCGGCCAGGTGCCGGGCCACCTGCAGCGCCACCAGGGCGCCCATCGAGTGGCCCACCAGCCGGTACGGGCCGGCCGGCTGCAGCTCGCGCACCCGGCGCAGGTGCCGGCGGGCCGCCATGCCGATGCTCAGGTCGGGCATCGTCCACTCCTCCAGCCCGTGCGGCTGGAGGGCGTACACCGGCTGGTCGGGACCGAGCGCCTCGGCGAGCGGCAGGAAGACCTGGCCACCCGCGCCCGCGCCGGCGAAGCACAGCACCGGCGGCCGGCTGCCGGAGGCGCGCAGCGTGACGACGCTGCCGTGGCCGGGCCGGGTCGCCGGCCGGGCGCCGCCGCCCTCGGCCAGGCTCGCCACGAGCGCGGCGAGCTGGGCGACCGTCGGGTTCTCCGCGACGTCGGCGGAGGTGAGCACCACCCGGTGCTCCTCGCCGAACCGGGTGAGCAGCTCCTCGACGCCGAGGGAGTCACCGCCCAGCGCGGTGAACGACTCCTCGCGGCCGACGTCGTCGCGGTGCAGGACCAGGCCGAACAGCCCGGCGACGAGCTCCTCCCAGCGGCCCTGCGGCGGGGTGACGGCGGGGCGGGTGGGCGCGGGCAGCGCGCCGCGGTCGACCTTGCCGCGCTCGTTGCGCGGCAGCTCGGGCAGCAGCACCAGCTCGGCGGGCAGCATCCAGCTGGGCAGCGCCGCGGCCAGCCCGCGGCGCAGCTGCGCCGGGGAGGGGGTGCGCTCCTCGCTGCCGGGCACCACGTAGCCGACCAGCATCGCGCCGGGGCCGGTCTCCTTGGCGACGGCGACCACCGCGGCGTCGGCCACGCCCTCCTGGGCGCGCAGCGCGGCCTCGACCTCGGCCGGCTCGACCAGGTAGCCGTTGACCTTCACCGCGTCGTCCGAGCGGCCGAGCTGGTGCAGCACGCGGTGCTCGTCGTAGCGCCCGCGGTCGCCCATCCGGAAGGTGGCGCGGCCGTCGTCGGCGCGGCCGAACGGGTCGTCGGCCAGCGGCTCGAGGTAGCTGCCCAGGTGCTCGGCGACGACGACCAGCCGGCCGACCTCGCCGTCGGGCAGCGGGGCGCCGTCCTCGCCCAGCACCCGGATCTCCTTCTCCTCGACGACCTGCCCGGCCGGCACGGCGGCGGTGGGCGGCTCCTCGTCGGGGGCGACCGACCGGAAGGTGAGCTGGCCGGTCTCCGAGGACCCGAGGTGGTTGGTGAGCGTGACGGCGCCGAGCCGCTCGCGGGCGGCCTGCACGTCGCGGCCCTGCAGCGCCTCGCCGGCGGCCAGCACCAGCCGCAGGTCGGGCAGCGGCCGGCCGGCGGGGACGCTGCCGGCCAGGGCGCGCAGCAGCGACGGCGTCAGCGTCATCACCGTGATCCGCTCGCTGCGCAGCCAGTCGGCCAGGCCGCGCAGCCCGCGGTCGCGGGGGTCGTAGAGGTGCAGCGAGAGGCCGTTGAGCAGCGAGCCGAAGAACGCGTGCTCGCCGAGGCTGAACGACGGCGGGAGCACCAGCGCGAAGCGGTCGTCGGGGGTGAGGCCGGTGTACCGGGCGGTGATCGCGGCCTCGGTGACCAGCAGCCCGTGGCTGTGCACGACGCCCTTGGGCCGGCCGGTCGAGCCGGAGGTGAACACGATGGTGCCCGGGCTGCCGGGGGTGACCGGGAGCGGCTCGAACTCCGGCTCCGCGGTGGGGCCGGCGGCGGCGACCGCGGCCAGGTCGGTGCGCACCCACGAGGAGGTGACCTCGGCGGCGCGGTCGGCGATGCCGGTCTCGACCACGCAGAGCGCGGCGCCGGCGACGTCCTGGACCTGCTGCAGCCGGCCGGCGGGCAGCTGCGCGTCGAGCAGCACCAGCGGCCGGCCGGTGAGCAGCGCACCGAAGGCGGCGACCACGAGGTCGGGCGAGGGGGTGCCGAGCACGGCGATCGGCGCGCCGGGCGCGGAGCCGGCGGGCACCAGCGCGGCCATCCGGCGGGCGGCCGCGGCGGTCCGCTCGCCCAGCTCGGCGAACGTCAGGCTCGCGCCGGGTGCACGCACCGCGACAGCGTCACCGCGGGCGGTGACGACGGCGGCGAGTGCTGGTCCGATCGTGCCCACGGACGGGTCGAGGACCGGCGTTCCCCCGGACGCAGTGCTGGTCACGAATCCCCGTTTCCTCCGCGTGGACCTGCGCACTTGTCGTGCGCACCGTCCTGCACGCTAGACGCCCGGGGCGGGCCGCCGCGAGGGGGCGGTCACCCGATCGTGCACATCGATTGTGCGCAACACTCGTTTCCGGTCCCCGGGAGGGCGACCCTGGTTGGCAGGAGCAGGCGGGGGTCCTAGCTTGGCGAACGGACGTGATCACAGGTGGGGAGCGGGGTGTCGATGGGCGAGCTGGACCGGCCGGGCAGCGCGTTGAACGCCGGGTCGCTCGTCGTCCGGTCGCTGGACCTCGCCGACCCGCGCTGGGACGTCGCCGCTGCGGCCGGCTGCCTCGACGAGGCCGAGCGGGCCCGCGCCGAGCGGGGCACCTCCGCGGTCCGGCGGCGCCGGGTGATCGTGCGGGCCGCGCTGCGGCGGTTGCTGGGCGGCCTGCTGGGCCTGCCGCCGGCCGACGTCCCGCTGCACGCCGAGCGCGGCCGGCCGCTGCTCGCCGGCGGCGGGCTGTCCTTCTCCTGCTCGGCCAGCGGCGACGTCGCGCTGCTGGCCGTCACCGGCGGGCCCGCGGTCGGCGTCGACGTGCAGCATCACCGGGACGACGAGGCCCGCGACGCCGCCGCCGAGGGCTGGCTGGCCGCGGCGGAGCTCCGCCTGCTGGCCGCGCTCCCCGAGCCCGACCGGCTGCTGGCCACCACCCGCGCCTGGACGCAGAAGGAAGCGGTGCTCAAGGCCCGCGGAACCGGCATCGAACGGCTGCCCACCGACGTGGTGACGCCGATCGGCGCCCGCGGCCGGGTCGGGGAGCTGCACCTGGTGCCGGTGGCGGTGCCGGCGGGCTCGGTGGCCAGCCTCGCGACCGCCGTGCGCCCCCACCCCGACCTGCTCGTGCCCACGGCAATGACGCCCGGAGGTAGCCGATGACCACCCTGGACGCCCCCCGCGACCCGCTGCTCCCCGGTGCGCCGGGCCCGCAGCTGGCCGCCTTCCGGGCCCGCGCGGAGGCGGTCGCCGGCCGGCCGCTGCCCTCCGCTGCCGACCTGCACGACTGGTCGGTGGCCGGGTACCGGGACTTCTGGCGCACCTTCCTGGACTGGGCGGACCTCGCGTGGGAGGGGTCGGCGGAGACCGTCAGCACCAGCGACGACGTGGCCGGCGCCCGCTTCTTCCCCGACGTCCGGCTCAACTACGCGGAGAACCTGCTGCGGCCGCTGCCCGGCGTCGACGACGTCGCACCTGCGCTCACCTCGGTGCACGGCGACGGCTCGGCCGAGCAGTTCACCCGCGCCGAGCTGCGCGCCGCCGCCCGCCGGGCGTCGCGGGCGCTGGCCGACGCCGGCGTCCGGGCCGGCGACACGGTGCTCGCGGTGTCGGCCAACAACGCCCGGGTGACCGTGGCGGCGCTGGCGGTCGCCGGGCTGGGCGCGGCGCTGTCGACCGCCACTCCGGACATGGGCGTGAACACGCTGCTCGGCCGGTTCGGCCAGGTCGACGCCACCACCGCGCTGGTCGACCGCACGGCGCTGGTCGGCGGCACGGTGCTCGCCGACCTGCTCGCGGGCCTGCCCACCGTGGTGCGGGTGCTGCTGCTCGACGACCTGCCGCTGCCGGCGCTGGACGGCGTGCAGGTGGCCCGGCTGGCCGACCTGGTCGACGCCGTCCCGGCCGACGACCCGGGGCCGGAGTGGCCGCGCCAGCAGTTCGACGCGCCACTGTGGGTGCTGTTCTCCTCCGGCACCACCGGCCCGCCCAAGGCGATGGTGCACGGCGCCGGCGGCTCGCTGCTCGAGCACGTCAAGGAGCACCGGCTGCACGTCGACCTCACCCCGGCCGACACCTTGTACTTCCACACCACCACCGCCTGGATGATGTGGAACTGGCAGCTGTCGGCGCTGTCGGTGGGCGCGCACGTCGTCCTCTACGACGGGCCGGTCACCGGGCCGGAGACGCTGTGGACCCTCGCCGCCCGGTACGGCGTCACGGTGCTCGGCACCAGCCCCGCCTACCTGCAGCTGTGCCAGGACGAGGGCTGGTCGCCGCGCGGGGCCGTCGACCTCGGCCGGCTGCGCACGGTGCTGTCGACCGGCGCGGTGCTGCACCCGTGGCAGTTCGAGTGGGTCGCCGAGCACGTCGGTGACGTGCCGGTGCGGTCGATCTCCGGCGGCACGGACATCGTCGGCTGCTTCGTGCTCGGCCACCCCGAGCTGCCGGTGCGCGCCGGCTGGTGCCAGGCGAAGAGCCTCGGCCTGGACGTCGTCGCGCTCGACGACGCCGGCACCCCGGTGGTCGGCGAGGTGGGCGAGCTGGTCTGCCGCAACCCGTTCCCCTCCCGGCCGGTGCGGTTCCTGCAGGACCCGGACGGCGCCCGCTTCCGGGCCGCCTACTTCGAGGCGAACCCCGGCGCCTGGACGCACGGCGACCGCATCGAGTTCGCCCCTGACGGCTCGTCGCGGGTGTACGGCCGCTCCGACGGTGTGCTGAACATCAACGGCGTCCGGATCGGCCCGTCGGAGATCTACACGATCGTCCGCACGCTCCCCGGCATCGCCGACGCGATCGCCGTCGAGACCCGCGACCCGGCCACGGCCGGCGGCACCCGGCTGGCGCTGCTGGTCACCCTGCAGCCGGGGGTCGAGCTGACCGACGAGCTCACCTGGGCGATCCGCGGGACGCTGCGCCGCGAGGGCTCACCGGCGCACGTGCCGTCGCTGGTGCTGGCGGTCGACGAGATCCCGCTGACGCACAACGGCAAGAAGTCCGAGAGCGCCGCGCGGGCGGTGCTGGACGGCGTGCCGGTGCGCAACCGGGCGGCGCTGAAGAATCCCGGCGCGCTCGACGGCATCGCCGCCGCGGCGGCGCGGGCCGCGGCGGCGCCGGCCGGAGCGGCCCCGGAGGGCGACGACGTGCACGCCACCGTGGCGCGGGTGTTCGCCGAGGTGCTGGGCGGGCCGGTGCCGGCGCACGCCGACTTCTTCGACGCCGGTGGCACCTCCCGGCAGACGATGACGCTGCTGCGCCGGCTGCGGCTGGCGGTGCACCGGCCGCTGCTGCTGGAGGACTTCCTCGCCGAGCCGACGGTCGACGGCGTGGCCCGCGCGCTGGCCGCGGACCGCGCGCCGGGGGCACCGGTCGAGCTGCTGCGGGCCGGCGAGCCGGGGGTGGCGCCGCTGTTCCTGGTGCACGGCTACCTCGGCGACGTCGACATCTACCGCGCGGTGGTCGACGCGATGCAGAGCCCGGCGCCGGTGCTCGGGCTGACCTCGGACCCGGAGATCGCCACCCGCGACGGCGTCACGATCACCGGCATCGCGACCGCGCTGGTGGCCGACGTCCAGGCGGCGCAGCCCGAGGGCGAGGTCCGGCTGGCCGGGTACTCGTTCGGCGGGCTGGTGGCCTACGAGATGGCCCGGCAGCTCACCGCGGCGGGCCGGTCGGTGACGTTCCTGGGGCTGCTGGACACCGAGCCCCCGTTCGCCCGGCTGTCACCGCTGTCGAAGCTGCTGCGCACGGTCGCCTGGTGGGTGGCGCTGCTGGTGCCGGGCATGGTCGAGGACTCGGTGCTCGGCGTGCTGCGCCGGCGGCTGGGTCGGGGCGCGCCGCCGGACGAGGAGGCCCGCACGTTCGCCGCGGCCTACCGGGTGTTCAACGCCTACGAGTGGGGGCCCTACCCGGGGCCGGTCACCTACTTCCGCGCCCGGTTCCGGGTGCCGGTGGTGGCGAACCTGCTCTACGCGTGGCGGCGGCAGGCACCCGACCTAGGGGTGGTCGAGGTCCCGGGCTCGCACCACGTGCTGCTCAGCGGCGAGCACGCCCCGGCGCTGGCCGCGGCGCTGGACGCCGCACTGACGGCCGGCCGGCCGTCGTCCCAGCCGGGCTGACCCGCGCCGGACGACGGCGCGGCGGTCAGCCGCGGCCGAACAGGCGGAACCGCCGCCGGTAGCGGGCGCAGGAGCACAGCGCGCAGTCGGTGCCGCGGCGGTAGTGCTGGTGCGCGACCCGCTCGTGACCGCAGGCGCAGACCGTGACGCCGGCGCTCACCGGGCGCCCGCCGGGGCCGGGCTGCGGCCGTCCATCGCCAGCCGGTCGGCCGGCTGCTCCCCCGTCGTCCTGCCCTGCGCCAGCACGTTGCACCACTTCCGGTCTGCGGAGTCCCTCGTGGGCGCAGGCGCGGAGCGCGGGCGGCCACGGGCGTCGCCCAGCACGTAGAGCGACGACACAACTACAGCCTGCCTCAGCCATGGATCCGCTGCCATCTCCGACACGGACGGGCACCCCGCACGGTCACCTGCCGTTCCCTCGTCCTCGAGGCACCACCCGCCCCGAACGTGGGACGGGTGTGACAGCTGTGAAATTAGTGGCCTGCGCGTCGTCTGGGCTCCAGATCTTCGACGGTCTCTTTGTCGACATGTTTACTGACCGCCATGCCCGGACGCCGAGTGACCAACCGACGCCACACCGTGGCCGCCAGTGGGCGCGCCGCCCGCGTGCTGGCGGTGGCCTCCGTGTCGGTCGCCGCCGCGGCCCTCGGGGTCATCGCCGTCGGCACGCCGGCCGACCGCGCCGACGACACCGTGGTGCAGGACGCCGCCGGCTCGCGCTGGTACTCCCACCGGGACGGCGGCAGCGCCTCCCGCTTCCACCGCGCCGCCCCCGGCACGACCGCCTCCTCGGGCACCTGGTCGTCGAGCGCGCCGTCCTCGAGCGTCGCCCCCGCCCCGGCGCCCGCGCCCAGCTCGGCTGCCCCGTCGTCGTCGGCCACGGCGCCGGCCCCCAAGCCGCAGGCCCCGGCCCCGGCGCCGTCGGTGAAGAGCAGCGCCGCCGCGGCCCCGAAGCCGCAGGCCCCGGCGCCCGCCCCGGCCCCCGCCCCGGCGGCGAAGCCCGCCGCGCCGGCCGCGACCTCCTCCGGCGGCACCACCGCCGCGCCGCAGGGCGCGCCGGCCGGCTGGCGCCAGGTGTTCACCGACGACTTCACCGGCTCGAGCCTGGACAGCACCTGGCGCAAGTACTCGGGCCAGCCGGGCGGCTCGCCCTACGGCCGCTGGGACCCCTCGCACGTGCAGCTGAGCAACGGCGAGCTGGTGCTGTCGCAGACCAACCAGGGCGGCGAGTGGGTCGCCGGCGGGCTGGCGAACCGGACCGCGCTGACCTACGGCAAGGTCGAGATGCGCATGCGCGTCGACGCCGGTGACGAGATGAAGTACGCCGCGCTGCTGTGGCCGGCCGACGACACCTGGCCCCCGGAGATCGACTTCGCGGAGGACGCCGGCGGCAACCGCAGCGGCACCACCGCCTCGCTGCACTACGGCTCGAACAACACCACGATCGGCACGCAGACCAAGGCCGACTTCACCCAGTGGCACACCGTCGGCGTCGAGTGGACCCCGGGCCGGGTCGTCTACACCCTCGACGGCCAGGCGTGGGGGCAGACCGACAACGCGAACGTGCCCCGCACGCCGATGGAGCTGGCCATCCAGGTGCAGCCCGGTGGCTGCCAGGAGGGCGGCGGCCGGTTCGGCTGCGGCGTCGGCAACCCGTCGGTCACCGCGCTGCACGTCGACTGGGTCAAGCTCTACGCGCAGGGCTGACCCGGCTCAGCGGCGGCGCACCGCCGCCCGCGGCGGCAGCTGCCACCACCGGCCGAGCTCCTCGTCCAGCACGGGGTCGAAGCGGTCCAGCCCACCACCGGGGTACGGGGTGAGCTCGCCGAACCACACCTCGCCGTCGACCTCGTACAGGTCGACCCGCACGAAGTCGAGGGCCGCGCCCAGCGCCTCGGCGACCTTGGTCATCTCGTCCAGGGCCGCCGGGGGCGGGGTGACCGGGCCGGGCGCGACGTCCTCGGCGACGTCGACCGGCGCCCAGTCCGGGGTGTAGAGCCGGCGCCGGTGGTCGCCGAACCGGCCGGTGTCGACCTGCACCAGGCGCACGGTGCCGCCGAACACGAGGAACTTGTGGTCGGCCGGCGGGGCGCCGGAGCCGAGGAACTCCTCGGCGAGGAGCAGCCGCCTGGCCTGGCTGTACACCCACTCGCCGCGGGTGCGGTGCAGCGGCTCGTCCAGCCAGCCGGCGGTGGTCCGGCGCAGCGCGGCCACGTCGGGGCGGCCGGCGCCGACGTGCACCCGCATCGTGCCGTGGTTGGGCTTGAGCACCCAGCGGTCGGGCAGCTCCGCGGCGGCCAGCGCCGCGACGTCGGTGCCGGTCCACAGCACCCGCGGGATGCTCAGCGCGGGCAGCACCTCGGCGGCGTAGGCCTTCATCGCGAGCTTGTCGCCGAGCTGCCCGATCAACGGCCGGCGGTCGTGCACCACCCGCCAGTTGACCTTGTCGGTGAAGGTCCGGGGCTCCGCGGCCGGCCAGCGGCCGTGGGCACGACGGTGGAGGACGGCGCGCTTGGCCCGGTGGGGCAACCGGTGGACGACGCCGTCCGGCAGCCCCAGGGCCCGCAGACGCACCCGGCCAGTGTGCCGGGCGTGTTGCGCACGACCCTCTTAGGGTGCAGCGGTGACACCCGAAGGAGGCCCCCGCTGACGCCCACGCCCGGCCTGCGCGTCGGCTTCCTCGCCAAGGACCCCTGGCACCCGGCGATCCGCCGTGAGCAGATGATCGCCCGCGAGCTGGTCCGCCGCGGGGCGGACGTCGACTTCGTGCAGGCCCCGGCCGACTGGCGGCGGCTGCGGTCGGACCGCGCCGGCTGGACCCGGCACCTGGGCCGCGGGCACTTCCTCTCCCCCGAGCCGGGCGTGCGGGTCACCGAGCGGTCGACCGTCGTCCCCGGGTCGCGGCACCGGCCGGCCGAGCGGGCCGACGCCGCGCTGCTGCGCCGCTTCCTGCGCCGGTCGGGCTGGGCGCCGGACGCGAGCGTCGGGATGCTGCCGTGGGAGTGGCGGGCGGTCGCCGCGCAGCCGGGACGCCGGGTGTTCGACTGCACCGACGACTGGGCGCGGTTGCTGCCGGCCGCCCGCGGGCTGCCCGACCAGCTGCGCCGGATCGCCGACGAGGCCGACGAGGTGGTCGTGGTCAACCGGGTGCTGGCCGGGTTGTTCCCCGGCCGGACCCCGGTGGTGGTGCCCAACGGCACCGACGAGGCGCTGCTGGCCGCGCCCCGCACCGCGGCCCGGCGGGAGCGGCACGCGGTCTACGTGGGCAGCATCGCCGGCCGGTTCGACGTCGACCTGGTGCGCGCGGTGCTCACCGCGCTGCCGGACTGGACGCTCGCCGTCCACGGGCAGCTGGTGTTCCCGCTGTGCGAGCAGGCCGACCGGGCGCGGTTCCTCGCGCTGGGCGCGGAGTTCCCCGGCCGGTTCGAGTACGCGGGGCTGCTGCCGCGCGACCGGCTGGCCGACGTGCTGGACACCGCGACGGTCGGGCTGATCCCGGACGTCGCGAGCCGGGCGCTGGGGCAGTCGTCGATGAAGACCTACGACTACTGCGCGCGCGGCGTGCCGGTGGTCGCGACCGCGGGGCACCTGGAGCACTCCAGCGACGTGCCGCCGCACACCGCGGTGGTGTCGGGGCCGGCGGAGATGGCCGCGGCGATGGAGGCCGCGGTCGACGAGCCGGTCACGCACGCCAAGGAGCGGATCGACTGGGCCACCGCGCGGACCTGGGACCGGCGGACCGACGCCTGGCTGGCGGCCGCGCTGGGGCGCGGGTGACGCGTCGTCACGGACTCGTCATGTGTCGGAACTCCCCGTAGCGGCTGCTGCGTCGCTAGCGTCGGCGCATGACGAACACCGCACCTGCCCCGGTCGCCGAGGTCGTCGACCCCGCCGTCAAGCTCGCCGACGCGCTGCAGTCGGACTTCGCGGCGCTGTGCGCGGGCAGCCAGCGGCCCCGCGTGCCGGAGAGCCGGGCGGAGTCCCGGTAGGTCAGCCGCGCAGGTCGCGGACGTCGGGCGCCCAGACCGGCAGCCGGCCGGGGGCGTCGACGGTCTCGGCGTCCGCGGTGCGGCGCAGCGCCCAGGAGGCGGGCAGCACCAGCCGCGGCGCGACGCCGACGAGCACGGCCACCAGCACGGTGACCGCCCCGAGCGCCTCGGCGCCCTCCTCGACGAACGTGGCCAGCGCGGTCAGGAAGCGGCTCGCGGTGGCCTGCGCGACGCCGGACGACACCGACGACAGCCCACCGGAGGCCAGCCCGTAGACGGCGAAGGCGATGAGCGTGCGCCGCCGGTCGCGGCGGTCGTGGCGGCTGAGCACCCACAGCCCGGCGAGCACCGCGACCACGATCACGCCGCTGACCAGCGCGGTGAGCACCGGGTGGGCGGCGAGGCCGAGGGCGTGCACGGCCCGCACGTGCACCGTGCCGCCGCCCTTGACCTCGGCGATCACCGCGGCGACCAGCCCGACGGCCAGCCACCAGGTGCGGCGTCCGGGGTTGCGGGCGGCGCCGGTGAAGGCGGCCAGCGCGGCGAGCACGAACAGCGCGGTGACGAACATGCGGGGCAGCGAGAACGGCGCGTCCATCGACAGCAGCCGGCCGGTGCCGGTGCGGTCGGCGCCGGCGGCGCGCAGCAGGAAGCCCAGCGCCTCCAGCGTCACGGCCAGCCCGCCGAGGACGACGGCCAGCGGCGGCACCGGGATGCGGCGGCGCAGCGACGAGGGCAGGCCCCGCTCCCGGCGGTCGGCCTCGCGCATGGTCACGCCCAGCGGGACGGCGAGCAGCACGGAGACGGCGACCCACGCCACGAGGAGCCACGCCCACCACGTCATGCTCGGTACATCGGCAGGCCGGCGGCACAGCTTGATGCACCCGATCGTGTGACGCTGCGTGCACCGTGGCCGATTCGCTGGTCATCCACCTGTTCGGGTGATCACACTGTCGGGGTGCACAAGGTCCTCGACGGCGTCCTCCGCACGCCCCTGCGCAGCCTCCTGCCGCACCTCCACGGCTTCCGGCGGTCCGGTGACGACCCGTTCAGCGGCGCGTCGCTGTACGCGTGCCGCTGCGGTGTGGTGCGCCCCGGCGTCTGACCGGACCGGCTTGCCAGACTGCTGCCATGGCGCAGCAGTCCCGGACCCGGCTCACCCACGCGCAGCTCGCGGAGCTGGCCGCCTGGTCGTTCGGCCTCTCCCCCACGGCGCCGGTCCTGCCGCCGGCCGCGGAGTACGAGGACCTCGAGGGCGCGCTGGTCGCGACGGCGGACGACGGGCGCCTCGCCGTCCGTGAGGTGCCGCGCTGGCGCTCCCCCGACGCGGTGCGCGCCGACCTCGCCGCCCGCGGCTGGACCGACCCGGTCGCGTGGATCGGCACGCCGGGTGCCGGGACGCCGGACGGCCCGCTGCTCGTGCTGCTGCCGGTGGCCGGCACGGGCCCGGACGCGGCGGCCATCTCGCTGGCCGCGGCGGCGTGGGGGCCGGGGGCCGAGCGGGTCGTCGTCCCGGTGCCGCTGCCGCCGGGCCCCGGCACCGACTGGACGGCGGTGGCTGCCGCCTACGGCGCGCGGCTGGCCGGCGCGCACGTGCCCGCGGCGCGGCCGGTCACCGGCGGGCGGGCGGTGGTGTTCACCGGGCTGTCGGGGGCCGGGAAGTCGACGATCGCCGCGCGGCTGGTGGAGCTGCTGCTGGAAGCCGGCCGCACGGTGACCCTGCTGGACGGCGACGAGGTGCGCACCCACCTGTCGGCCGGGCTCGGGTTCTCCAAGGCCGACCGGGACACCAACGTGCGTCGGATCGGCTGGGTGGCCGCGCAGATCGCCAAGCACGGCGGGCTGGCGGTGTGCGCGCCGATCGCGCCGTACGCCGCGACCCGCGCGGACGCCCGCCGGCTGGTGGAGGCCGAGGCCGGGCCGGGGTCGTTCGTGCTGGTGCACGTGGCGACGCCGCTGGCGGAGTGCGAGGCGCGCGACCGCAAGGGGCTCTACGCGAAGGCGCGGCGCGGGGAGATCGCCGAGTTCACCGGCATCAGCGACCCGTACGAGGAGCCCACGGACGCCGAGCTGGTGATCGACACCCGGACGTCGGGGATCGAGGAGTCGGCGCGGCTGGTGCTGCGCCGGCTGCTGGAGGGCTGAGTCAGGCGCGGACGAGCGCCCGGCTGCCGAGCCGGCGGACGGCCGCGGAGTACTCGAAGCAGATGCCACCGGCCTTGTCGAACGTCTCGATCGGGCCGCTGAGCTGGAGCGTCGACCAGTCGGGACGCTCGGCGGGGCCGTCGGCGACGACCTGCCGGTGCAGCTCGGTGCGCAGGGTGGCGACGGCCCGCTCGGCGTGGGGGAACGGCAGCGTGAGGTTCGCCCGATAGGAGGACATGCCGCTTGGTCGTCCTGACCGGGCAGTGACCGCAGCGCATGTCCACCGCCCTCCCCCGGAGGGGTGAGGTCAGGCCAGCGCGGCGAGGAGCTGCCCGGCGAGCTCGGGGCGGCAGACGAGCAGGTCGGGCAGCCACGGGTTCGGCCGGTTGTAGCGGAGTGGAGAGCCGTCGAGCCGGCTGGTGTGCAGGCCCGCGGCGCGGGCGACGGCCACGGGCGCGGCGGAGTCCCACTCGTACTGCCCGCCGGCGTGCACGTAGGCGTCGACCTGCCCGCGGACGACGGCCATCGCCTTGACGCCGGCCGAGCCCATCGGGACGAGTTCTGCGTCCAGGGCGGCGGCGAGGTCGGCGACCAGGGCCGGCGGGCGGCTGCGGCTGACCGCGAGCCGGAGCGGGCCGTCGGGGCGGGCGGGCAGCTCGCGGGGCTCGGCGGTGCTGAGCGTGAGCGTGTGCGCGGGCAGTGCGACGGCGCCGGCGGTGAGCTCGCCGCGCTCCCACAGCGCCACGTGCACGGCCCAGTCGGCGCGGTCGGGTTCGGCGAACTCGCGGGTGCCGTCGAGCGGGTCGACGATCCACACGCGGTTGCTGACCAGCCGGATCGGGTCGTCGGCGCCCTCCTCCGACAGCACGCCGTCGTCGGGCTGCAGTGCGGCCAGTTGCGCGACGAGGAAGTCGTGCGCGGCCTGGTCGCCGGCGGCCTTGCGCTCGTCGGCGTCGGCGAAGGTGCGGCCGCGGACCTCCAGCAGCAGCTCGCCCGCGCGGGTGGCGAGGTCGCGGGCGGTGGCGTCGTCCTGGCTCGGCTCGGTCACCCGGCCATCCTCCCCGACCCCTCGAGGGCGGCTCCCGAGCCTGGTGGGGGCGGCTGCATCGTCAGGCGACGTCGTAGGTGAGGTGCGTCGCCGTCGACGTGGGGAGGACGCTCGTGCGCACCAACGTGCGCGGGGGTCCGCCGGTGAACAGCGGCGTCCCGGCGCCCAAGACCACAGGGGCCAGGTGTAGCGACAGCACGTCGACGAGCCCGGCGGCGATCGCGGAACCGATGGTGGCACCGCCGCCCATGAGCACGACGTCCAGGTCCGACGACGCGGCCTCGGCCCGCTGCCGCGCGGCGGCGACGGCGTCGGGCAGCCCGGTGGTGACGAACGTCCAGTCGAGGTCGGTGAGCCGCACGGACGCGGGCGGCGAGCTGGTGACGACGACGAACGGGGGCTTGCCGACCTCGCCGGCGCCGTAGCCGACCTCGTCGTTCCACCCACCCGGGCCGTCGACGATGTCGAACAGCCGGCGACCGAGCACGACGGCGCCCGACCGGGTGGTCGCCTGGCTCACGATCCGGCGATCGTCGGGGTCGTCGGAGAACGCCCAGGTGTGCAGGGCCTCCCCGCCGTTGCCCAGCCCGTTGTGCAACCCGGGGTCGGGACCGGTGACGAAGCCGTCGAGGGAGACCGAGATGTCAGCGACGATGCGGGTCATGCCGGTCAAGACCGGATCCGCTGCCCGAACGCATCGCTCCCCCGGGACAGCGGGAGGACGACGTCGGTCCCGGACGCCGTCCGCGGTCGAGCCGGTCTCCGGACGTGCGGTCAGCCGGCGCGGCGGCCCAGCGCGCGGTAGGTCCAGCCTGCGGCCACCCACGAGTCGCGGTCCAGCGCGTTCCGGCCGTCGAGCACGCGCTTCTGCCGGACGACGTCCCCGAAGGCCACCGGATCGAGCTCGCGGTACTGCTTCCACTCGGTGAGCAGCAGGACCACGTCCGCCTGGTCGGCGGCTTCCTCCGCGGTCTCGACGAAGTCGAGGTGCGGCCACTCGCGTCGGCTGTTCGCCAGCGCAGCCGGGTCCGTCACCCGGACTGTCGCCCCCTGCAGCTCCAGCTGCGCCGCGACGTTCAACGCCGGGCTGTCGCGGATGTCGTCGCTGTCGGGCTTGAACGCCGCGCCCAGCACGGCGATCCGCTTGCCGAGCAGCGAGCCGTCGAGCACCTCTCTCGCCAGCTCGACCATCCGGATGCGCCGGCGCATGTTGATGTTGTCGACCTCACGCAGGAAGGTCAGCGCCTGGTCGGCGCCCAGCTCCCCGGCGCGGGCCATGAACGCGCGGATGTCCTTGGGCAGGCAGCCGCCGCCGAAGCCGAGGCCCGCGTTGAGGAACTTGCGGCCGATCCGGTCGTCGTGACCGATCGCGTCGGCCAGCTGCTTCACGTCGGCGCCGGTGGCCTCGCACAGCTCGGCCATCGCGTTGATGAACGAGATCTTCGTGGCGAGGAACGAGTTGGCGGCGGTCTTCACCATCTCGGCAGTGGCGTAGTCGGTGACCACCTGCGGGGTCCCGACGGCCACGATCGAGGCGTAGACCTCGTCGAGCACGGCACGGGCGCGGTCGCCGTCCTCGCCGGCCGGCAGGCCGTAGACCAGCCGGTCGGGGTGCAGGGTGTCCTGGACGGCGAAGCCCTCGCGGAGGAACTCCGGGTTCCACGCGAGCATCGCGCCGGGCACCTTGCCGCTGACCAGCTCGGCCAGCCGCGCCGCCGTCCCGACCGGGACCGTCGACTTGCCCGCGACCAGGTCGCCGGGCTTGAGCGCCTCGAGCAGCGACTCGGCAGCGGCCTCGACGTAGCGCAGGTCGGCGGCGTACTCGCCGCGCTTCTGCGGGGTGCCCACGCACACGAAGTGGACGACGGCCCCACGGGCGTCGGCCATGTCGGTGCTGAACCGCAGCCGGCCCGAGGTGAGCGTGCGTCCGAGCAGCTCCTCGAACCCGGGCTCGTAGAAAGGGGCCTTCGCCTTCTGGAGCATCTCGATCTTCCGCCGGTCGACGTCGATGCCGACGACGTCGTGCCCCAGCTCTGCCATCGACGCGGCGTGGACGGCACCCAGGTAGCCGCAGCCGATCACGGAGATCTTCATGCGTCGAGTCCACCTCCCGTCCTGCTGCCCGTTCCGTCGACCGAACGGTAAGGGGTGGGCCTGCGGGCCGCCAGCGATCACCCTCAGCGAGGTCGCGCGGCGCTCCCGCCAGGGGCAGGCCAGCACCAACGGGTGTGCTTGGGCTCCCGACCGGGTGAACGGTCACCAAGGGTGAGGTGCACATCGTCCGACGTGCGCACCATCGGGAGCGAAGACGTCCAGGAACCGGTGAGGTGGCATGTCCGACCAGCGCATCGACGAGGCCGACCCGGGTGCCGTCGCAACGGCACCCGGGCCCGTCGACCCCGTGGCCCAGTTCATGCAGCAGTCGCAGTCCGTCCCCGCCGGCCCGCGGCATCGCCGCCGCACGTTGCGCCGCGTCCTGACCGGGCTGGGCATCCTGGTCGCCGTGCTGGTCGCCGCCATCGGCGGCGGCCTCTGGTACCTGACCGACCGCTATGCCGGGAACATCGACCGGGTGGGCGACGTGTTCGCCGGGTTGGATGCGACGTCGCGGCCGGCCGAGTCCTCGCCCACCGACAGCACGACGGCGCAGGGCGACCCGGTCACCTTCCTGCTGGTCGGCTCCGACACCCGGGCCGACATCGCCGCCGGCGACCTGCCCGACGCGCGGTCGGACGCGATCATGATCGCCCGGTTCAGCGCCGACCACGAGCACGCACAGATCGTCTCGATCCCCCGCGACTCGTGGGTGCCGATCCCGGGTCACGGCACGAGCAAGATCAACGCTGCGTACGCGTGGGGTGGGCCGGGCCTGCTCATCCAGACCGTCGAGCAGCTCACCGGCGTGCGGATCGACCACTACGCCGCCATCGACTTCGACGGGCTGATCGACGTCACCGACGCGCTGGGCGGCGTCGACGTGACCGTGCCGGAGACGACGACCAACGGGCAGTTCACCTTCAGCCAGGGCATCAACCACCTGGACGGCGAGGCGGCCCGCTGGTACGTCGGCCAGCGGCACGGCCTGCCCGGCGGCGACTTCGACCGGGTGAAGCGGCAGCAGAACTACCTGCGCGCCATGTTCAGCCAGCTCGCCGACCAGGGCGTGTTCACCAGCCCCGGCAAGCTCGACGAGACCCTGCGCACGGTCACCAGCGCCATCGCGGTCGACGACACCCTGGGCAACACCGACCTGCTGTCGATGGCCTACTCGCTCCGCGGGCTGCGGCCGGCGGGCGTCGACTTCTTCACCGCGCCCGTGATGGGCACCGGCATGGAGGGCGCGGCCAGCGTCGTCTACCTCGACGCGAACACCGGCAACCGGATGTGGGGTTACCTGAGGAGCGACTCGCTCGCGCAGAACGCCGACGAGTTCACCGCCGAGACCCTGCCCGCGATCCCGCGCTGACCGGCGGCTCGGGCTCTCGCCCGGACCTCGTAGTACGTCGGTGGCGACGGATCAGCGTGGGCCGACCGGCTGGGACTCGAACCACCAGCCGTCCTCGTCCACCGGCACGGCGCGCGGCCGGCTCGAGCGGGGGGTGACCGGCACCGGGTCGACAGACTGCCCGCGCCTGCTCAGCCCTGCAGCGAGCCCTGAGGGGAGCACGACCAAGAGCGCCAGCAGCAACCATGTCACCACTGGGTTGTCGGCACCTCGACGCCCGACCTTGAGCGGGAGTCGCCTCAGACGGTCAGGTGTCGGGTGCCGGCTCTCACCGAGGCTGGACCCTCGTCCGCAGCACCTGGGTCATCTCGGGGCGCATGCGGTGCGCGCCAGCGGTGCGCCGGTGAGCACCTTGACCACGACGCCGGGGGGTCGGCAGGGCAGCCGCCGGAGGGCTCGGCACGACCTCCGCTCCCTGCGCGGCGCTCTGCTCGCTCGGCAGTCGACCGAGCTCCCGGTACAGGTCGTTGTACGCGCGCATGGCGTCGTCGAGCTGGAAGAAGTTCTCGACTCGGCCACGAGCGTTCCGGGCATAGGTGGCGTACAGCTCAGGATCGGACATCACTGCCGCCAGACCGTCGGCCAACCCCTCGACCATGTTCAGCGGATCGACCAGCACCCCGCACGACCCCCAGCTCCGCCCCTCGGGCGTCGTGAGCGTGTCGCGCACGAGCTGGGCCATGCCCCCGACCTCGGTGCCGACGGTCGGGATGCCCGCGGTCATCGCCTCCAGGACGACGATCGGCTGACCCTCGTTGTAGCTGGACAGGACGAGGAGGTCGACATCACCGAGCCTGGCCTTCACGTCGACGGTGCCGTGGAAGGTGATGTGGGGCGCGAGGCCCAGTCGCGCGATCTTCGCGACGCACTGCTCGTAGTAGTCCGGCACGTGCTCGGTCGGGCCCAGGACGTCGAGGTGGAAGTTCGTCACGCCACGCTGCACCAGCCGGTCCAGCGAGTCGATGAGGTCCAGCAGGCCCTTGATCGGCACGACCCTGGCGATGTAGGCGAAGCGCCAGACCCGGTCGCCGCCACCGGCGAGCAAGTCGTCGACGGCTCGCAGCCGACTGCGGTGGGCTGCCTCCACCGACGCCGGCACCATGCCGTTGGGGATGACCACGCTCTTCTGCACGGGCGACCCCAGGTCCGCGGCCTCCATGATCGCCTTCGGGTACAGATACGTGATGACCTCGGCGCTCGGGTAGCAGAAGCGACCCATCTCGATCCACCAGGCCATCCAGGCCCGCTGCGTCGTCGACACGTCGAACGTCCGCCAGTCCGCGGCCGTGACGGGCAGGGCCATGTCGCGTTCGAGCAGGGTGTTGACCGTGTCGCGCACGTAGAGGTTGTGCTCGGTGAGCAGGAAGGCGCCGTCGTTCTGCCGGGCGGCCGCAGCGCCGAGGAGCGAGGCGTAGCCCGTGGTGTGGGCGTGGTAGACGCGCGCCGCCGGCATGTCACCGCCGAGGACCGCGCAGGCGAGGGACCAGAACTCGCGCATGAGCCAGAAGACGTCGACCAGCGAAAGGTCCAGGCCCGGGAGCCGCTCGACCAGCACCTCCATGAACTCGGCACAGCCGAGAAGGGCCCAGAGGGGGTACCGACGGGTTCGCGGGTTCATGCCCTCGTCGTAGAGCTCCCACATGGGTTCCGGGTCACCGGCCACGATCGCGTCGAGGGCGTCGAAGAGGCGGTGCGCCAGCCGCCGGCGGGCCGGACGCCGCATGCACAGGTCACGCGGGGACAAGGCCGCGAAGTCCACCTGGTGCTCCTGCATGCTCAGGTAGACGGGCTTGACCCACCGGGCGTTGTCCGGCATCCCGTAGAGGTCCTCGTGAGGGCTGCCGCTGTCCCACGTGATGTGGATGATCCCGAACGTGAGGTCGGGGTTGCCCACCAAGATGTCGTGGACGACCGCGGAGACACCTCCCTTCAGGTAGGGGTACGTCGACTCCATCACGATGGCGACGTCGACGTCCTCGTAGAGACGCGCGGGGTCCATGTGTGCCGATCCTCCGGACTTCACTGCAGCGGCGCCCGTGAGAGGGCGGGGGACGTACGAACCGTAGGCGGACGGCTGAGCCGGCCCGGTGAACTGCGCTCGCGCAGGGCTCTCTCGCGCCGACCTCACCAGGCGGTCGCGTGTCGCCAGAAGAGCGTGTACTCCGGACGCCGCCAGTGGTCCAGGCAGCTGCGCAGGGCCACCGCGAGCAGCAAGGACTCGACCCCGATCAGGACCGCGTAGACGATCGGTCCGGACGGCAGGACGACGAATGCCACGACCGTCGCAGCCAGGTGCAGCGCGCCCACGACCTGGACGATCACCCGCCGACCGACGTAGTCGAGCTTGTAGCAGACGACCGTCGTCATCATGAACAACCACGAGGCGACCCCGACCGCGACGGTCAGGTGCACCGCCCGGGGCTCGAAGACGGCGACGAGGGACGCGCATGCCAGCCCCAGAGCTGCCCCGGCCACCGCCGTCCGAGCGATGCAGTCGCGGACGACGTCCGCCATGGACCTGCTGTGCCGTGTCAGCTGATGGAGGGGAGCGCTCTCCATCGCGGTGCGCAGTGCGGTCACCGCCGTGTCGAAGGCAGGCGCGAGCACGACGAAGTAGACGTTGTAGGCCAGCACCGCGGGCAGCAGGGCCAGGAACACGGTGTCGACGGCGAATCCGCGCCCGGCCGCGAGGAAGAACACCAGCTTGTCCGCCCACAGCACGGCTCCGACCAGCAGTCCGCGGAGCAGATCGGCCCGGACGTCCCGAGGATCGACGACGACCGCGCCGCGCAGGTGACGCAGGTGCCGGCGCATCGGGACGAGCTGGGTGAGCAGGCCGGCCAGCGGCGGCAGTGCCCACAACTGCGGTACGAGCAGGAGGACGAGGGCGTAGGCAGCCCACGCAGCTGCCCAGGACCACCGGTGGCCCTGCATGTTGCTGAGCACGAGCGACTGGGCGAACAGCAGCTGCAGGACGCACATCGCCACGTAGGCGCCCAGCGCCCCGAGCGGCCACCCGAGCACGAGCTGGACCGGGACCGCGAACACGGCGACGACCGGGAGCCCGCGGACTGCCAGTTGGGGCCAGACCGCGCAGAACCGGGCGCGCAGCGCGTCGACGTCCGCCCCCTCGGCGAGGCTCCCGACGCCGCGGTAGAGCGGCATGCAGACCGCCTGACTGAGCCAGGGGACCGTCAAGGACGCGGTCAGCACGATCGTGCCGAGACCGACTCCGTCGACCTGGACCGAGCCGATGCGATCGCTCACGACGGGGAAGACGAGCGTCAGCAGTGCCACGGGCGAGAGGTGCAGCAGCAGTTCCCAGCTGAGCCGCAGGCCTCCGCGGCGGCGTGACGCCCGGGCGGCTCGCCGCGCCGTCCGGCCGAGAGCGACGACGACACCGACGGCGAGGACCGCCACGGCGCCGAGGGCGAGCTGCGAGTCGATCCAGGGGACCAGCAACGTCGCAGCCAGGAGTGCGGCGGTCAGCGCTACGAGCCGGCCACTCCGGCGTGGCAGCTCGACCATTGTCCGAGGGCCGTTCCCGCCGGTCTTCTTGCTTCCCCCTGCGTCTGGTCGCGCATCCACCACGTCCGACGTCGCCACGTTCCCAGCCTCCCCGCAACGCCCCCCCGTTTGGAACGCTGTGTAGGCAGTGTGCCGTTTCGGGTGACACCCCACATCGTGAACGACGTCACGTAAAGACCGAGGTCAGCTACCCTGTGTGCCGGTACATGAGCGGACGGCTAGAAGACACGGCGGGTCGAGGTCTTGCTCGAATTGTCGATCACCACGGTCATGTCGCATGCCACATTGTCATCCGCCATTCGAGGAAGAGGATCTTCCCTTTGCAGTGGCCGAGCCGGAACAACCCGCGAGGTGGCCTACCTTCGCACCCATGACTTGGCTCGTCACCGGCGGCGCCGGCTACATCGGCGCGCACGTCGTCTCGGCCCTTTCTGCGGCCGACCAGCGCGTCGTCGTGCTCGACGACCTCTCCACCGGATCGCTCGACCGCGTCGGCGACGCGCCGTTGGTGGTCGCCTCGGTGCACGACCAGCGAACCGTCGCCTCGACGATCCGCGACCACTCGGTCACCGGGATCATCCACCTGGCGGGCAAGAAGGCCGTGCCGGAGTCGATGGCCGACCCGCTCCGCTATTACCAGGAGAACGTCGAGGGGCTGCGACGCTTGCTCGCGGTGGCCACCGACGAGCAGGTGCGGGCGTTCCTCTTCTCGTCGAGCGCCGCCGTCTACGGTGCGCCGGACCTCCAACTGGTGACCGAGGAGGCTCCGTGTCGGCCGGTCAACCCCTACGGCGAGTCGAAGTTGATCGGCGAGTGGCTGCTGGCCGCCGTAGGGCGCGCCAGCGGGCTCCCGCACCTGAGCCTGCGGTACTTCAACGTGGCCGGCGCGGGGTCCCCGGCGCTCGCCGACACGACCGTCGCCAACCTCATGACGCAGGTGTTCAGCCGTCTGGAGCGCGGCCTGCCCCCGCTCGTCTTCGGCGGTGACCACCCCACCCCCGACGGCACGTGCATCCGCGACTTCGTGCACGTCGCCGACCTGGCGGACGCCCACGTCGCGGCAGCTCTCGCCCTCGCGGAGGGTCGGGTGGTCTCGGGCGTGCTCAACATCGGTCGTGGCGTCGGCGTGTCGGTCAAGGAGGTCTGCCGCCTCATCGCCGAGACGACACGGGAGACCCACCCAGCCCCGGCGCCCGTCGTGGTGGACCGCCGAGCCGGTGACCCGGCCCAGGTCGTGGGTTCGGCCCGACGCGCAGCCGAGGTCCTCGGCTGGACGGCGTCCAGGGACGTCGCGGACATGGTGCGCAGCGCGTGGGCCGGCTGGCGGGAGCACCACGCCGGGCCGGCGATGGCCGCGCACGCCGCGCAGGCGGTCTGACCCGCCACCTGTCGGCGCCGGGGCTCAGCGGCGGAACAGCACCCCCTCGTGGGGCTGCAAGGTCACCCGGTCGGGGGCGGACCCACCGTCGGCAGTGCGCAGCCCCGGCGGTACGGCAAAAGTGATCTTGCGGCGCTTGCTGTCGTTCAAGTTGACGGCCGCCCAGCCGTCGACGAACCGGCGGTGCCAGCCGTTGCCGCGCTGCTGCGGCTCCTCCAGCGGCGCGCCCAGGTCCCAACCGAGTTCGGCCTGCCAGGGGGTGCCGCTGTGGGAGTCGTGCGCCGTGGCGGCGAACGCCACGTCCTCGCCAGCACCGAACACCCACACCGCCGCCAGGCCGTACCGCGCGCTGGGGTGCCCGTCATCCCCGTCGGTCACGACGTGCACCACCGTCGTACCTGGGCCCCGTAGCTGGTCCATCTGAGCGAGAGCGGCATCGGGCGGCAGGAAGTCTGCGGGCCCCCATGCCAGGAAGACCTCCTCGTAGCCACCACCCCATCGTGCGTGCCGAGCCCAGCGGCCGGGCTCACGGCGCGCCTCCGCGATGTTGGGCACCAGCAGCTTGCCCACCGACGAGAGGCGCTCACCCGCCATCGGGACGAACTCGTCCAGCGCACGGCGGAGATCCACCATCTCTCGGCCACCTTCGAGCGGGGGACGCAGGCCGTAGTAGTCGTCGTAGACGTCGTTGTCGGCCATGACCCCGTCCCACCGCGGCTCGTCCTCGAGCCGGTCGGCCACGTTGTCGCACCAGCGCTCCCGGTACTCGTCCTCCCACGTGGCCATCTGCCAGTGGCCGGGGTAGTTCGCCCACTCGATCCGACTGCCGTCCTGCCGGTGCGCGAACCAGTGCTCGCCGGCCTCCTCCGCCTCCTCGAGACTGACGCCTGACGTGTAGACCGGCCCGTGCTCGTGATCGCGGACCGACGACAGGCACGTGTAGGCCAGCACGGTCATGTCCGGACGCCGGTCCTTCAGCTGGTGCAGCGCTTCGATCTCCCACGGCTGGAGGATCGCGAGCCGGTAGTGGTCCACCGCGAAGTCGATCTGGTCCTGGGTCAGAGGGTCCTGGTAGCGGATCCACGCACCGCGACTGGTAACCACGACCTCCAGCGTGCCAGAGCGCCCCCGGCGAGCCGGCGCGCGTGCGGTCACGGCGTGACGATCACCGTCCGGTGCATGTCGTTCCACCCGGTCACCGGGTCCCACAGGCCTGCGTCAGCCAGTTGCACGCCGTAGGCGGGCTGACCGGCGAGCGCGGGTGTGGGGTCAGGGAGCGCGAGCGCCAGGGCCCAGGTCCCCGGCGTCGAGGGGAGCTGGAGCTGGACGTCGACCGAGGTGGTGGACCCCGGCTGGATCGTCCGCACATCCAGCCGGACGGGCGTCTGCACGGTCCCACTCGGCCCGGTGAGCAGGAGCTGCACCGGCCGGTTCCGCAAGGGCGCCGCCCACCCGTCGTTGCTCAACTGCAGGCGCACCCGGACGGTGCTCCCGGCGCGGCCCGACTCGGGGAGGCTGCTGGTGACCAGTCGGAGCCGGTACCCCAGCCGCTGCGCAGCGATGCGGCGCCCCTCCGACCCCCAGGACTGCAGGACGTCCGGGTGGTAGTCGGCATTGAGGAAGCTCCAGTGGTAACGCGCCAGCTCAGTCGATGCGGTGGGCCAGTCGGATCGTGGACGGTTGACCCCGCACGTCTCGCCACCGACCGGGGCCGTGCGGCTGTGCCTGGCCAGCCATGCCCGGTCGTCGGCCGACGCGAAGGTGCCCATGTCATCGGGCGATGCCAGCAGGCAGTCGTCGTGAACCCCGACCCGGGCCGCCCGCGGATCACCCTCGAGCAGACGGGTCACGATCGCCGGGTAGCGCACCTGGACGTCGATCGAAGGGGCCAACGCATCCAGGAGTGCGTTCAACACCTGACCTCGGGCGGCCCAGTCTCCGTCGGACAGCAGCCACGGTCTGTCCGGGTCCGACGTGTAGGAGTCGCTGTAGTACCACTCCCCCCATCTGCCGATGAAGCCGGCCTGCACGACGAGCACGACGTCCCGCGCCGCGTTGACGACCGGCGCCAGCTGCCGGATCTGCGCGACGGCGCGAGCGGGCGGGGCATCGCGCCCGTCGTCCGAGGAGTAGGCGAACCGCAGGACGAGCTTGACGCCCGCCAGTCGGGCGGTGTCCAGGTCGCTCGCGACGTGCGCCAGGAACGACGGGTCGATGGTGTCCTGGCCGGCGAGCTCTCCCAGGTAGAAGACGCGGTACACCAGGGTGATCTGGTCGGTGGTGCGCCACTGGACGAGCTGGGTCGGGTCGAGGGGTGTGTACCCCAACCCGTCGGTGCCCCAGCGGGCCTCCGTGTACCGCGTGAAGCCCCGCTCGGGGTTGGCGATCACGTCGTCGGACTTCACGTAGGTCGTGGTGATCGGCGCCGTCGCCCCCATCGACGTGGTCGAGGACGGTGCCTGCGGCGCAGCGTCGGCCAGGACCGATGCCGGCGAGGGCCCAGCGGCAAGACCTGGCCGTGCCGCTGCTCCCGATGGTGCTGCCGTTGTCGGCGATGCGCCGATCACCGGGAGGGCGCCCGATGCGAGTTCACCCGCCGCCGGCGCCGTGGCGGACGCAGGTGTGCTCGCGGTGGGGCTGTCGGCGACGTCGAGGACATGGCCCGCACTGGCGCCCACCAGCAGCAGCGGGCTCAGGACCAGCGTGGCCAGCCGTGCCCGGGCCGACGCGTTCCGCCCGATCACCGTTGCTCCCCCCGTGGTCCGCCCGGACGGCGCCGGGCCGGGCGACTGTAACCATCGCGGTGTCCCGGTCCGGGACGCGCGGGACGGGTGGTGGGTCGTCGGGCGGGTGGTGTCGGGAACCACCGGTCCGGGCCCCGTGGAGGCCGACGAGTTCACGCGCCGCCCGCGACCCCGCGCGGCCCCGTGGCCAAACGGGCCAAACGGGCCAAACGGGCCACGACCCGGCGGTCACCCCGTAGGAGGAGTCGAAACCGGTGCGGGTTCACGGTTCGGATCCTCCGGCCGATCCCTCACGCATGCCGATCACGACCCACCCGATTGCGCGCGACACGTTCACCGTCGACGCCTCCACCCTCCTGCCCACCCGCGCCGACCTCGTCGTGCGCCTGGACGAGCGCGTGCGCAGCGCCGACGACCAGCCCGCCACGCTGGTGCTCGTCGGTCTCCTGCGCCGCGACGACGGCTGGCCGATCCCGGGCAGCGTGCTGGGTCAGCTGACCAGCGTGCTCGCCAGCTCCGTCCGCGGCGATGACTGGATCGCCCGCTCTGGCCCCACCGAGTTCGCCGTCGTCTTCGACGGCTCCGCGGAGGCCGCCGAGGCCGCGGCCACCCGCCTCATCGCCGCCATCTCCGCCCAGGGCATCGCCGGGATGTCCGCGGCCGCCGGGCTGGCCGGCCTCACCGTCGACATCACCGGCAGCGAGGTGCACCGCCGGGCCACCCTCTGCCTCGCCGCCGCCCGTTCCGTCGGTGGCGGTCAGGTGATCAAGTACAGCGGAACGCGCTGACCGCGTCCCGCCGCGACGGAGCGGCGGGGTCGATCGGCTCCCCCGCCGCTCTCCGACTGCACGCGCCTCTCTGCCCGCTCTCCCCCGTGCCGGGCAGGGAGGCGTGTGCGCTTGCTCCCCCGTCCCACTCGGACCCTTCCGTCACACGGCGGCGTGTCCGCGGCGGCGGACTCCCGGCCGGCTGGTGAGCTGACGCGGACCTCCCCGCCGCCGCGGGAGGCGGAACGGGAGGCAGGTCGGTGCGCGGAGCCATCTCGCGACGTCGGGCTGCCCGTCCGCCGGTCCGCACGGCGACCCAGCTCGCGCTGATGGCCGAGCGGGCACACGCTGCGGGGACCGGCGTCCCCGAGGAGACGCTGCCGGCTGCACCGGCCGACGCGGCCGTCGGGCCCGCCGCAGGGCCGGTGGGCCTCGCGCCCGTCGTCCGGCGGCGGCCCCGCAACGCGGTGCTCTCCCGCCGGCTGTGGGTCGCCCCTGCTCTGGCGCTGGCTGCCGTCGGCCTGCTGCCGCTCGCCGGCCAGGGCATCGCCGCCCTCGGCGGAGGCGTCAGCCTCACCGGGTCCGACAGCTCAACGGCCGACAGCGGGCCGTCCCACCCCGCCAAGGCCACGCCGTCGGCCACCGCCCCGCGTTCAGCGCCCGCATCTGCGGTCGCCATCCCGTCGACCAGCTCGGCCGCGCCCACCAACAGCGCGGCCCCGTCGTCCTCTGCAAGCCGCAGGACCAGCAAGAGCCCAGCGTCCGGGAGCTCGTCGGCCGCCTCCAGCCAGCAGGCCGCTGTGCCGGCCGCAGCCAGCCCTGCCCCGATCGTCCAGTCGCCGCCGTACACCGGCTCGTCCGGTGGGCAGACGACCCCGCGCACCACCGGCACGGTGACCGGCCGGCACACGACCGGGACCGGATCGACGGCGGGGACGACGAACGGAACGGGCACGGCCGGGGGCACCACCGGCTCGACCCCGTCGACGACCGTCAGTCCGTCGCCCGCCCCCGAGCCAGTCCCCTCGGGTGGCGAGGCGCCCACGACACCGGTGCAGGAGCCGCTTCCCGACACCGGCACGGACTCCCCGCCACCCGACCCCGCACCCTGACGGGCTGGGACCTGGCCGGGACTCCCCCGAGGCGCCCCGACCGTGCTCCCACCCTGACCCACATGGATGCGGAACGCACCAGGCAGAATCGGCAACTGGCCGTTCACCTGCGCGCTTGCCGGTTGACGGTCCGCACCCACGGGCCTCCCGTGGGTGATGGGACGAGAACGGGGACGCCCACATGACCGACGACGCCACCGCACCGGACCGCCCGGACGCCGACGAGCACGACCCCTTCGTGGTCCAGCTCGCCTGGCTGGTCGACGCCGCCGGCGGGCAGGGCACGCTGGCCCGGCGGTCGAAGGTCGCGGAGCGGTCGCTGCGCAGCTGGTCGCGCGGCGACTACCCGAAGCAGAACGACTCCCCCGCCGTCCGCCGGCTCGACGCCTGGGCCCGCGCCACGATCGCCGGCTACCCCACCGCGGCCGGCGTCCCGGCACTGACCGAGACCTCCGGCCCCAACCGTCGGTCGACGACGGAGCCGGTGGTCGTGGCATCCGCCGTCGCCGCCGGGTCGGAGCCTGCTGAGCCGGTCGCGCAGTCGTCGCTGCGCCGGCGCTGGTCGGTGCTCGCCGGGGTGGTCGCCGTGCTGGCCGTCGCAGCGGTGGTGGCCGTGGTCGTCGCCAGCAGCGGAGACAGCGGCGCCGCCCCCAAGCCGCCGACCGACACCAGCGCGCTGCCCACCCGCGGCGCCGAGGGGCAGTCGTTCCCCGAGGAGACCGGCAGCCTGGGCGCCAACACCTTCGCCGACCCGGTGAAGCTGCAGGACCAGGCGCTGAAGATCCCGCCGCACACCACCGTGACCGTGCGCTGCTACGCCCACGCGCCGAGCATCCCGAGCGTCATCCCCGACGGGAACTGGTACCTCATCGACACCGCGCCGTGGACCGGCCGCTGGACCCCGGCCAACTCGTTCATGAACGGCGACGTGCCGGGTGGGCCCACGCTGCACAACACGGACCACGCCGTCCCGAGGTGCCACTGAGCAGCGTGCGGGGGGACCGGTCCCGTGCTCAGCCGGCGGGTCGGGCGGTGGCGTTCCGGGGCCGGAGGCGCCGCTCCATCGGGACCTCGACCAACCGGTGGAGTCCCCAGGCGGCCAGGAGCGCGCAGCCGAAGGCACCCGTGACCGCCGCGCACCAACTGGCTCCGCTGAGGGCGTCGACGTCGACGCCCGCCCGCCGGAGCACCTCGAACCAGGTGACCATCGTCAGCGAGTGCACCAGGTAGAAGGCGTAGGACCAGGTGCCCAGAGCCACCAGCCCGCGGGAGCGGAGCACCGATCTCCGTCCCGCGAGGTCGGCCTGCGCCGCCGACCAGATCAGCAGAGCGAAGGGCACCAGCGTCACGGCGACGTCGCGGAAGGCGGCGGGGACGTGGTCGGCGGCAGCGAACGAGGCGATCGCGACCAGCCCCGCTGCCCACAGCGGCGGGGCGGAGCGGACCCCCTGGCGGACCAGCAGCCCCAGCAGCACGCCCACCGTGAACTCCAGCGACCGGCTGACGGGGAAGACGACCGCCGCCCAGTGCGCCAGGGGACCGTCGCCGGCCACCCACACCGCGACCGCGAGCGCCTCGACCGCCCCGACGCACGCCAGGACGGCCGCGAGGGCCCGCCGCACGCTCCACGTCCCGACCAGCCGGTGCAGCCACGGGAACGCGAGGTAGAAGAAGGCCTCGCAGGAGAGCGTCCAGAACACCGCGTTCGTCGCCCAGTAGACCGTCTCCGACGGCACCCACGACTGGAGCAGGGTGAGCGGCACCAGATCGACGACCGACGGGCGGCGTCCGGCGGCGACCAGCACCACGAGCGACACCACCCAGGTGACCGCGTAGGCGGGGTACACCCGCGCGAAGCGGCGCCGGTAGAAGAGCGCCGGGGTGTCGCCGGGGCGGGCCGTCCAGCTCATCACCAGACCGCTGACCACGAAGAAGAACGAGACGCCCGTGGTCCCCGCGACGAGGAACGAGTCGCCCGGCGCGCCGCGCCCGTAGTTGAGCGCGTGCAGCCCGAACACCGCGAGCGCCGCGAAGAACCGCAGCCCGGTGAGCGAGTCCAGCCGCGGTGGTCGGGTGCGGTCCTGCGCGCCCGTCTCGACCGGGGCGGACGCCGGCTCCTCCGTCAGTGCACGCACCGGGTCACGGTCGCACCCCGGCGCGGCGCAGGACCCCTGCCCGGTGCCGATCTCACCCGTATTGCCGAGGCGCGTCACCCGCCGGGGAGGTGCTCCCCCGATGAGTCCTGCGCCGCCGGCGTCCAGCGTGCGGCCGCGCGGCTCAACCATCGAGTCGCGCATCGTGCCGGCGCTGGAGGACCAGCAGCATCGTCCAGGAGACGGCGGCGAACACGCACTCGGCGACCAGGGTGGCCACGACCCCGCCACGCCAGGACCAGTGCGCGATGCCGATGACGCACAGGACCGCGGCGACCGCAGCCGCTGACATCACCGTGGTCAGGCGCGCGCCGTGCGCGCGGAGCCCCATCAGCCCGTTGAAGCTGAACACCCCGAGGCTCCGCAGCACCACCAGCACGGCCAGCAGCCGGACCATCTCCTGCGAACCGGCGTACTCCTCACCCAGCACCAGCGGCAGCAGCGGCGCCGCCAGGAAGACGGCCACCGCCGCCACGAGCCCGTAGCCGGCCCCGGCCGCGGTGAAGCGCAGCGACCGTTCGACGTGCTCGTGCCGCCGGGCGGGGTCGTGCTGGAGGAATCGGCGGTGCGAGGCGGCGACCAGGGCCTTCAGCGGAGCGAGCGCGACCTGCACCGCGCGGTAGGCCGCCGCGTACAGACCCGCCGTGGTCGGGTCGGCCAGCCGGACCATGAGGATCTTGTCCGCGTCCTCGTGCACGGAGAACGAGAGCAGGGCACCGGCGAAGGAGAGCGTGTCCCGGACGTCCCGTCCCGTGGGCCGCCGCCAGGAGAACCTCAGCTGCGCGTGTCGCCGGAGGTCGACGAGCACCGCCAGCGCGGCGAGCGCCGAGAGGCCGGAGAACGACCAGGCCACCGCGGCCAGCGACAGCCCGCCCGCCACCGCCAGGACCAGCACTGCAAGGGCTCTCGCCGCCATCAGCAGCAGCCGGACGACCACCGAGCGGCGGTAGTCGTCGAGCGCCTGCAGGTAGCTCGCGCCCAGCGCCACCAGCCCGGACCCGACCAGCTCCGCGACCGCCAGCAGTGTGAAGACGGTGATCGTCAGCTGGGGGAACAGCACCGGGCGCAGAGCGAACCCGATGGCGAGCCCGACGACCGTGCTCCCCGCGAGCAGCACGAGGCACCGCGCGAAGACGTGGTCAGCGGGCGCGCGGTCCCGGACCACGCCCTGGAGCAGCAGCTGGCCCACCGAGGCGTAGGAGAACATGCCCAACGTGGCGACCAGTGCCTGGGCGCCGACGAACTGCCCGTAGTCCACCGGGCCCAGCTGGGTGCTGATCAGGTACACCACCAGCAGGCTGGAGACGAGCGTCAGTGCCTCCACGCTGGTCGCCCACACCGTGTCCCCGGCGAGCCGCCCCGACCACCGGCGCGAGCCGGCCGGCGTGCCGGTGACCGGGGCGCTGGCGAGCTGCGGGTCGCCCGGGTCGTGCGCCACCTGGACGGCGCTCACACCAGCACCTCCTCCGGCCGCACCTGCTCCGGCTCACGCCGGGCCGGCCGGGCGGGTGGGGTCCGGCTCCCGGACGACAGGCACCCGGACAGCGCCGCGAGCAGCAGCAGCCCGTTCCCCGTGAACGGCGAGCTCTCCGTGAGGGCGGTCACGCAGAGGAGGACCAGCACCCCCATGGACCACGCACCCACCGGACCACCGCGCA
Organism: Modestobacter sp. NPDC049651; assembly: GCF_040659695.1. NCBI lineage: Bacteria > Bacillati > Actinomycetota > Actinomycetes > Geodermatophilales > Geodermatophilaceae > Modestobacter > Modestobacter sp. NPDC049651. The sequence continues at coordinate 98,376 of NZ_JBFAOG010000011.1, forward strand.
CGGCGGCCCGCACGGCGACGCCGCCGAGCAACAGCACCAGGAGCGCCAGGCCGACCCAGCCCACCTGCAGGCGGATGTCCAACCACCCGTTGTGGGCGTAGAAGGCCTCGAACCGGGACTCCCGCCACAGCGCGAGGGTCACGGGCGTCGGCCGTTCCCAGACACCCCCGAAACCGAACCCGACCAGCGGATGGTCGTGCAGGTGGTGGCGGACCGCCGCCCAGATCGCGCGCCGTCCGGTCAGGGAGCTGTCCCGGCCCAGCGCGCCGAAGAACAAGCCGGGTCGAAGCACGGCCAGTGCGCCGACCAGGCCGACCACCGCGGCGGCCGCCGAGTCGACGAGCAACCGGTCCCGCCCCGGCGGACGTCGGTCCCGCGCCGTCGCCCAGGTGATCACGGCGACCGCGACCGCCGTCGCCGCGAGGGCGCTGGCCGACGCGCTGCCCAGCAGCAGGACCGCAGCGAGGACGAGCCAGCCGCGGCGCGCCCAACCCCGGGGCAGCTGGGTCCACAGGGTGACCACCGCGAGGGCGCAGAAGAAGCCCAGGTCGTTCTTGTGCGGGAAGGCACCGTGCCATCCCGGCGCCCCGTCCAGGCCGGCCGCGGTCGCCCACCCGGGGGCGACCACCAGGGTCGCGACCGTCACGAGCAGGACGCACTGGACGGTCCGGGCCAGGACGAGCGGAGCGCGCGCACCGCAGACCTGGCCGCCGATCCAGCCCACGGTCACCAGTGCCAGCAGGTCGACGAGCCGCAACGCGCTGGACCCGCGGTCGGCGCTCCAGGCGACCGAGACCAGGCACCACAGCACGAAGGCCGCCAGCGGCACCGGCAGCCGCAGCCTGGCCCGCTGCACCGAGGGCAGGGCGAGGACGGCGAGCAGCACCGCGAAGGGCAGCGCACGGAGCAGCCACCTGGCCACCAGGAACTCCGACCACTGCGAGAGCACGAAGGCGGTGGCCAGCAGCAGCCCGATGGCGCTCCCGCTGCGGTACCGGCCGTCGGGACGAGGTCCCGGCGCGGACGTCACGGGGTCGTGACGGCGACGTGCACGCGCACGTCACCCGCGGTCGCCAGGAGGTCCAGGCCCAGGCGGAGGTCCGCCTCGGCCTGCTCCCGCACCGGCACCACGAGGACCGCCTGCCCGCCCGCCCGGGCGGCCGCCCCGGCGAAGGAGGAGTCCACCAACGACCCGGCGTCGACCAGGACGACGTCGGCGTCCGCGGACCAGTCCGGCAGCCCCTTGCCGAAGTCCACGGACGTCAGCGCGTCGGGGGCGTCGTGCGAGACGACGGTCAGGCCGGGCAGCGCGCCCGCGCCGACGCGCCAGCCCTCGTCCCCGGGGTGGGCGGCCGAGCCGTCCCCGGCCAGCAGGCCGCCGTCCTGCCACGGGGAGACCGCGACGACGCGCCGCCCCTCCTCGGCCAAGCGCCGCGCCACCGCGGCGAACACCACCGCCCGGCCTCGCCCCGCTCCTGCGTCGCAGACGGTGACCACCCAGGGACGGGCGCCGTCGCTCCGGGACTCCAGCAGCGCCACCAGTCGTCGCGCAGGCGCCGTGGCGGCCTTGCGGCCACGACCCGTGCGGCGCACGTGGCGGAAGACCGCATCGACGGGGCGGCCGGTCAGCTCCTCCAGCTGCCACACACCAGCCACCCGGGGGCGGCGGAGCGCGACGACCACAGCGGCGAGCACGCCGAGCAGGCCGGCCAGCACGGCAGCCCCCACGGCACCGGCGAGCAGGGAGAACGGCCGGTGCAAGGTCGCCCCCCGCGCCTGGTCGACCACCCGGGTGGCGTCCCGGAGCACCCCGGGCCGGTCGAGTTCGGCGAGCTCGCCGGTGACCTGGGCGTACTGGGCCTGGAGTGCGGTCGCCAGCGCCCCGGCGACGCCGGGGTCCGCCAGCCGGTCGGTGAGCTGCGCGGACTGCGCCTCCAGTGCCTCGCGCTGACCGTCCAGGGCGGCTCGGGCCGCCTGGGCGCGGCGATCGAGGTACGTGTCGGCCACGGCGTTGGCCACGCCGACGGCGGTACCGGGTGAGTCCGCCCGCGCCACCACGGTCACGACGTCGCTGCCCGTGACGTGGGAGAGCTCCAGCGCGTCCAGCACCTGCCGAGCCGTCAGCGACGGGTCGAGGGACCTCCCCGCTGCTGCGGCGGCGGAGTAGCTGCGGAGGGACTCCAGCTCACCGGTGACGTAGCGCTCCGGGTCCCCGGAGAAGGGCTCCTGCCCCGGCACGGTCACCGCGGTGCTGTCCGTGACGAGGACGGCCGACGCCTGGTAGCTGGCGGGGACGGCGTACCAGCCGAGAGCACCGGCGGCCGCGCCCACGAGCACGACGACCAGCAGGGGCAGGAACGATCTCCGGACAGCCTGCAGGAGCAGTTGGAGTTCCACCGAAGGCCTTTCCTCTGTGCTGTGGAGCCGCGCCGGGTGCGTCCCCGCGGCGACGGGTTGGTGCTGGTGACGGTCTCCCGGGAGGATCTCCCGCCGCGCGCCCGGACCGGCCGGTTCCGGCGGTGCCCTGACCCGCGTGGGTGAGCTGACGACGCCCGGTCCGGGCGGGTGCTCACGCCGGCTGGTCGGTGGTGAGGACTGCCAGCTGCCGATCCAGCTCCGCGTACGCCTCGCCGGGGGAGAACCGGCGTGCGGCCGACCGGGCACGGGCCTCGAGGAGCTGCCGTTGGGCGTCGTCGTCCAGCAGTTCCACCACCGCGCCGGCGAAGGCCGGCGCGGTGTCCGCGACGACGAACGGCGCAGGCTGCAGGCCACCCAGGCCCTGCGCGCCGACGGACGTCGTCACGGTCGCGACGCCGTGGCACAGCGCCTCGACGACCTTGACCTTCAGCCCGCTCCCAGCACGCAGCGGCGCGATCGCCACGGCCGCGCCGGTGTACTCGGGGGTGAGCGAGGGCACCTCGCCGCGCAGCACGACGCCGCTCGGCACGCTCGGCACCCGGGCGCAGACGGTGCCGACGACGTGCAGCTCGCTGCCCGGGCGCCGGCGGAGCACCTCGGGCCACACGTCCTGGAGGAACCAGCGCAGGCCCTCGACGTTGTGGAGGGTCCCGCTGCCGACGAACAGGCAGCGGCCGGGGCGGACGTCCGCGCGGGTCACCGGGTCGACGGCGAGCGCCACCGGCGTGACCACCACCGTCGCCCGGGGGGCGAGTGCGGTCAGCGCCCGCTCGTCGTCCCACTGGATGGCGAGAGCCAGGTCCACCTGCGCCAGCACGGCGGACTCCTGCCGGGCGGAGAAGTCGGCCGGCTCGACGCGGTGCCCGGCGGCCCGGAAGCTGTCCGCCCGCTCGCTCACGACATCGTGGCTGATCACCCCGCTGACCCGCACGGAGTCCGGGAGGACCAGCGGACGGGGAACCGAGAAGACCGTGTTGAAGAGGACGACCTCGGGTGCGACTGCCGCGAGCTCGTCCCGCACCCAGGCGGACTCCGCCGGAGCGAGCCACCGACCCAGGACGTGGTCGACGTCCGCGCGTGATCGCCACGCGGTCCGGAGCCGGTCCACCGCCGTCTGCGCCCGGTGCGGCAGCCGCCGGAAGAGCTGCCACGCCAGGTGGCCCGCCAGGGCGGACGGCCCGGTGAGCAGCTCGACTCCGGCAACGGTCCGAAGGGACGGGGTCCGGTAGCGGATCCCGTCCCGGCCCGCCCGACGGACGGCGAATCCCGTGCGTCCACCGGTCACCAGGAGCACGACGTCGTGGCCCTCGGCCCGCAGGTGGTCGAGGAGGCCGCGGAGGTGCTTGCTGTGCCCCGCCTCCTGGTGGTCGGGCCCCTCGGCAGCCACGACTGCGACGGTCCCGCGGCCCGTCGCCGCCGGAGCGGTCGGCCGGGCGTACAGGTCGACCGTCCGCCCCCGCAGCCCCTCGAGCATGCCGGCGGCCCGGGCGATCCGCATCGCCCCGGTGACCGCGCGCACGCGGTTCCCGGTCAGGCCGCCCGCGACTGCTGCGATCACGCCGGTCGCCGCCCAGTAACCGGCCCGCACCACCCGCTGCCCCGGTCGTCCCGCCGGCCAGCCCGGGCGCGAGCGGTCGAGGAGCCCGAGGGTGGTGCCCTTGCGGTGCTCCCTCCGCAGCAGGTAGCGCACGGACAGCCGCTCGCGGGGGACGGCCTCCCGGGCCACCGCCGTCGGCTCGAACCAGATCGTGGCGCCGCCGGCGACAGCCTGCCGGGAGAACAGCTGGTCCTCACCCCCGGACGAACCGAGCTCCTCCTCGAAGCGGAGACCGAGCCGCTGGAGGAGGGCCGTCGTGACGAGCAGGTTGCCGGCGTGCGCCTCGGGCACCCAGCCGGCCTCGCCCACGACCGAGTGGAACACCGGTCGCCGGATCCAGTCCGGCGCTCCCGCGGGGTGGTCGGCCAGCACGGGACCGCAGACCAGGTCCGCGGTCGTGGTCCGCTGCGCCTCGATCAACCGGTGCAGCCAGTCGGGCGCGGGCACCTCGTCGTCGTCGATGAGCGCGAGCAGCGGAGCGCGGCCGGCGGCCCCGTCGAGCACCGCGTTGCGGCCGCTGGCGATGTTGCCCGCGCCGTGCGGGACGTACTGCAGTTCGGTGCCGTCCGGGAACGTCAGGCCCTCGACGACCCGACGCGCCTCGAGGTCCGGGGAGTTGTCGACCACCAGCAGCAGCAGCCGCGGCGCCCGGGGGCCGGGGAACGTCAGCCGAGCGAGCTGCTCGAGCAGCGTCCGCAAGGACCCGGGACGCCGGTGGGTGACGATCCCGACCACGACGTCGAACGACTCGGCGTCGACCCGGGGAGGAACCGGGTGCGCCACGGTGCTGGTCACCGTGCCACCGAGTCCACGGGCTCCGCGCCCGCCTCGATCGCAGCGTGCACGGATGCGCGGACCATCGCCTCGAACGGCACCCGCCCCCGCTCGAGGAGGTGCGCCCTGATGAGCTCCGCGGACCGTCGGGCCTGCAGACCCTCGACCGTGTAGCGGCGCCACAGGCGACCGGGCTCACGGCAGACCCGGACCAGCCAGTTGACCTTGTGGCGGTAGGCCCACGGCGGGTAGTAGGCGGGATCGCCCACCTGGTCCAGCCACCCGCCCGCGGTGAGCAGCACCTGCTCGGTGAGACCTGCCGACACGAGGTCCAGCAGGTAGCTGTCCTGGCGGGGTGCGCCCAGCCCGACGACGACCAGCTGCGCGCCGGCGTCCTGGAGCCGGGTGGCCATGTCCGCCGCCGGGGGGAGCTCCTCGTACCCGTCGCAGACCAGCACGACCCGTGGAGCCGACGCCGTCGCCTCCACGACCTCCGTGGCCGCGGCGAGGCTCTCGCGCCGGCTGCCGATCAGCGCCACCCGGGTGCTGCGGGGCAGCTGCTCCAGGAGGAGGGGCAGCACCAGGTCCGCGCTCGTCCGCGGCGCGCCCGGGGCCGTCAGCCGGCGGAGGAAGAACCCGTCGATGCCGACGTGGTCGAACCGGGAGACGTCGACGTCCGCGCGGATGGACCGCAGGACCGACGAGTGGTTGTACCAGGTCACGGCCGCCCCCGTCCGGGCGACGAGCGCTTCCCGGAGATGGCTGGCGACGTTCGCCGCCCACCGGTGCTCGTCCAACGACCCGGGTCTCGGTTCGACCACTGCACTCCCTCTCGATCACGCGGGGAGAGCACCACGGGGCGTGGTGGTGACCGGGACCGTGCGGTGTGCGCGCGACGGCTCGTCCGGCCGCCGACATGGCTCCCCGGCGGTGCCCCGACGATCGCGAGTCACCGCGCCGCTGCCCAGGGGTCACCAGCGGAACTCACCCGGCCGGAGGAGCGATTTCACCCGCGGCGCCCGCCGGGGTGTGGCGGCGTGCGGATCAGGCGGCGCGGACGGTGCCGGCGGCGAGCTGCTGGAGGTACCAGGCGTACGTCTCCGCCAGCCCCTCCCGCAGACCGATCTCGGCCCGCCAGCCCATTGCGTGCAGCTTGCTCACGTCCAGCAGCTTGCGCGGCGTGCCGTCGGGCTTGCTGGGATCGAACCGCAGCTCCCCGCGGTAGCCGACGACGTCGGCCACCAGCTCGGCCAGCTCGCGGATCGGCACGTCCTCGCCCACGCCGACGTTGATCGGCTCGGGCTCGTCGTAGTGCTCCAGCAGGAACAGGCAGGCCCGGGCGAGGTCGTCGACGTGCAGGAACTCCCGGCGCGGGGTGCCGGTGCCCCACACGGTCACCACCGGCGCCCCGCTCTCCTTCGCCTCGTGGAACCGGCGGATCAGGCCCGGCAGCACGTGCGAGTGGGTCGGGTGGAAGTTGTCGCCGGGCCCGTAGAGGTTGGTCGGCATCGCCGAGACGTAGTGGACGCCGTGCTGCCGCCGCAGCGCCTGCACCTGCAGCACCCCGGCGATCTTCGCGATCGCGTACGCGTCGTTGGTGGGCTCCAGCGGCCCGGTGAGCAGGCTGTCCTCGCGGATCGGCTGCGGGGCCTCGCGCGGGTAGATGCAGCTGGACCCCAGGAACAGCAGCCGGGTCGTGCCGTGCCGCACCGCGGCGTCGAGCACGTTGACCTGCATGCGCAGGTTGTCCGACAGGAAGTCGGCCGGGTAGGTGTCGTTGGCCAGGATGCCGCCGACCTTCGCGGCCGCCATCACGACGGTGGCGGGGCGGGCGGCGGCGAAGAACGCCTCCACGCCCGCCGGGTCGCGCAGGTCGAGCTCGGTGGAGGTCCGGGTGAGCAGCGCGGTGAACCCGGCGTCCTCGAGGTGGCGCAGCACGGCACCGCCCACGAGGCCCCGGTGCCCGGCGACGAACGTCGCGAAGTCCCTGGCCAGAGGCGCAATCGGCACGGCGGAACCACCCTTCCCCAGGCGATCGGGGCCCTACGCTAGCCGCCACTCGCACCGCTGGACCGCCCCGGACCCGCGCGAAACAGGAGGCCGCCACGTGGCCAAGTCGGCTCTGATCACCGGCATCACCGGCCAGGACGGGTCGTACCTCGCCGAGCTGCTGCTGTCCAAGGGCTACGAGGTGCACGGGCTGATCCGCCGCTCCTCGACCTTCAACACCGAGCGGCTGGACGGGATCTACCAGGACCCGCACGTCGCCGACCGCCGGCTGTTCCTGCACTTCGGCGACCTCATCGACGGCGTCACGCTCATCAACCTGCTGCGCGAGGTCAACCCCGACGAGGTCTACAACCTCGGCGCCCAGTCGCACGTGCGGGTCTCGTTCGACCAGCCGGTGTTCACCGGTGACGTGACCGGGGTGGCCGCGATGCGGCTGCTCGAGGCGGTGCGGGCCGCGCGGGTGCGCACCAAGATCTACCAGGCGTCGTCGTCGGAGATGTTCGGCGCCACTCCCCCGCCGCAGGACGAGCAGACGCCGTTCCACCCGCGCAGCCCCTACGGCGTCGCCAAGCTGTACGCCTACTGGGCCACCCGCAACTACCGGGAGGCCTACGACCTGTTCGCGGTCAACGGCATCCTGTTCAACCACGAGTCGCCGCGGCGCGGGGCCACCTTCGTCACCCGCAAGGTCACCCGGGCCGTCGCCCGCATCCAGGCCGGCCTGCAGGACAAGCTCTACCTCGGCAACCTCGACGCCGTCCGGGACTGGGGCTACGCCCCGGAGTTCGTCGAGGGCATGTGGCGGATGCTCCAGCACCCGGTGCCGCAGGACTACGTGCTGGCCACCGGCACCGCCTACTCGGTGCGCGACTTCGTCCGGATGGCCTTCGAGCACGTGGACCTCGACTGGGAGCGGTACGTCGAGCACGACCCGCGGTACGAGCGCCCCTCCGAGGTCGACGCGCTCATCGGCGACTACGGCCGGGCCGAGCGGGACCTCGGCTGGCGGCCGACCGTGCTGCCGCCGGAGCTCGTCCGGATCATGGTCGACGCCGACGTCACGCTGCTGGACGACGAGCGCTCCGGCCGGCTCGTCCGCATCGACGGCTGACCCCGGCGCTCACCGGCCGCGGAAGAAGACCACCTCCGACACGGTGCGGAGGAGGATCTTGATGTCCAGCCAGAGCGACCAGTTCTCGATGTAGTAGTTGTCGTAGCGCGCGCGGTCGGCGATCGGGGTGTCGCCGCGCAGCCCGCTCACCTGCGCGAACCCGGTCAGCCCGGCCCGCACCCGGTGGCGGTGGGCGTACCGGTGGTAGGTGGCCGAGAACTGCTCCACGAAGTACGGGCGCTCCGGGCGCGGGCCGACGAGCGTCATGTCACCGCGCAGGATGTTCCACAGCTGCGGCAGCTCGTCGAACGACGTCCGGCGCAGGAACCGGCCGACCGGGCCGACCCGCGGGTCGTCGCAGATCGACCAGTGGGTGGCGGACTCCTCGCCGTCCCGCGGGCGCAGGCTGCGGAACTTGAGGCAGTCGAAGACCTGGCCGTTCCGCCCCACCCGGGGCTGCCGGAAGATGATGCCCGGGCCGCCCTCGACCCGCACCGCCAGCGCGCAGAGCACGAGCACCGGCGCGAGCACGACGAGCAGCACGCTCACCACCACGACGTCGAACGCCCGCTTGACCCCCCACGCCAGCCCGGTCAGGTTCGGCGTCCGGATCCGCATGATCGGGATCGAGCCGATGTGGTCGCCCAGGCCCGTCTGCGTGTGGAAGTGGTGCAGCCGCGGGACGACCAGCAGGTCGCAGGGCAGGCAGGACGGCGTCCGCACCATGTCCAGCAGGTCGTGCTCGGAGAACGCGCCGTCGGCCACCAGCAGCACGTCGGCGCCCACCTCGCGGACCACGCCGTCCAGCTCCGCCGCCCCGCCCAACCGGGGGACGACGGCCTCGGCGACGCCGACCCCCTCGTCGACGTAGCCGACCACCCGCAGCCCGTACCGGGTGTGCCGGTCCAGGATCTGGGCGAGCTCCGCCGCGGTGAGCCCACCGCCGATGAGCACCGTCGGGTGGCTGGTGACCTTGCGCCGGCGGCTCCACAGGATCAGCTGGCTGCTGAGCACCCGCCCCAGGATGACCGCGCCGATCGCGAGGGCGGTGTCGACCAGGAAGACCTGCACCGCCGCCTGCTGGTGCCGCAGCGCGATGACCGTCGCGACCACGGCCCCCGCGGTCAGCAGCTTGGTCATGAGCGCGGGCAGCTCGTCCAGCACGCTGAGGTGCAGCCGGGCCCGGTAGCGACCTGAACCGGAGACCATGAGCAGGAAGAGCAGGGCCATCACCGTGCTGCCGCGGAAGTGCTGCGCGTGCCACACCCCGGGGGCCACCAGCAGCACCGTGTCCAGCGGGACGACGAGCATCCAGGCCCGGACCCGGCGCAGCGGCGTGCGCTCCTCGTCGAGCAGCTGGTGCACGTAGGTGACCGGGGGGCGCTCGCGGGCAGGCGCGCGCGCCACCTTGTCGGCTGTGCTCATGAACCCTCCCGGGTCCGCGGCCGGCCACCAGGGGACCGTCACGGGGACGTGCCGCAACGGGTCGCCGCACGCCGTGCTGTGCCGTGCCACCCCGCCTCGAGTCCCCCGGCGGGGTCGTGCGCGCACAACATGGCAGGCGCCCGGACCCGTTTCAAGACTGCAGCGACTCCCAACTCAGCGTGCCCATTCGTTCACTTTCGGCCGAGTACTTCCGGTCACCTCCCGGAGTCGCAGAGTGACCTCGGGGAATCGCTCGCTGGAAATTGCGCCGCCTGCGCCGAGATCCCTTGTTCCGATGCAGAACCGCTGGTAACGAGCGCGCGCGAGCCATTTCTTCCCACGCTCCGTATTCACATCGATCCATTTCCGCAAGCGCGCGGCGGGCCTTTCGCCCGCTGGCGGAAAGCCTTATGTTGCACGCGTCCGGGGTCGCCTCGCGGTGCCGGTCACGGGCCCGCGACGCGGCGCCCGACCCACCCAGGAGGCCGGCCCGCCCATGTCCGTCCCGACCCTCACCCGACGTCCGGCAGCCGACGGGCTCGACCTGACGTGCCCGGCGTGCGGCGGTACCGGGCAGCCCCGCCGGCTGGTGGTCGCGCCCGGAGCCCGGCTGGTCCGCTGCAGCAGCTGCCGGACCCAGTACCTGCGCCGGCCCGCGGACGGCGGGAGCGCCGGCGAGCAGGACGTCGCCCGGTCGGTCGGGCCGGACGGCGCACCGGTCGGCACCGACAGCCAGTACTGGGACCCGTACAAGTTCGTCGTCTACGAGTCCGCCGCGGTGCAGCAGGGCTACGACGAGCGCTACGACCTCGCCTTCGGCCTCACCGGACGGCGGACCGGGGCGGTCACCAGCGTCCTGGACGTCGGCTGCGGGATCGGCAACTTCCTCGACTGGGCCCGCCGCCGCGGGATCACCGCCGCCGGGGTGGACGTCGACGCCGGCGCCGTGCGGGTCGCCCGGGAGCGCGGGCTCACCGCCGGGCTGACCGGGGAGGTCGACGAGCTGCTGGGGTCCGGCACCGTGCAGGCGCTGACGCTGTGGGACGTGATCGAGCACGTCTACGACCCCGCCGACTTCCTCGACCGGTTCCTCCACCACCTGGCGCCCGGCGGGGTGCTGCTGCTCGAGACACCGGACGCCGCCTTCCCGGTGCGCGGGGTGCTGCGGGCGCTGCACGCGCTCAGCGGGGGCCGGGCCCGGGTCGTCGACACCATGTACTACTGGGAGCACAAGGTCTACTTCACCGAGGAGGGCCTCCGCCGGCTGCTGGCCCCGCGGGGGCTCGAGCTGCTCGACGTCGTCCGGCTGCCCTCGCCGCGGGCCAAGATGGCGGAGACCTTCTCCCACGTCGTCGACCAGGGCGGCTCGCCGGGCCACCGGCTCGTCGCCCGGGTCTGGCCGGTCGCGGAGACGGTGTTCCGCCGCCTCGGCCGGGGCAACAAGATGATCGTCCTGGCCCGGCGCCGAACGCCGGGGACCGGTTGACCGGCGTGCCCGACGGGGGTGGGCGGCCGCTCGACCGGCACCTGGCGGCGCGGTTGCTGACGCTGGCCTGCTGCCTCGTCCTGGCGGCCGCGGTGCTGGCCGGCTGCGGCTCCGAGCAGCCGTCGGCCCCGGCGCCCCAGCCGGTCGCCACGCGCACGCTGGCCCTGCACGACGCCTCCCGCGACACCGCCGCGGGCGACCACGACCGCGCGGCCCGCGCCGGCCGCGACCTGCCGACCTCCCTCTGGTACCCGGAGCACGGCCGCGGCCCCTTCCCGGTGGTCGTCTTCAGCCACGGCCTGGCGGCCAGACCGGCCGGCTTCGCCGACCTGCTCTCCGGCTGGGCCGCCGCCGGCTTCGTCGTGGCCGCCCCGCAGTTCCCGCTGACGTCGCAGGGCTCGTCCGACGACGACCTCACCGACGTGCTGAACCAGCCGGCCGACGTGGCCTTCGTCCTCACCCAGGTGCTCGCGCTGGACCGGGCACCGGGCGACCCGCTCGAGGGCCGGATCGACGAGCGCCACATCGCGGCCGCCGGCCACTCCGCCGGGGCGGCGACCACGTTGGGCCTGCTGTTCAGCTGCTGCCAGGACCCGCGGATCACCGCCGCCGTGGTGCTCGCGGGCACCACGCTGGGCAACCCCGTCGCCTTCGCGGGCCGGCCGGTCCCGGTCCTGTTCGTGCACGGCTCCGGCGACACCCTCGCGCCGATCGACGCCGCCCGGGACATCTGCGCCGCCGCGCCGGGGCCCACCGCCTTCGTCACGCTGACCGACGGGGAGCATGCCCGGCCGTTCTACGACCCCCGCGACCCGCAGGAGCGCATCGTCCGGTCGGTCACCGCGGACTTCCTCCGCTGGACGCTGCGGAGCGAGGCGTCGGTCGTCTCCCGGCTGCGCGCCGACGCCCACCACCCCGGCCTCGCCGAGCTCACGCACGACGGGCTCCCGGCATGACGCCGCCCGCTCCCGGACGCCTTCCGGACGCGATCGGCCGGTGCTATAGATGACGCCCCCCGACGGACTCCTGCGCGAGGAGCGGGCCCGTGCCAGAGCGCGAGCGCACCCACGTCCCGCCCCGCCGACGGGCGGCCCGGTGCTGCTGACCGGGCGGTCGGGGGCACCCGCCGTCCGCCGGCGGGCGCGGGCCGCGCGCCGCCCGCTGTTCGTCAACGGCAAGTGGCTGGCACAGGTCCCCTCCGGCACCCAGCGGTACGCCACCCAGGTCCTGCGCGCGGTGAGCGCCACCCCGCTGGCCGACCGCACCACCCTCGTGCTGCCCCGGGACGCCGAGGTCCCCGCGTGGGCCGCCGGGATGACGGTGCGCAGGTCCCGGCTGCGCGGCCAGCTGTTCGAGCAGCTCGCCCTGCCCTGGCTCACCCGGGGCGGCCACCTCTACTGCCTGGCCGGTCCCGCCCCGGTGCTCAAGCGCCGGCAGACCGTGGTGATGCACGACGCCATGCCGTTCCGCCACCCCGAGACGTTCCGCCTGGCGTTCGTCCTCTGGTACCGCTTCCTGTACGCGGTGCTCTCCCGGACCGCCGACCGGTTGCTGACCGTCTCCGCGTTCAGCCGCTCGGACCTGGCCCGCGCCCTGCACGTGCCGGAGGCCCGGTTCGGCCTGGCCCCCTGCGGCGCCGACCACATGACCCCGCCCGCGCCGGGCTGGGAGCACACGCTGCCGTTCCCGGTCGGCAGCTTCGCGCTGCTGGTCGGCAACATGGCCCCGCACAAGAACCTGCCGGCGACGCTGTCCGCGCTCGCCACGACCGGCGTGCCGATCGTCGTGGTGGGGCAGGCGCACCCGCACGTCTTCCGCGGGACGCCGCCCGTCGGCGCCTCCGCGGTCCACCCCCTGGGCCGGGTCGACGACGACCAGCTGGCGGCGCTCTACGCCGGCGCCGCCGTGCTGGTCGCCCCCTCCCGCTACGAGGGCTTCGGGGTGCCCATCGTGGAAGCCGGCCGGCTGGGCTGCCCCAGCGTCTTCGCCACCGGGTCGGCGATGCCGGAGACCGCCGGCGCGGGCGGCATCGGCTTCGACCCCGAGCGGCCCGAGCAGGCCGCGGCACTGGTCGGCGAGCTGGTCCGGGACCCCGCGCGCCGCGCGGAGCTGTCCGCCCGGGCGCGGGCGAACGCCGACCGCTTCTCCTGGGCCGACACCGCCCGCACGGTCTTCGGCGACCAGCTGACCGGCGCCGGCACCCGCGCCCCGGCCCGCCCGCTGCGGGTGCTGCACGTGACCGAGACGTTCGCCGCCGGCACCGGCGTCGCCGTCGTCGGGTTCGCGCGGGCCACCCGGGCACAGGGGGTCGAGTCGTCGCTGCTCGCCCAGGACCGCGGGTACCGGCTGCTGGACGAGGTCGCCGACGCGTCGCCGTTCCGCTCCGCGCGGGTGGTCGACCCCGGCATCCGGTCCCTGTGGCGCAGCGTCCTGCCGGAGATCGACGCCGTGCGGCCGGACCTGGTGCACGTGCACTCGTCGATCGCCGGCGCCGTCGTCCGGTTGCGGCTGGCCGGCCGCGGCCTGCCGGTGGTCTACAGCCCGCACTGCTTCGCGTTCGAACGCCGCGACCTGCCGGCCCTGCACCGGGCCGCGCTGCGGGCGGTGGAGCGGCTGCTCGCGCGGTGGACCGACGCGTTCGTCTGCGTCAGCCCGCACGAGACCGAGCTGGCCCGCGGCCTGGCCCCCCACGTGCCGGTGCGTGAGCTGGTCAACCTCTTCGGTCCGGTCGCGCCCGCCCCCTCCTCGGCAGGGGACGCCCCTCCGCTGCGCATCGTCTCGGTCGGCCGGGTGGCTGCGCAGAAGGACCCGGTGCTCTTCGCCCGCATCGTCCGCGCGCTGGGGAGCCCCGCCGACGTCCGGGCCACCTGGATCGGCGGCGGAGACGACCCGATCGCCTGCCAGGAGCTCGAGGACGCCGGCGTGCACGTCACGGGCTGGCTCCCGGCGGCCGAGGTGCGCGGCCGGCTGGCCGACTCCGCGGTGTACGTGCACACCGCGGCCTGGGAGGCGGCGCCCCCGATCGGGCTGCTGGACGCGATGTCCGTGGGGCTGGTCGTCGTCGCCCGCCGGATCGGCGCCTACCAGGGGCTGCTCCCCGACGAGTGGCTCTTCGACGGCGTGCCCGACGCCGTCGAGCTGGTGTCCCGGCTGCGCCGGCCGGAGGCGCGGGCGGCACGGCTGCGCGAGCAGGAGGCGCTCCTGGCCGAGCTGGCGACGCGCGCCCCCCAGCGGGTGCTGACGGCCGCCTACCGCGAGCTCGTCCCCGGGGGCGGGCATGGCTGACCGGCCGTTGTTCAGCATCGTCACGATCACCTACGAGAACCTGGCGGGGCTGCAGGCGACCGTCGCCTCGGTCGACCGCCAGACCTGCCGGGACCTCGAGCACGTCGTGGTGGACGGCGGCAGCTCCGACGGCTCGGCCGACTGGCTGGCCGGGCACTTTCCCGGCACGTGGGTCAGCGAGCCCGACCGCGGCCGCTACCACGCCATGAACAAGGGCACGGGCATGGCCACCGGCGAGTACGTCTGGTACCTGCACGCCGGCGACGTGCTGGCCGACCCCGCTGTCCTCGACCGGGTGGCCCGGGCCCTGCACGACCGGCCGGCGTGGGCGTACGGGCTGGCCCGCGTCGTCGACCCGGACGGGACGCTCACCGGGACGCTCGGGTTCGTCCCCTTCAGCTTCTTCACCTTCGCCGTCCTCGCCCACCCCCTCCCGCACCAGGCCACCGTGCTGCGCCGCGAGCTGGTGGAGCGGCTCGGTGGGTACGACGAGTCGGTGCCGGTCGCGGCCGACCAGCTGCTCCTGCTGCGCGCGGCCGACCTCGCCCCGCCCCGGGCGCTGCCGGACTTCCTGTGCGACTTCGACTCGACCGGCCTCAGCGCCGGCCGGCCGTGGCTCGCGCGGTACTGGGACGCCGAGCGCAACCGCCGCCGGCTCGGCCACCCGGTCACCCGGTCCGCGGTGGTCGACACCCTCATCGCCTTCTCGTACGCCGCCGTCCGGGAGCTCGCGCGGCGCGGCCGCAGCGCCCTCGCGCGACCCGGCCCCGCCCCACCCCCGGACCGGACGCGACCGGTCCCGTCGACGCCCTGACCACCCGCACCCGCCCCTGGAGCCCCATGGACGTCCGCACCACGCTCGGCCTGCTGGCCCGCCGCTGGCTCGTCGTCGTCGGCACCGCGGTGGTGGCCGCCCTGGTGGTGGGGGTGCTCGCCTGGTCGCGGACGCCCACCTACACCGCGTCGGCGGACGTGCTGGTCTCCGTCGCCGCGCCGGAGACCCGGTCGACGAACGTCCTCGCCTCCGGGTCGCAGTTCATCCTCCAGCGGATGACCAGCTACGCCGAGCTGGCGACCGCGAGCCGGGTGCTCGACCCGGTGGCCACGGCCCTCGGCACCGACCCCGACGAGCTGTCGCAGCACGTGGCGGCCACCGCCAGCGTCGACACCGCGCTGGTCCGGATCCGGGCCGGCGACCGCGATCCGGAGACCGCCGCCCGCATGGCCGACGCCGTCGCCCGGCAGCTGGAGGACGCCGTCGGCGACCTGGAGAACGGCACCGTCCGGGCCGCGCTCACCGCGCCGGCCCAGGTGCCCGGCTCGCCGTCGGACACCAGCGCCGTGGTGCTGGTGGCGCTCGCCGCGGCCGGTGGGCTGGTGCTCGGCGCGGCCCTCGTCCTGCTGCTGGACCGCTGGCCGGTGCGCGCCCGTGCCCGCTCGCACCCCGGGCCGCCGGTCCCCACGGCACCGGACACCGCCCCGGACACCACGTCGGACACCGCGCAGGAGGGCCGGTCGGCACCGGTGGGCGCGGGGTCCCCGGCCGCGCCCGGGGACCCCGGATGACGCCCTCCGGCCCGACGGTCCTGCAGTTCTCCACCCTGGTTCCCCCGGCCCGCTACGGCGGTGCGGAGCGGGTGGTCGACTGGATGAGCCGCGACCTCCGCCGCGCGCAGGTGGCGGTGCACAACGCCGGGCTCGCCCCGCGCGGCCGGGCCCGGCCCGCCGAGGGGACCCACGGCATCCGCAACCTGTACTGGCCGTTCGACGGCGACCACGGGGGAACGGTCCGGCGGGCGGCCTGGCAGGCGGTCGACACCTGGGGGCTGGCGGCCCGCCGGGTCGTCGACCGGCTGATCGACCGGGTGCAGCCATCGGTCGTGGTCACCCACAACCTGCGCGGCTGGGGGTACGCGCCGTGGGTCGGGACCGCGGCGTCCGGCGTCCCGCTGGTGCACGTCGTGCACGACTACAGCCTCATCTGCCAGGCCTCCAGCCTCTGGCGGGGCCGGCCCTGCGACCGGGTCTGCCTGCCCTGCCGGCCCCGGCGGGCGGCGACCCGCAGCCGGTGGCCGGGCGGCGAGGTGGTCGGGGTGTCCCGCGCGGTGCTCGACCAGCACGCCCGGCACGGTGTCGACTTCGGCCGGCCCGGGCGCGTCGCCCACCCCACAGCGGCCGCCGTGCCCGTCTCCCCGGTGCGCGCCGGGTCACCGCCGGACCGCCCGCCGGCCGTGCTCGGGTACCTGGGGCAGCTCAGCGCACCGAAGGGCCTCGGGTTGCTGCTGCGCGCCGCGCGGACGACGTCCCAGCGGCTGCTGGTCGCCGGTGCGGGCGAACGGTCGGAGGTGGCGGCGCTGCACCGCGAGGCGGGCCCCCGGGTGGAGTGGCTGGGCCGCACCGACCCCCAGGCGCTGTTCGCCGCGATCGACGTGCTGGTGGTGCCCTCGGTGTGGCCCGAGCCGTTCGGCCTGGTGGTCGTCGAGGCCGCGGCGGCCGGCGTGCCGGTGCTGCTCGCCGACCAGCCGGGCCTGGTCGAGGCGGCCCGGGCGGGCGGCGCCCGGGTGCTCGTCGTGCCGGCCGGGGACCAGTCCGCGCTGGCCGGCGCCCTGCACCGGCCGCTGAGCGCGTACGCACCGGCACCACCCCCGGCGGAGGAGGCCGACGTCGTCGGCCTCGTCTCCCGGATCGCCCGGGGGGTCGCCGACCTGCCCGGCGGAGAGCCCGGCCCGTTCCGCGACCGACCCACCGGAGGAACCCGATGACCCTCAGCGACGTGCAGCAGAACTGGGACAGGTTCGGCCGGCAGGACCCGCTCTGGGCCATCCTGACCACCGACGACGCCCGAGGCGGCCGGTGGGACGAGTCGGCGTTCTTCGCCTCCGGTGAGGTGGCGGTGGCCGAGCTGCTGGCGCTCACCGACCCGCCGCCGACCGGGCGCGCCCTGGACTTCGGGTGCGGCGTCGGCCGCCTCACGCTCCCGCTGGCCCGGCACTTCCGCGAGGTCGTCGGGGTGGACATCGCCCCCTCGATGCTCGCCCTGGCCGAGCGCTACAAGGCCGAGCGGCACACCGGCGCTCCCGGCGACCTCCGGTACGTGCTCAACCAGCGACCGGACCTGGGCCAGTTCGAGAGCGGCAGCTTCGACTTCGTCAACGCCGCGATCGTGCTGCAGCACATGCGGCCCGCCATCGCCCTCGGCTACCTCCGGGAGTTCGCCCGGCTGCTCGCCCCCGGCGGCCAGCTGGTGTTCAACCTCCCGTCGGAGCCCGCGCCGACGTTCCGCGGCCGGCTCTACCGGGTGCTCCCGCGGCGGGTGATCTACGCCTACAAGCGCCGCCGGGACGGCTCCGTCATGGAGATGAACGGCATCCCGATCGGCCGGCTCGTCGTCGAGCTCGAGCGGGCGGGGCTCACCGTGGAGAAGGTGCGCAGCAACGCCGGCGGTGGGCGGAACTGGCTGGCCTTCCTCTACTGCTGCCGCCGCTGACCCGGCGGGTCACGGCGACGGTTCGGCGACCCGGGCGGCCGGCACCGCCCCGGCGTCCTCCCGCCGGTGCCGGGCGTGGTGCCGCGCGGCGACCGGGCAGCTCAGCAGCACGCCGGGCAGGGCCCAGGACAGCCAGTCGACGTTGTCGATCGCCCACGGGCTCTCGGTGGCACCGACGACGACCACCGGCAGCACCGCGCAGCCGACCACCAGGAACCAGGCCCGGCCGGCCTGGGCCAGCAGCACGACCAGCGCGGCGACGAAGAGCGCAGCACCCAGGACCCCGCTCACGAAGAGCACCTGCAGGTACTGGTTGTGCACCGAGTACACCGCGCTCTGGTCGATCAGCCCGGCCTGCCGGACGTCGTCCCACCCCAGCGCGCCCCGGCCCAGCAGCAGGCTCCCGCCCTGCCCGAGCGCCGCCTCGGCCAGCTGCCACAGCGACGCCCGGCCGGTGAAGGACGTCGAGTCGTGGGGGAGGAACGGCAGCGCCGCCCCGAGCAGCACCCCGCCGCCGAGGACCCCGCCGAGGAGCACCGCCCGGCCGGTGCCGCGGTCGGGCCGGCGGGGGTCGGGCCGGACCAGGACCAGGACGACGAAGGTGGCGACCGCACCGACCGCGCTGGTCCGGCTGCCGCTCAGCAGCACGAGGAACACCAGGTACGCCGACAGCACCCCGCCGGTCCAGCGCCCGAACGCCATGAACACGAACGGCATGATCAGCGCCAGGTACAGCCCGATCGCGTTCTCGTTGGTCAGGAAGCCGCGGAAGTTGAAGCCGAGCAGCCCGCACTTGCCCGATCCGCACGCGAAGGTCGCGAACTCCTGGTTCACCAGCACCGCGACCCCGCTCACCAGCCCCGCGATCGCGCCGAAGGTGCCGAGCCCGACGTGCACCCCCAGCCCCCGGGGGGCGATGGTGACCGCGGCCAGCAGGCCCGTGGCGACCACGTAGTACGGGGAGAACGGGCTGTCGCCGTGCAGCAGCGCCGACCCGTCGGACACCAGCGCCACCAGCAGGACCAGCAGCGCCGGCACGTGCACCGTGGCCCCGCGCCGGGGGAACCGGGTGAGCAGCAGGTAGCACGACCCCAGCAGGACCAGGACGTACAGCCCGAGCTGGGACCGGTACGCCCAGCCGGGCCAGTCGATCAGCGTGTCGCCGAAGGCGTTGGTCCGCGGCCGCCAGGTGTCGGTGAGGGTCACCAGCATCGCCATCCCGCTGCTGGTGAACAGGGCCAGCAGGAACGACTCGGTCGCGCCGTCGCGCCACTCCCCCCGGGCCAGGACGCCGCGCACCCCGACGGCCGTGGCGACCAGCGCCCCCGCGGTGGCGGCCCCGACCAGCGCCAGGTCGGCACCCCCGACGGCCACCTCAGCCCACCTCCCCCGCCGCGCGGCCGGTGGCGCGGCGACCGGCGAGGACGCCCGGCACCAGCTGGCAGCAGAGGACCGTCGCGATCGACGCGACGACCGGGCCGGCCGCCCCCATCGACGGGGCCAGCGCCCAGGAGAGGGGCAGGTTGGTCACGACCAGGGCGACGACGCAGCCGGCCTGGAAGCGCAGCTGGGCCGGCGCGATCAGCAGGATGCCGGTGCCGACGTGCACGGACTGCACGACCAGGAGCGCGGCGAAGCAGCCCAGCAGCGCCCAGCCGACCGTCGCCCGGTCGTCGCTGACCTGGTCGATCACCGGGCCGGCGAGGACGAGCAGGGCCACGGCGAACGTCACCCCCATCGCGCTGAGCACCGCCACGCTGCGCAGCCAGCTGCGGCGCAGCCCACCCGGGCCGGGCCGTCCGGCGAACACCGGCCACAGCGCCAGCGCGGCCATCGACACCACCGACCAGAGGGGGCTGTAGAGCTGGGTGACGTAGCTGTAGTCCGACAGCGCCCGGGCATCGGCCCGGTGCGCCAGGACGATCCGGTCGGTCTGCAGCGCGATCGGCAGCCCGACCATCACGATGAACCACGGGACGGCGGTCGACGCGATCCGCCGTCCGGGGAACCGCCGGCGGTGCAGCACCTGGCCGGGCAGCCCGGCGAGCAGCGGCCGGACCGACCGGCCGGCGACCAGCGCGCACGCCCCCCAGCCCACCAGCCCACCCAGCGGCAGCGTCACCGCGTAGGCGAACACCGGGGCGTCCGCCCAGTACAGGACCAGCGTGACCAGCAGGCTCACCGGGCCGGCCAGCCCGGCGAGCAGCACCGCCTGGTGCAGGCGACCGCTGCCGCGCAGGACCGCCTCGCCGAGCAGGCACGGCAGCGACGCGCTGAACGCCAGCAGCGAGAGCACGGTGGCCACGTCGGCCGACAGCCCCCCGCCCGGGTCCGCGGAGATGCCCAGCAGGGACGGCCACCACCCGAGCGCCCCCACGGCGACCGCGACGACCGCGATGGTGCCCGCCGACAGCAGCATCGTCCGCACCGCGGTCAGCAGCGTCCGCCGGAACACCTCCGCGCCGTCGGGCTCCTCCACCCGGGCGACGGCCGTGGCCACCGCCGCTCCCGCCCCGAGGTCGGCGAACAGCAGCAGCTGGCTGAGCGTCGCGACGAGCATGACCGCGCCGAACTGCTCGACGCCCACCGCCCGGGTGACCACGGCCGAGACGACCAGGCTGGCCAGCCCGGTGACCGGCAGCACGAGCAGCCGCGCGGCGCCAGAGGCCAGCAGCACCCGGCCGACCGACCGGCTCGGCGGTCCCGCGGGGGCCGCGTGGCGGCCGCCCCGGCCCGCGGCGGCGTTCCCGGCCGGTGGCGGGACCGGGGCGGCGCGGCCGTCGGCCAGGACCGCCGGCCCGGCGTGCTTGCCCACCGCGGCGCGCTCTCAGCCCCGCCGCAGCGACCGGCGGACCAGCGCGAGGCACCCGGCCAGGACCAGCCCGACCACGCCGCCGACGACCGCGAACCGGGCGACCCGGGGGACGGCGGCCACCCGGTCGGGCACGTCGGCCTGGTCGACGGGGGTGATCCGCACCGGCGCCGTGCCGGCCGGTCCGCCCACCGCCTCCATGGCCTCCACCACCTCGGCCTGCCGCGCCGCGACGGCGTCCGCGATGGACGCCGCCCGCTCCGGGTCGCGGTCGCGCACGGCGATCCGCAGCACGACCGTGTCGGGGGGCGCGGTCACGCTGACCGCGTCGGCCAGCTCGTCGGCCGTCTCGTGCAGCCCCATCTGGGTGACGACCCCGCCGAGCACGTCCCGCGAGGTGGCCAGCTGCGCGTAGCTCTGCATCCGCTGCAGCACGAACTGGGAGCCGCCGAACGGGTCGCTCTGGCCCGCCGAGCTGCGGGTCAGCGACGCGAACGACTCCGCCGTCGTCGTGTAGACCGGGTGGACCACCAGCGCGGCAGCGCCTCCGACCAGCACCCCGGCGACGACCAGCGCCCCGCCAGCGGCCCGGAGGGACCGCCACCCGCGCCCCCGCTCCGGTGCGGCCGGGTGGTGGTGACCGTGGCCCGGGTGGGCCGGCTCGTCGGGAAGGGTCCCGCTGGTGCCCATACCGACCTCCTCGGAACGGTGCGGCCACCCGCCCCTGCCGTGTTCCCGCTGCTCAGCCCGGCGCCGCGCGACCATAACGGCTCATCGGACGGCCGTGGGCCCCTTCTCGCGCCGTCCTGCGGGCGCGGGCTCCGGGTGCCTGCCGACGGTGAGCGACCGCTGACGTGATCAGCCCGGCGCGCCGACGAGGCCCGGGTCGGTCGCCGCGGACCGGAACGCGCGGTACGCCGGTTTCGGGGTCAGGTCGGTGCGCAGCAGCCCGAAGGAGTTCTCCAGCGGCGTGGAGTCGTCGCGGTCGCGCGCGGAGTACCAGAACGCGTGGGTGACGAACGGCCACCGCGCGGCGACCAGCCGGACGGTCTCGGTGAGCCGGCGGGCCTGGCGCGCCTCGCCCACCCCGGCGATCGGCCCCGACCGGGCGGTCGACCAGCCGAACTCCGTGAACCAGACGGGCCGGTCGCCGTCCCCGTGCCGCACCATCACCCCCCGGACGTCGCTGATGGTGGTCAGCCGGTAGACCCGGTGCCCGGACGGCGCGTCCGGCGCCAGGCCGGACGGCTTCACGTACGGGTGCACCCCCAGGGCGTCGAACCACCCGGCCGCGCCCGCGGCGTACAGGTCGTCCACCCACCGGGCGTTGTTCCCGCTGATGCCCCCGCTGACCACGGTCGCCCGCGGGTCGGCCGCCTTCACCGCCCGGTACCCGGCCTGCAGCAGCGGCACGTAGCCGACGGCCGAGCCCTTCCCGCAGCCACCGATGCAGTCCGGCTCGTTCCACACCTCCCACGCCGACACCCGGCCGGCGTAGCGCGCGGCCAGAACGCCGACGACCCGGCCGAACTCCGCCGGGTCGGCGGGCAGCGCCCGCCCGTCCGGCCCGCCACCGGCCCAGCCGGGCGTGCAGACGGTGACCAGCAGCAGCTGGAGGTGGCGGTCGGCGACCAGCCGGACGAGCTCGTCGACCCGCTCCCGGTAGCTGGTCGCCACCAGCCCCGGGCCCTCCGGCTCCCAGGCGCACCAGGCCAGATCGGCCCGCACCCACCGGGTCCCCGCGTCCCGCACCCGGTCCAGCAGGGCCGGCAGCACCTCCCAGTCCTCCCACAGCGCGAGCGAGTTGACGCCGAGCTGCAGCGGGCCGGTCCGCGTCGTCCCGCCCGCCGGCGACCGCCCGGGCAGCTGCCCGGCGAGGAGCCCGCCGAGGACGACGAGCACCAGGGCCACCGCCGCGACGACGGCCCGGCGGCGCACCTCGGGTCGCCGGCGGTCAGCCAGCGGGGGTCACGCCGTCCCCGCGGCCTGGGCGACGGGCGCGGGCGGGGACCCGCCGTCCGCGCTCTCCTCGGCCAGCTCCGCCTTGCGCACCGCGGGCACGCCGGCGTACAGGCCGTAGGGCGCGCAGTCGCGGGTGACGACGCTGCCGGCGGCGATGATGCAGCCGCGACCGATGGTCACCCCGGGCATGATCACGCACCGCGCGCCCACCCAGGTGCCCTCGCCGATGTGCACCGGCGCGGGCTCGATCACGTCCGAGTAGGCCTTGCCCGACCCCGGGCTGCCCTTGCCGTGCGTGCTGGTGATCACCATCGTCTCGTAGGAGATGCCGGAGTAGCGCTCGAACGTGACCGGGGCGCCGAGGTCGAGGAAGCAGCCGTAGCTGACGTGCGAGCCCTCGGCCATCACCAGTCCGGTGCGGGCACCCAGGAAGACGTTGGGCAGCACGACCGCCTGCGGGTGCACGTCGTGCCCCACCAGCGACAGCAGCCGAGGGCGCAGCCTGCTCGGGTACCACGGTCCGTTGACCAGCTTGTTGAGGAGGACGTCCCGGACCACCGGGCCGAGGTGCTCGCGCAGGGGCCTCATGCGCGGGGACGGTAACGGCGGTGCGCCCTCCGCTGCCCCACCCGCGGAACGGGAGTTGGCTGCAGGGCAGCCGCGACCGCGGCCCGCCCCGGAGCTGCGGAGCGGGCTGTCGCCGTCCGGTCACCGCCCGGCACCAGCGCGCCACGCCCGGACGACGACGTCGCGCCGGTCGCCGTCCGCGCCGGTGTGCGTGCATCGTCGTCTCCCCTCGCGGGAAGCAGCGATCCGCGCACACCGGCGCACGGGTCAGCCGGCGGCGTCGATCAGCCGGGCCATCCGGGCCTGCTCCTCCAGGACCTCGTTCATCCGGGCCTGGACGACGTCGAGCTGGCCGATGATCTCGGCGGTCTCGTGGATGCCGGTGGCCACCGAGCGGCTGGAGGCCTGGATGCCGGCGATCTGCTCGGACACCTTCTGGGTGGCGTTGGCGGTCTCCCGCGCCAGGTCCTTGACCTCGCTGGCGACCACGGCGAAGCCCTTGCCCAGCTCCCCGGCGCGGGCGGC
>NZ_JBFAOG010000012.1:0-15135 GCF_040659695.1 Modestobacter sp. NPDC049651
GCGCCCTGGGCCTGCCAACCACCGCACTGCCCGCCGACCTCACCGCCAGCGGTAACGATCAGGCACTGGCTGATGCCCACACCCGCGCCGACGCGCTGGCCACCCGCACCAGCTACGAGCCCGGGCCGGTCAGCTTCGACGAGCGGGTGACCACCGTGCAGCAGCCGGTGCACCTGCTGATGACCGGCTCTGGGCCGGCCGGCCCGGCGACGGCCACCGCCGGCCGCACGGTCACCACCACCAGGTACGACGAGGGCCGGCCCACCGACGCGCCGAAGACCTCTGCCGACCTGGCCACCACCGTGGTGGAGGGCACGCTGCGCGGCGCCACCACCGCGTTCACCGACGGCGCGTTGGTGGACACCCGCAAGACCACCACCGCCTACGACTGGAAGCTCGGCCTGCCCACCACCGTGGTCAGCGACCCGGGCGGGCTGAACATCACCCGCACCACCAGCTACGACACCCTGGGCCGGGTCATCCAGACCGTGATGCCCAACGACGTCGGCAAGACGGGCGCCGCCACCGCCGCGGGCACCACCGTCACCACCTACTACGGGCCTGGCGCGGCCGGGGTCTGCGGCAGCGACGCCCGCATCTGGGCGTGGGGCGGCATGACGTGTGCGGTCGGCCCGGCCGGCACCATCACCGGCGCACCCGCCGGTTCCGCGACCACCCTGCCCACCACCGTCACCGAGTACGGCCGCACCGGAACGGTCACCAAGACCATCGAGACCTCCGGCGGCGGCTCGAGCGCGATGGTGCGCACCACCACCACTGCCTACGACGCCGCCGACCGGGCCCGGCAGGTCACCATCACCGGCACCGGCCCCGGCTGGACCCCCACGGCTGCCACCAGCAACGGGGCCGGCACGTCGCTGACCCGCACCACCACCTACAACGCCGCCGGCGACGTCACCGCGGTCACCGACCCCGGCACCACGCCGGGCAGCAGCGCGTCGATCACCACGGTCACCGACACCCTCGGCCGCGGCATCGCCAGCATCGACGCCACCGGGCTGAAGACCACCACCAGCTACGACGCGCTGGACCGGGCCACCGAGTCGACCCAGTCCGGCACCATCTCAGGCGCCCTCCGCAGCTACACCACCACCAACACCTACGACCCAGTCACCGGCCAGCTCACCGCAGGCACCGACACGACCGCCGGCGCGTCCACCGCCAGCTACAGCCTGGATGGCGCCGTGGTCCGCCAGACCTGGACCGACGCCGCCGGCGCGCCGCTGTCGGCCACCACCCTCACCGACACCGCCGGCACCCCCACCGCCAAGACCTGGCGCAGCGGCACCACCGTGCTACTGGCCAACACCACCCAGGAGGACGGTCACAGCCAGGTCATTACCGACCAGACCAGCCTGCCCGGCCTCGCCACCGGCGCCCGGGTGCGCCGCTACGGCTACGACACCAACGGACGGCTGGTCAACGCCGCCGATACCCGCACCACCGCCCCGACCGGTGGCGGCACGGCGGTGCAGCAGTGCGCGGTGCGGTCCTGGGCGTTCGACCTGAACTCCAACCGCACCACCGAAGGCAGCACCACCGCCGCCGGCGCCTGCGCGGCCACCGGCTACCCGACACCGGCCGGCACCACCACCCACACCTACGACACCGCCGATCAGATCACCGACATCACCGGCGGCATCCCCACCGCTTATGACGCGTTCGGGCGCACCACCGCCCTGGCCGGCACCAGCGCCGGCGCACCCGGCGGGACGGCGAAGTTGACCACCGTCGGCTACACGATCACCGACATGGCCGCCACTCAGGCCCTCTACAGCGGCACCACCACCGGCAGCGGACTCGAGTCCACCCAGACGTGGACCGTCGACCCCACCGGTACCCGGTTCGCTGCCTCCACCATCACCACCGGTACTGGCACTGGCGCGACATCGGTGACCAAGACCTACCGCTACGACGACAGCCACGACTCCCCGGCGCTGATCGACGAAGGCAACGGGCTCACCACCCGCCCCGTCGCCGACCTCGCCGGAGACATGACCGCCACCGTCAGCATCTCCACCACCGGCGGCACCGAGACCACCTGGCAGCTGACCAACCTGCACGGCGACGTCACCGCTACCCTCCCCAACCGCTCCGGCGCCACCCCAGCCCCCACCGCAGTCGTCGACGAGTACGGCAAACCCTTGGACACCCCGGTCACCGCACCGGCGGTCGGCGCCACCCCGGGGACCCGCTACAACTGGCTTGGCGGCAAACAGCGCTCCAACGAGAACATCACCGGCCTCATCCTCATGGGCGTCAGGCTTTACGCCCCTAGCTTCGGCCGCTTTTTGAGCACTGACCCCGTGCCGGGCGGGAGCGCTAATGACTATGACTACTCCAACGCGGATCCCGTCAACCAAAGTGACCTTGACGGAAAGTGGCCCAGCTTAAGAAAGCTTAAGAGCTTCGCCAAAAAGCACTGGGTTGATATCGCGCTAATTGCAGCAGGATTCATCCCAGGAGTGGGAGCAGCTGCATGGGCGATTAAAGCTGCGAGGCTGGTGAAGGCTGTCCGAGCTGGGCAGCAGGGACTTAAGGCCACCCGGGCTACAAGCGCACTTGCGGGCCGCATGTGGGTCGGTCGAGGAGCTACTAAGCTCACAATGAAGAACGGTAAGAAGTACCTCACTCGCGGTGCCGGACATGAGGCTAAGCAGTGGCGACCAGCCTCTTGGAAGAATAATCAAAAGGCCTACACAAGTAACTTTGAGAGCAGTACAAAGGGCTATAATACGTATAGCAATGTCCACGTGGAGCACAGAGCCCCTGTTCGAGGGATGCCGTGGCTGTGATCGAGAATATTTCCTATTTTCTAATCGTTGATAGAGCCAGTGGTCGGGTGGTGGGCTACGCCGCCTACGGCACCGCCGAGTTTTCGCTCAGACGACGGCGCGGGCTTAAAGTTCAACGTGAGAACCTGGTCAAATTAATGTCGAACGTCTACGTCATAGCGGAAGGGGGCGCGTCCGGCTTTGGCATCTGTGATGAAGAAGAGGTGGAGTCCTACCGTCAGGGAGTAATTCGTTACCGGGGCATCACCTACAGGTTACAGAAGGCTCCGGCGGAAATGGTGGATGAGCTTTGGGACGAATATCTAGGCGAAAGCTTTGACTAATCGGTCAGTTGACCTGATGGGCCACAGGCGACCAGTCGCCGCTCTCAGCGTAAATCGGCCCCATTTGCACTCAACTCTTGATAGGCGAGACCGTGCTGGAGCGACCCGTTGGGACGGCAGGTGCCACCAATCGCAACGCGATCTGATGGTTAGCGGTCGACCGTTGTTTCACTATCTCGAATAAGAGGGCCCCTGCGTGGCCGGCCGGCGCCCGGATGCCGCTCAGGGTGCCGACCAGAAACGCCCGTTATTGGGCTGCCCGAAACTGGACCCTTTTCGGGTCGCCGAGGGCGTCCTAGCCCGTCGGCAACGGTCCTTTTGGGTCGGCCCAAGGGTGTCATGCAACGCACCTCCTGGGCGCATCCGGTCTGCGCTGGGGTAGTCGACGGTGGACGGCATCGGCCCGGTGCGTCACTCACTAGTCTCGGGTCTCTCGTCAACGGACAAGTGGAGGGAATGCACTGATGTCTGATCACCGCAAATGGCCCGAGCCTCCCGTCGCATTTTGGACAGCATGGGCGACCATCTGCTTCATAGTGGTGGTCGTCGGGGTCGCGACCGACCACACTGGGGTGCTGCTAGGTGCGAGCACGGGATTTCTCCTCTCCATAATTCTCCTCTTCGCTGAGTTGTGCAGATTGCGCAGGTCGAGAAGCTGATCGCGGCAACGTGGACAACGATTCGATCGGGTCTCTCAAAGTCCATCGGCTTGGCCGCAACTGCAACTGGTCTAGCTTTGACCCTGCGGCTGGGTCGCAGCTGATCGCATGTGTGGTGCCATGCGGCCATCTGTGCCGTTTTACTAACTGTTCCGGTCGTTGACCTCAGCGCGCGACCGGGAAACTGCAACCACGGCTTCGACACGGATACAAGATTGCTGCCGCCGAGTCCACCCCCCCCCCCGCCGGGGAGGACGCCACTGCGGACCAGTAACGCCCGTCACTGGGCCTGCCCGACCCCCTCTTGACTCGTCGGGCGTACGCGCAGGTCGGTCGACGGGTTCACCGGCCCAGAACTCGTGTCCGAAATTTGCGGCCCGAATCCGGCGGCCCCTGACCTTTGTGGGCCGTCTACTTGTGGGCCACCTTGCAGGAGTACCTGCCCACCGAGCTCGTCGCGATGTCCGCAGCTGGACCATGAGCTCATGGCGCTGGCGCGGCAGGCTGTTCCGCCTCCGTGATGGCGTTCGCGCAGGCCTACTCAGACGACCGGGGGACGATCGGGCAGCGGCCAGGGGACGGCGATGGTTCCTGCAAGGAGAATCCAGAACTCGGCCAGTCCATCCGGCCGGCTGAAGTGGCTCAGGGCGATGGAAGGCCCCTGTGGCTGCTCGTGCGTGCGCATGAGCGGCATCGAGAGGGCGTAGTCACTGACCGGGGTGTCCGAGCGGGATGGCGCGTTCCGAGCCGCTAGAAGGTCACGCCGGATCACCTCGGCGCAGGGCGTCGCCGGAATCGACGCAAGGTCCAAGCAGGCCGCCAGGTATGCCTGTTTCATGGCCGCGAGCTTGTAGCGCCGCGGATCGGGTGGCGTGAACTCGAGCGTGAAGTTGGGCCCCTTGAGCAGGGGCTCAGCGTCAGGGTGCATCGGGCCGTCGATGATCAAGACGAACTGACCGTCCGGCGTTCGACGACGGAGCAGCCGGGGAAGCCTCCGGGCGCCGAGCAATGCATCGGCCGTGACTCTTGTGCTGCGGAGCGCGTCGTCTCGCCAGTCGACGAGATCGGCCTCGAGGCGGCCCAGACCGTTGTTGCATGCCGCGCACGTCCACGTCCGGGGCTGCCCACCCAGCGCCCGTGGCGGTACGTGCTCCTCGCTTCCAGCTTCTGGAGCCAGGCAGATTGGGCACCGGTCGAACCGATGACCTGGGACCTCGCGGATGACGGTGAGGCGCACAGACGAAACGCTGTCCGCCGGCTCGTTAATTACCTCGAGCGACTGACTGTGGTCGCCCTCAACGCTGAACCGTCGGGCAGGGATGCGTCCCCTACCCCGGCGCGACAGGTCGCCGTCCGCACTGTCCCCGATGGTCCCCGACCACACGAGCGCAGTCTGTCAGCATCGGTTATGCGCGAACCCTGGCGACCCGGAACAGTCACAGGCGCGACCGTGAGGTGAAGGACGTTGTCTAACGGTCCAACAGCTAGCGCTCCGCCTTGACCTAGAAGGTCAACTGGCGCGCCAACTCGACAGGAGTGGCCAACCTTGGCGGCGTACATCCAGCGCCACTTGCTCTCTGGGTGCGCGCTCGAACCTGTGTCGGTGAGAAGTCGGAGCGGCGACCAGCTCGTGGACTACCCGAGGTCCTCTGCGCGCAGGAGGCAGTTGGAGACGCCGGGGGAAAGTCAGCGGCGGGCCAGGCGGCGGACGCCGGGGGTGTAGGGCAGGCCGTAGTGCTCGAACACGCCCGGCTCCTGGTCGACGGTCAGCTCGCCGTCGGTGTCGATCGTCGGGGCGTTCTTCACCACGTCCTTGCCCACCGTCACCTTCACGTGGTCGGGCGCGACGGTCGCGCCGGTCAGCGGCACGAAGGTGAGCTTGTGCCGGCCGATGATCCCGGTGACCACCGCGGCGAAGAACGGCTCGTCGGTGGTCGTGTCCACGTACACCGACTCGAGCGTGCCGATCTTGCTCCCACTCGGGTCGACCACGTTCATCGTGCGCCAGTCGCGGATGTTCTCGGCGGGGAAGACGGCCACGGGGCCCTCCTTCTAGAGCGTCGGACAGTCACCTGCTCACTGCCCTTGGCGGGCGTCGCCGAACCATGATCGACGGGAAGCCGGTACCCCCTGGGGGTGTTGTACCTGCTGCCGGACGACGAGCGCCCGGCAGATCGGAGGACGCCGTGAAGGGTGATCGGGTCGAGATCGTGATCGACGCCGGCGGCAGCACGCGTACGTACGACATCGAGGCCACCCGGGCCGGCCGCCGGGTGGAGACCACGCACGGCCGCGGCGTGGTCGAGGTGACCGAGGTGACCCGCGGCGGCACCGCCGTCCGCACCGCGCGCTTCATGGCCGGCCGGGTGCTCGCCCTCGTCGAGCACCCCGCACCCCGCCCGGCCGAGGACGACGACGCCCCGGTGACCCACCTGCGGGCGACGGCCTGACCGAGCAGCAGGAGCTCGTCGTGCTGGTCGGGCTCCAGGGGGCGGGCAAGTCCACCTGGGTCGCCGAGCACCTCGCCGGCACCCACACCGTCGTCAGTAAGGACCACTGGCCCAACGCCCGCCGCCGGGAGGCCCGCCAGCAGCGGGTGGTCGCCGAGCTGCTGGCCGAGGGCCGCAGCGTCGTCGTCGACAACACCAACCCCTCGGTCGCCGAGCGGGCGCCGCTGATCGCGCTGGCCCGCGCGGCCGGCGTCGCCGTCCGGGCCGTGCACCTGGACACCCCGCTGGAGACCGCGCTCGCCCGCAACGGGGCCCGCACCGGCCGGGCGCAGGTGCCCCTGGTCGGGGTGTTCAGCACCCGCGCCCGGCTCGTGCCTCCGTCGCTCGACGAGGGCTTCGACGCCGTCGAGACCGTCTAGGCCTGAGCGGGCGCCGCCGCGTCGGCGGCCTCGAGCACCAGCTCGACGGTCTCGGCCGGGTGCGACATGCCCACCACGTGCGAGGCGCCGGCGATCTCCACCGCGCGCCGGACCCCGGCCCGCTCGGCCATCGTCCGCATGGCGGCCACCGGGATGTTCCGGTCCTGGTCGCCGAAGATCGACCAGCTGGGCACCGACTGCCACAGCGGCGCGGGGCCCGATGCCTCCCCGAGCGCGGCGTCGGTGATCGGCCGCTGGGTCACCGCCATCAGCCGGGCCTGGCGCTCAGACAGGTCCGCGCAGAACTGCTGGTGGAACCGGTCCTGCGCGATGTACAGGTCGTTGCCCCCGCCGGCCAGCGGCACCGGCTGCAGCGTCTCGCCCAGCGTGCTCCCTGGCGCCAGCGCAGAGGCGTCCGCGCAGCTCTCCCCGGCGATCAGCGGGAAGCTCGCCACGTAGACGATCCCGGTCACCGAGCCGGCGCCGGCGGAGACGTTCGTGATCACCGCACCGCCGTACGAGTGCCCGACCAGCACCACCGGCCCGTCGATCGAGCGCACCAGGTCGGTGAGCGCGGCGGCGTCGGCGGCCACGCCGCGCAGCGGGTTGGCCCAGGCCACCACGGTGTGGCCCCGCTCGGTGAGCGGGTCGATCACGTCGTTCCAGCTGGAGGAGTCGGCGAAGGCGCCGTGGACGAGCACGATGGTCTGCTGCATGGCTGCTCCTGCTCGGGGGCGAGCGGCGACGGACGTCGGACCGCGCCGCGAGCCTTCGGG
This sequence comes from Modestobacter sp. NPDC049651, assembly GCF_040659695.1. Lineage (NCBI taxonomy): Bacteria > Bacillati > Actinomycetota > Actinomycetes > Geodermatophilales > Geodermatophilaceae > Modestobacter > Modestobacter sp. NPDC049651. Next base: position 7,444 of record NZ_JBFAOG010000012.1, read on the forward strand.
GGCACCGCGCCGAGCAGCCGGAACGGGGTGGTCCGCAAGCAGCCGACCAGCCGCGCCCTCACCGAGGGCAGCCGGGGAGTTACGCGGCGGGGCCGGAGGAGGTGCGCGGCCGGGGCAGCGACGCCGCCGCCTCCAGCCCGGAGGGCAGCCGAGCCCAGACGTGCTTGCGACCCGGGCTCGACGCCCAGCCGTAGTCGGTCGACAACTGCGCGACCATCGGCAGCCCCATCCCGCCGAACGCCGGGTCGCGGTCGACCGCCGGGCGCGGGGGCGCGTCGGGCGCCTCGTCGCTCAGCACGATCAGCCAGCCCGACGGGACGGCGACGATCATCGCCTCGACCACGCCGCCGCCGTGCCGCAGCGCGTTCGACGCGAGCTCCTCGAAGGTGAGCAGCAGGCCCTCGCGGGCGTCCTCGGTCGACCGGGCCGCCAGCGACGGGTGCGCCAGCCGCGCCCGCAGGTCCATCCGGACCCGGGACGCGTCGTGGACGGTGGGCAGCTCCCAGCGCCACACGTCCCCGTGCTCGGTGGGGACCGGCGCCGAAGGCCAGACCAGTCCACTCACGCTCCACGCCCTCCCACCGGCCGTCTGCTCCGCCGCACCCATCGTGGCCGACAACTGCGCGTAGCGCACACCGGGGTGGTGCGGGAGGGTCAGGAGGGCTGCTCGTCCAGGGGGTTGTCCGGCGCCTCGCCGGCCATGCCCTGCACGTCGAGGCGCTCCAGCAGGCCGGTCAGCTCCAGCGGTCCGGTGACGACGCGGCTGGTCGCCACCACCCGGACGTGCTTGCCCTTCGCCTCGCGGTGCTGGCTGAGCCAGACCAGGGCGGTCACCCCGGCCGAGCCGAAGAAGGTGACGCCGGAGAGGTCGACGGTCAGCAGCCGCTCCGCGCGGCGCAGCGCCTGCAGCAGGCTGCGCTGGAGCAGCGGGTTGCCCGCGGCGTCCAGCTCACCGGTCACCGAGGCGACCACCTCGCCCGGCTGCCGGCCGTCGACGAGCGTCACCTCGAACGGCGCCTCGCCGTCGACCGCTCTGACCGTGTTGATGGGTCCTCCTCGTCGGACCACGACTGAACCTGTTCCCCGTCGTGTGTACATCAGTGATCGTGTGTGCTGCCCGGGGGTCCCCGGAACCCACCGGGCCGGAACCTTCCCCCGGACGGGGGACGACTCACGCCGGTGCGGCTGCGGCGAGCGCGGCGATCCGGCTCACCAGGAACTCGACGGCCGCCTCGCTGTCGACCTCCTCGGCCACCTGCACGGCCGTCGCGGCGGTCGACGCCGCCCGCCGGTCGACCAGCGTCTGCCCCCGGCCGGCGCCGTGCCCGGTGTCGACGACGACGTCCCGCGGCACCGTGCGCAGCGTCCCCGGGGCGATCGCCTCGGTGAGCGCCAGCGCGTCGTGCACCACGACGCCGTCGATCCCGTACTGGGTGCGGGCGTTGTCGACGTACTGGCCCAGGATCGCGGCGGCCTGCGCGCCGACCTCCCCGGCGGCGGCGAACCGCGCGATGCCCGCGGCGGTGAGCACGGTGGGCAGCGTGACGTCCAGGCCGACCATCACCGTGGGCAGCCCGGCGGTGAACACGACGTGCGCGGCCTCCGGGTCGGCCCAGACGTTGAACTCCGCGGCCCCGGTGACGTTGCCGCCCCGCGCCGCCGAGCCGCCCATCACCACCAGCCGGCCGATCCGCGCCGCGGCGTCCGGGTAGACCGACACCAGCTGAGCGATGTTGGTCAGCGGGCCGATCGCCGCCACGGTCACCGGCAGCTCGCTGCTCAACAGGAGCTCGGCCAGCGCGACGACGGCGGGCCGCGGGTCGACCGCCGCGGGGGAGGGTGGCAGGACGACGCCGCCCAGGCCCGCCTCACCGTGCACGTGCCCCGCCCGTCGGGGCTGCGGGAACACCAGCGACGTGCGCGCCCCCACGGCCACCGGCACGTCGGAGCGGCCGGCCAGGTGCAGCACCCGCAGCGCGTTCTCGGTGGTCAGCTCCAGCCCCACGTTGCCGTGCACCGTCGTCACCAGCCGCAGGTCCACCTCCGGGCTCGCCAGCGCGAGCAGCACGGCGAGCGCGTCGTCGATGCCCGGATCGGTGTCGATCACCAGCGGAACGGGGGCGGGGGAGGTGGCGGGATCCACCCGCTCATCCCACCAGACACACGCGACACGCCGGTGCGCCGCCCGGCCCGGCGGGGTCACCGCGCGCTGCGGACGGTGACCGTGCGGCGCTGACCTGCGGTTCCACCCCGAACTGTCGACTTGTGACCGGTCCGTCCGCACGGTCACCGGCCCGCAGCGGAGGGCCGGGCAACGGTTCGGTCACGCGCCCGGACCGGAGCGTCCCGGAAGGGCGTCCGCGGCGCCCGTCGTCCCTACCTTTTCCCTTGTCCGCGGCACCTTCCCCGCCGCGGCGACACGGGAGGAGCAGCGATGGGAGGCGGAGCGATGCCAGACACCCACCGGGCGGCGGTGGCCCGGCGCGAGACCGAGGCGCGCGCCGCCGAGCAGGTGCTGCCCCAGGCCATGCGCGAGGCCATGCGCGCCGCGATCGCCGGCCCCGGCGTCATGTCCGACCGGGCCGCGCTGGGCCTGTTCGGGATCCGCCCCGCCACGCCGGTGGTGGTGCCGGCGACGATGACCGAGTTCGTCGTCCCCGCCGCACCGGCCGCGCCGGCCGCCACCCCGCCCGCGCCGCGCCCCCGGGACGCCGAGCTGCCGGTGGTCGCCGCGCCGTCCCGCCGTCCGGGCCTGCTGGCCCGCGCCGCCGACCGCGCTGCCGGCTGGGGCGCCGGCGCCGACCACGGCCGGCTGGCCTGGAACCGGCCCCGGGTGCACGCCTACTCCCTCGGCGGCAGCACCGGCCCGGCCCGGCCCGTGCCCGCGCCGGCTCCGTCCGCGGTGCCCGCCCCGGCGACCGCGCCCTCGACCCAGGTGCGGTTCGACGAGGCGCTGGAGGCCTTCGTCGCGGCGTCCACCGACCTGACCGTGGACCTGCTGGCCACGCCGGTGCACCTGGCCCCGGCCCCGCCGCTGCTCGTCCGGCCGCTGCAGGCGCTGGCCGGCGGGCTGCGCGCGGCCGTGCGCCGGGCCGGCGGCTGGGGCAGCGGCACGCACGGCGCCCGGCTGGCCTGGAACCGGCCGGACACCCCGGTGGTGCGCAGCCTCGCTCCCACCCCACAGACCTCGCCGGCGCTGCGCCACCGCGCGCCGGAGGACGACCAGCCCGTGCCGGTGCACGAGCTGCCCAGCACCCCGGCGAACCCCCGGCCCCCGCGCGGCGACGCGCGCAGAGGCGCACGGCAGTCCGGGATGCCTAGGGTTGCTCCGTGTCCCGCAACCAAGCGTTCACCACGCGCCCGGAGCTGGCCGGCACCTTCGGCATGGTCGCCTCGACGCACTGGCTCGCCAGTGCAGCAGGCATGGCGACCCTCGAGGCCGGTGGCAACGCGTTCGATGCCGCGGTCGCTGCGGGATTCGCCCTGCAGGTGGTCGAGCCGCACCTCAACGGCCCGGGGGGCGAGGTCCCGGTCCTCTTCGCCCGGAGCCCGCGGGCAGCCTCCGGTGCGGGGGTCCCCGTCGTGCTGTCCGGTCAGGGGGTCGCCCCCGCCGGCGCGACGATCGAGGCCTTCTCCGACCTCGGTCTCGGGCTGGTCCCGGGCACCGGACTCCTCGCGGCCACCGTGCCGGGGGCAGTCGGCGCCTGGCTGACCCTCCTGCGCGACCACGGCACCCTGCCGCTGGCCGCCGTCCTCCGCTACGCCATCGAGTACGCCGAGCACGGCCACCCCCTCGTACCCCGGGTGGCCGCGACCGTCGCCTCGGTCTCCGAGCACTTCCGCACCCACTGGCCGACCTCGGCCGCCACCTGGCTCGCTTCCGACGGTGCACCCCCGGTGCCCGGCCGCCTGTTCCGCAACCCGGTCCTCGCCTCGACCTACCGCCGACTGCTCGACGCAGCGCGCGGACCCTCCCGAGAGGCGCAGATCGACGCGGCCCTGGCTGCCTGGTACACCGGGTTCGTCGCCGAAGCGGTCGACCAGTTCGCCCGGTACCCCGTGATGGACGACTCCGGCCGTCGCCACCCAGGGTTTCTGACCGGGCACGACCTGGCCGCGTGGCGACCGTCGTACGAGCCGCCGGTCACCCTGGACTGGCGTGGGTGGACGCTCGCGAAGGCCGGCCCCTGGTCGCAAGGCCCGGCGCTGCTCCAGGCGTTGGCGATGCTGGACGGCGTCCTGCCGGCTGGTCCCGCGGACCGGTCCGCCTCCGTCCCCGAAGACGCAGTCACCGCCGAGGTGGTGCATGCCAGCGTCGAGGCGACGAAGTTGGCGATGGCCGACCGCGAGGCCTGGTACGGGGACGTGGCCGACGTACCGGTGGGCGACCTGCTGTCGCCGACCTACACCGCCGGACGGCGGGCGCTCATCGGGGACCGGGCCAGCACCGAGCTGCGGCCCGGCTCACCCGGTGGGCGCCCGCCACGGCTCCCCCGCTTCGTCACCCACACCTCCGCCCGCGAGCACCCCTCCGCCGGCACGCTCGCCGGGGTGGGGGAGCCCACCGTCGACACCCGCGGCACGACCCGCGGCGACACCTGCCACGTCGACGTCGTCGACCGCTGGGGCAACATCGTCTCGGCCACGCCGTCCGGCGGTTGGCTGCAGAGCTCGCCGGTCATCCCGTCCCTGGGCTTCCCGCTGGGCACCCGCGCGCAGATGTTCTGGCTGGAGCCCGGGCTGCCCAACTCGCTGGCGCCGGGCAAGCGCCCGCGCACCACGCTCACCCCGTCGCTCGCCCTGCGCGGCGGCGTGCCGACGATGGCGTTCGGCACCCCGGGCGGTGACCAGCAGGAGCAGTGGCAGCTGTGCTTCTGGCTGGCGCACACCCTCGGCGGGCTGGACCTGCAGGAGGCCATCGACGCGCCGGCCTGGCACACCACCAGCTTCCCGTCGTCGTTCTTCCCGCGGGAGACGAACCCCGGCGAGGTCGTGGTCGAGTCGCGGGTCGGCGAGGGCGTGATCGCCGAGCTGCGCCGCCGCGGCCACACCGTGCAGGTGTCCGACGCCTGGTCGCTGGGCCGGCTGTCGGCGGTGTCGATCGACCACGAGCAGGGCGTGCTGCGGGCCGCGGCCAACCCGCGCGGCATGCAGGGCTACGCGGTCGGCCGCTGAGACGCGGCGTTTCCGGATCCGGGTGTTCCACTCCCGGGAGCTGGGCCGTTACGGTGTGCGCGACCTGCTGGCGACGACCGCCCCGCGGGCGGACCGGCGGGTCCAGGAGTGCCCGAGGAAGTGAGTGCCCAGGGTGAGCGGTCCCCCGACCGGAACCGACGTCCGCGCCGAGGCGCCGGCGGACGCTGAGCGGCTCGCCCTCGTCCGCCGGCTGGAGGCCACCGCGCTGGGGGCCAGCGGGCTGCGCCGGCTCACCGAGCTCGCCACCCGGCTGCTCGACGTCGACGCCGCCCAGGTGTCGCTGCTGGGGGAGCACCAGACCGCGGTGGTGGTCAGCGGCCGGTCCGCGAACGCCGCCGGCGACCACCTGCCGCTGCCCGACTCGCTGTGCGCCCTCGCGCTGGACGGCGCCCCCGAGCCGCTGGTCGTCGCCGACGCGGCGCACGACCCCCGGGTCGCGGGCCGCTCGCCGGTGGCCGACGGCGAGATCGGCGCCTACCTCGGCGTCCCGCTCGGCGAGGTGCAGGGCCACCGGGTGGGCGTGCTGTGCGCCTACGGGCCGGAGCCCCGGGCGTGGACCGAGCGCGACGTCGCCCTGCTGCGGCTGATGGCCGACTCGGCCGCCGTCGAGCTCGAGCTCGCCGCGCTGGTCCGGGTGCACGAGGACACCCGGCTGCGGCTCGAGCTGGCCGTCGACGCCGCCGGGATCGGCACCTTCGACAGCGACCTGGTCACCGGCCGGCTCAACTGGGACGACCGCACCCAGCAGCTCTACGGCTACGAGCCGGGCGGCTTCTCCGGCGAGCCGGCGGCGATGGCCGAGCGGCTGCACCCGGAGGACCGGGGCCGCGTGATGGCGTCGCTGCGGGCCGCGGTCGAGGACGGCTCCACCTTCGAGCACGAGTACCGGGTGGTGCTGCCCGACGGCTCGGTGCGCTGGCTGCAGGCCCGCGGCCGGATCGTCGCCGACGCCGACGGGCGCCCGCTGCGGATCATCGGCGCCGTCCACGACACCACCCGCCAGCGGCACACCGACGCCCAGGTGGCCCGGGTCCTCGAGACGATGCCCGCGGCCTTCTACTCGCTGACCGCCGACCTGCGGTTCAGCTACGTCAACGCGCACGCCGAGCGGCTGCTCGACCGGCCCCGCGAGGAGCTGCTCGGCCGGCCGCTGGCCGAGGTCTTCCCGATCGCCCAGACCCGCACGTTCCTCGACCACTACCGGACGGCGGTGGAGACGGGGCTGCCGGTGAGCTTCGAGGCCGCCCAGCCCGGGCCCGACGGCCGCTGGTTCGAGGTGCGCGCCCTGCCCGGCCCCGAGGGGCTGGCCGTCTACCTGGTCGACGTCACCGCGCGCCGCCGGGCGCAGCGGGCGGCCGACCTCCAGGCGCAGCGGCTGGGGCTGCTCGGCCAGGTGTCCGAGGCGCTGTCCAGCGCGCTGATCGAGCGCCGCGGCGCCCGCGCGGCGCTGGACGAGCTCAGCTCCGCGATGGTCCCGGCCCTCGCCGACTGGGTGATGGCCAGCCTGGTGGGGGAGGACAGCCGGCTGCACGAGGTCGTCAGCTGGCACCGCGACCCGGCGCTGCGGCCGGCCACCGCCCGGTACGCCGAGCTGCGGCTGGCCGCCCTGCCGCAGGCCGCCCCGCTCTTCCGCGCCCTCGGCCAGCGCGAGCTCGTGCACATCCCCGACCTGCCCGGCGAGGTGGGCGGGCTGCTGCCGGCCGGTGAGGTGCGCGAGCTGTTCGACGCGCTGGGGCCGGTCAGCGGGGTCGCCGTGCCGCTCATGGCCCGCGGCCGGGCCCTCGGCTCGCTCACCCTCGGCCGGGGGCGCGACCGGGAGCCGTGGGACGACGACGACCTGCGCACCGTGCAGGAGGTCGCCGACCGGGTCGCGCTCGCGCTGGACAGCGCCGCGCTGCACGAGCACGAGCGCCGGATGGCCGCCGACCTGCAGCGCAGCCTGCTCACCGACCCGCCGCAGCCCGACCACTGCCAGATCGCCGTCCGATACGTGCCCGCGGTGCGGGCCGCCCAGGTCGGCGGCGACTGGTACGACGCCTTCCTGCAGCGCGACGGCGCCACGGTGCTGGTGATCGGCGACGTCGTCGGTCACGACACGGTCGCCGCCGCGGCGATGGGCCAGCTGCGCAGCCTGCTGCGGGCGATCGCCTACAGCAGCGGCGCCGGGCCGGCCGCCGTCCTGACCGACCTGGACCGGGCGATGGCCGGGCTGCAGGTGCACACCCTGGCCACCGCCGCGGTGGCCCGGCTGGAGCGCGACGCGGGGGACCCCGACCAGGTCCGGCTGCGCTGGTCGAGCGCCGGGCACCCGCCGCTGCTGGTGCGCCACGACGACGGGCGGGTCGAGGAGCTCGGTCAGGAGATCAGCGACCTCATCCTCGGCGTCGACCCGGACACCGCGCGCAACGAGCACGTGACGCCGCTGCGCCGGGGCGCGACGGTGCTGATGTACACCGACGGCCTGGTGGAGAGCCGGGAGCTGCCGGTCGACGAGCG
>NZ_JBFAOG010000012.1:15232-30298 GCF_040659695.1 Modestobacter sp. NPDC049651
GCGCGCAACGAGCACGTGACGCCGCTGCGCCGGGGCGCGACGGTGCTGATGTACACCGACGGCCTGGTGGAGAGCCGGGAGCTGCCGGTCGACGAGGGGGTGGCCCGGCTGCGCGGGCTGCTGGGTGAGCTCGGCGGGCTGCCGCTGGAGCAGCTGTGCGACGAGCTGGTGGCGCGGATGCGCCCGGGCGGCTCGGAGGACGACGTGGCGGTGGTCGCCGTCCGGCTGCGACCCGAGGGCTGAGCAGGCAGGTCAGCGGCGGGGCAGCAGCGCCCAGACGCTCTTCTCGCCGTCGGCGAGGTGCCAGCCGTGGTCGTCGGCCATCTCGGCGATCAGGTACAGCCCCAGACCGCCCTGGCTCGGGTCACGCCCGACCGCGGGCTCCGGCGGCCGGGTCGCGGCCCCGTCGCGGACCTCGACCAGCCAGGCGTCGGCGGTGGCCTGCACGCGGGCGCGCACCCGGCCGCCGCCGTGGCGCAGCGCGTTGGAGGCCATCTCGTCGAAGGCGAGGACGACGGCCTCGTTGCGGTCGGCGACGGCGGCGTCGGCGGGATCGGCGAGCGCGGCCAGGTCGCGGCGCAGCTGGGCGCGGACGCGGGGCAGCTCGGAGATCGAGTTGAGCTGCCAGGTCCAGCCGTCGTGCGCGGGCGGGGGTGGGGACGACGGCCAGGCGAGCCGTGCCGACTGCCCGCTCACGTCGTCTCCCTGCATCCCGGCCGCTGACGACTCAACGGCGAACCCCTGTCTTGGCCCCGGACAGCTCTCCCAAACCTGATCGAGACTGTGAACCACACCTCACCCCGGTTCGCCGTGGGCCGCCGGTCGGCGTCCGCCGTCCCTCTTCTCATCGGCGGGCGGAGGCGCGTTCTGCACGCCAGCGCGGCACCAGCTGCGGACGGGGTCGCTCACGTCGGCCCCGCCCCCGGTCGGTCCTGCACACGCGCACCGTAGGGCACGCGGACCCGGTGCGGAACGGTCAGCCGGCGAAGACCACGTGCCACGACCCGGTGAGCACACCGACCGTGAGGGCAACGGTGCAGACCGCGACCGATGCCGCGACGAACCAGGCGTCGGCGGCCCGCAGCCGCGACCCCCGGGCGTTGCTGCGGGCCAGCCCGGAGCCGAACCCGCGGGCGTCCATCGCGGTGGCCAGCCGGGAGCCGCGCCGCACCGCGCCGACCAGCAGCGTGAAGCCGGTGCCGGCCGCCAGCCGGACGGCGGCCACCGGGTTGCGCCCGGCGTCCACGCCCCGAGCCCGGCGGGCCAGCCGGATCGTCTCGAACTCCGCGGCCAGCAGCGGCACCAGCCGCAGCGCCGCCAGCGCGCCGTAGGCGAACCGGGTGGACACCCGCCAGTGCACGGTCAGCGCGTCGGCCAGCCGCACCGGGTCGGTGCTCACCGCCAGCAGCAGCCCGGGCAGGGCCAGGGCGACCACCCGGACGGCGAGCGCCAGCCCGCCCAGCCACGGGTCGCCACCGGTGCCCGCGCCGAAGGCCACGTTCACCCAGGCCACGCTCGCCGCGCTGAGCAGCAGCGGCCAGGTGCGGCGCAGCACGTCGGCCGGCGAGGTGAGCCCGGCCGCCGGCAGCAGGGTCAGCTCGGCGGCGAGCACCAGCAGCGGCGTCACCAGCCCGCCGCTGACCAGCAGCACCACGGTGACCACCACGATCGCGGTGAGCTGGGCGACCGGGTTCACCGCCGACAGCCGCACCGGCCGGGCGGCGCCCAGGGTGAGCGGGGCGCTCACCGGGCGCCCACCGGGGCGCCGAGCGCGAGCTCGTCGTCGGCGAGGGCGGCGACCACCACCGGGTCGTGGGTGACCAGGCACAGCGCCCGGTCGTCGTCCTGCTGCTCGGCCAGCAGCGCCACCAGCTCCGCCCAGGTCTCCCGGTCCTGCCCGAAGGTCGGCTCGTCGAGCACCAGCACCGAGGGCCGGGTGGCCAGCGCGGTCGCCACCGACAGCCGCCGCTGCTGACCGCCGGAGAGGGTGAACGGGTTGGCCTCGGCCAGCGCGGCCAGCCCCAGCCGGTCCATCAGCTCCTCGGCCCGCCGGCGGGCGTCGGCGTCGCCGCTGCCGGCGCGCAGCGGGCCCAGCGACAGCTCGTCGCGCACCCGGCCGGTGAGGAACTGGTGCTCGGGGTCCTGGAACACCGTGCCGATCCGGGTGACCAGCTCCGCGGCGCGCCAGCGGGCCGGCTCCCGGTCCGGCCGCCGCAGCCCGGCGGTGAGCGCGGGCCCCGCGACCACCCGGCCGGTCGTCGGCGCGCGGAGCCCGGCCAGCAGCAGGGCGAGCGTCGACTTGCCGGTGCCGTTCGGGCCGGTGACGGCGAGCGTGCGGCCGGCCGGCAGGACGACGTCCACCGGCGCCAGCGCCGGGCTCGTGCTGCCGCGGTGGGTGAAGCCGGCCGCCACCGCGGTGACCAGCGGCGGGCCGTCGGCGCGGGCCGGGCGGCGCACCGGCAGCCGCAGCGGCACCGGCCGCCAACCGGGCGGGTGCTCGACGGTGCCGCCGCCGGGCAGCAGCTCGACGACGCGGTCGACCAGGGGCAGCCACGCCGCCACGTCGTGGTCGACGACCACCAGGGTGGCCCGGCGGTCGGCGAGCGCGGAGACGACGGCCTGGCGCACGAGGTCCCCGCCCGGGGGGTCCAGCTGCGCGGTGGGCTCGTCGAGCAGCAGCAGCCCCGGCCCGCCGGCCAGCGCACCGGCCAGCACCAGCCGCTGCTTCTGCCCGCCGGACAGCGCAGCGGTGGGCCGGTCGCGGCCGTACGGGAACCCGACCGCGGCCAGCGCGGCGTCGACCGCGGGCCAGATCTGCGCCGGCGGGGTGCCGGTGTTCTCCAGGCCGAACGCGACGTCGTCCCCGGCCCTGCTCATCACCAGCTGGGCGTCGGGGTCCTGGAACACGATCCCGGTGCCGGAGCTGCCGGTGACGGTGAGCTCGCCCTCGGCGTCCCCGGTCTCCAGGGGCAGCAGGCCGCCGAGGGCGCGCAGCAGCGTCGACTTGCCCGCGCCGGACGCGCCGGTCAGCAGCACCCGCTCACCGGGCCCGACGCGCAGGTCGACGTCCCGTGCGGCCCAGGCCTTGCGCGTGGCGTAGCGGAACCCCCAGCCGGTCAGCCGGACCGCAGCCGGCCCGGCCATCAGACCCGGGTGCGGCCGGCGGCGCCGAACGAGGACAGCGCCCCGCTCGCCGCGAGCGCCCGGGTGAGCAGCATGCCGCCCGCGCCGGCGATCACCGTGGTGCTGGCGACGACCAGCAGCAGGTAGGTGGTCTTCCAGCCCGCCGTCCAGTCCGGGTAGTAGTTGAGGAAGTCCAGCACCGCCGCGGCGACACCGGAGAGCGCGCCTGCCAGCAGCGCCTGCAGCCAGCCGAACCGGCGGTAGCGGAACAGCGCGAACGCGACCTCCGCCGCAGCGCCCTGCAGCAGGCCGTAGAGGATGACCAGGGTGCCGAAGTGCGAGCCCAGCAGCGCCTCGACGGTGGCGCCGATCAGCTCGGCGAACAGCGCGGCGCCGGGCTTGCGCACCACCAGCGGCGCGACGACCGCGGCGATCAGCCACACCCCGTAGAGCACCGCCTGGCTGGGCGGGAAGCCGGCGAACGCCGGGGTGAGGGCGTTCGACAGCAGGCTCCACGCCCAGAAGACGACGCCGAGAGCGACGCCGAGCACGGCGGTGACGACGATGTCGACGGTGCGCCAGCGGGTGCCCGCCGACGGACGGACGGCCGGATCGGCCATGACTCTCTCCAGACTCCCTACGCCGGCATGACCCGGTTCAGGTTCGAGGGTCTGCGGTGGTCCGCACTCTCAGCGCCCCTGCCGGCGCTCCCCTGTCGTGTGTTCTGTTGTGCCGGCGACCTTAGCCGAGGTCGCCGCGCAGCCGCGCCAGAAGGGCCTCGCCGTCGGGTACGCCGAGGCCGGTGCACGGGTCCCAGCCGGGGCCGGCGCGGTAGGCGCCGTTGCTGCCCGTGGTCACGTCGCGCAGGCCCGGCGCCGGCTCTCCGGCCTCCAGGCCGGCGTAGAGCGCGGGCTGCAGCAGACCCGGCCGCCGTCCCAGCGCCTGCGCCAGCCGGCAGGTGAGCGCGCTCCACAGCGGTGAGACGGCGCTGGTCCCGCCGATGACGGTGTCCCGGCCGTCGACCCGCACCTGGTAGCCGGTGGCCGGATCGGCGTCCGCGGCCACGTCGGGCACCCCGCGGCCCGGCCGGCCGGTGTCGGCGTCGCCCGGCACCCCGACCGCGCGCTGCCACTGCGGGACCGGGAACACCGCGCTGACCCCGCCGCCGGTGCCCCCGTTGCCGGCACCGTGGAACCAGACGGTCTCGCTGCGCACCGCCCCGGTCCCGGGGTCGGCGTGCAGCGTCGTGCCGCCGCAGGCGAGGGCGTGCGGGCTGGAGGCGGGGAAGTCGACGTGCGCCTGCCCGTCGGTGGCGTTGTCGGTGCTGCCGTCGTCACCGGACGCGGCGCAGACGGTGACGCCGAGCGCGGCGGCGTCGGCCAGGGCGTCGTCCATCGCGGTGCGCGCCTGCGCGGTCCACTCGTCCTCGCTCTGCCCCCAGCTGATGCTCACCGCGGTCGGCGTCGGGTCGGCGTGCACGGCCGTGCTGAGCGCGTCGAGGAACCCCCGGTCGGTGTTGGGGGCGAAGTAGACGACCAGGTCGGCGCCGGGAGCGAGCGCCCCGGCCACCTCGATGTCCAGCAGCACCTCGCCGTCGGCGCCGTCCGGATCACCCTCCGGGGTGTTCGCGCCGTCGTCCACACCGACCGCGGTCACCCGCGGCGGGTCGGTCAGGCCGATCGACTGCCAGTACGCGGCGAGGTCGGCGTCGGTGTAGCCACCGCCGAGCTCCAGGACGGCCAGCGTCTGCCCGCTGCCGTCGGTGCCGGCGGGGAACCGGTAGACCCGGCCGAGCTCCAGCGGGCTGAACGTGGTGTCGACGGCCGTGGCCGGCCGGAACAGGGCACGGGCCTGCGGCCGGTCGTCGAGGCCGAGCACGGCGGTGACGATCTCGGCGAGCGGTGCGGGCACCGCCAGCGGCCCGCTGCGCTGGCGGTGGGTGACCGGTCGGCCGGTGACCGGGTCCGGCGACCGCACCTCCGCGAGGTCCGCGGCGAACACCCGGCGCAGCGTCGCGACGTCGCCGCGCACGTGCACCCGGCGCGAGGCGGCGTCCTCGTCGACCACCTCGAGCCCCTCCGCGGTGAGCGCGGCGCGCACGGCGGCCAGGTCGGCGGGGTCGGCACCGTAGGCGGCAGCGAGCTCCTCGCGGCTGAGCGGCGCACGGGCCGGGCCGGCCGGGGGCAGCTCGGCGCGGCGGCGCAGGACGACCGTGACGTCCACCGGGGCGCTGGGGTCGAGGTCGCCCGCCGGGCGGGCGGCGGGGAGCGGGCGGCGGGTGCTGCCGGGCAGCTGCGGGCGGTCGTCGGCCATGCAGGCAGGGTGCGCCCGGGGGCCGACAGTTGCGCGGCGGGACGGCGTGTTGCCGGCCTCCCGCACCGGCCCCGGCAGGAGCCCGCACGCGGCTGGTGCTATGCCTGTGGGGGACACGGCGCGCCTCCGCGCGCCCACCACGACTCGACGAGGAGACGCAGTGGCACAGCAGAGGACGGCGATCGTCACCGGCGCGGCGCGCGGGATCGGCGCGGCCATCGCCAAGCGGCTGGCATCCGACGGCATGCAGGTCGCGGTGCTCGACCTGGACGAGGGCGCCTGCGCGGGCACCGTCGAGGCGATCCAGGGCGCCGGCGGCGAGGCGCTGGCCGTGGGCGCGAACGTCGCCGACGAGGCCAGCGTGACCGCCGCCGTCGAGCGGGTCGCCCAGGAGCTCGGCGCCCCGACGGTGCTGGTGAACAACGCCGGGATCACCCGCGACAACCTGCTGTTCAAGATGTCGGTCGACGACTGGGACGCCGTCCTGGGTGTGCACCTGCGCGGCGCCTTCCTGATGAGCCGGGCCGCCCAGAAGCACATGGTCGCCGCCGAGTGGGGCCGGATCGTCAACCTCTCCAGCGTCTCCGCGCTGGGCAACCGCGGCCAGGTCAACTACTCCGCGGCGAAGGCCGGCATGCAGGGCTTCACCAAGACCCTGGCCATCGAGCTGGGCCGCTACAACGTCACCGCGAACGCCATCGCCCCGGGCTTCATCGAGACCGAGATGACGATCGCGACCGCCGAGCGGGTGGGCGTGCCGTTCGAGCAGTTCAAGGAGATGGCCGCCAAGGAGATCCCGGTGCACCGGGTCGGCCAGCCCGAGGACATCGCGCACACGGTGTCGTTCTTCACCAGCGAGGCGGCCGGGTTCGTGTCCGGCCAGGTCATCTACGTCGCCGGCGGCCCCCGCGCCTGAGGCAGTGATCAGGTGACCTGATCACCGGCTGGCCCCCTGCAGCAGCGTTGGTGCAGGGGGCCAGTCGTGGATCAGGGGACCTGATCCACGCTGCGGGCCCCGCTCAGCCCTCGGTGCGGCGGTCGGGCCCGCCGTGCAGGCCGCGGCGGGCCATCGCGGCGGTCAGCGCCGTCCACGCCCGCGGCGGCACCAGCCGGGCGGTCTTCATGAGCAGCGCCATCGGCAGCGGGAAGACGATCTCCGCCTTGTCCCGGGCGATGCCGTCGGCGATCGTGCGCGCCGCGGCGTCCACCTCGACCCGGAACGGCATCGGGAACCGGTTCCGGTCGGTCATCCGGGTGCGCACGAAGCCGGGGTTGACCGTCTGGACGACGACGCCGCGCGGGGCCAGCGACCCGCGCAGGCTCTCCAGCAGGCTGATCAGCGCGGCCTTGCCGGCGTTGTAGGCCTCGGAGCCGGGCAGCCCGCGGTAGCCGGCGACCGACGCCACGCCCACCAGCCGCCCCCGCCCGGCGGCGAGCATCTGCGGCACCACCGCCTCGAAGGTGTGCACCGCACCCATCACGTTGACCTGCAGGTGCTCGGCGAACAGGTCGGAGTCCCACGGTTCCACGTGGAACCGCGACCAGGTGCCGGCGTTGGCCACCACCACGTCCAGCCCGCCCAGCGCCTCGCGCACCCGCTGCCCGGCGGCGACGGTGGCCGCCCGGTCGGTCACGTCGACCGGGACGGCGACCATCCGGTCCCCGGCCACCGCGGCGAGCTGCTCGGCGGTGCGGGCGCTGACCGCCACGCGCGCGCCGCGGTCGGCGAGCTCGGCCGCGAGCGCCGCGCCGATGCCGGTCGACGCGCCGGTGACCCAGATCCGTGCTCCCGCGATCTCCACGGTCAGATCATGCGGCCGCGGGTCCGTAGGTGAGGTGGGCGACCCCGTTGCTCAGCTGCTCGCTGCCGAGCAGGGCCAGCCGCTGCGCCGTCCCCTCGGGGAACAGCCGGAGCCCGGTGCCGACCGCCAGCGGGTAGACGTACAGGTGCAGCTCGTCGACCAGGCCGTCGGCCAGCAGCGCGCGCACCAGGGTGGCGCTGCCGCTGACGTACAGGTCGCCCTCGTCCTTCAGGGCGCGGATGCGGGCTGCGTCGTAGCCGCCGATCGAGGTCGAGTTCCGCCACACCGGCTCGGCGTCGGCCAGCGTCGAGCTGACCACGTACTTGGGAGTGTCGTTGAAGAACGGGGCACCGGGGTCGTCCTCGGCGGTGCGGGTCGACCAGGCCGGCGCGAACATCTCGAAGGTCCGCCGGCCGAGCAGGATGCCCTGGGCCGGGGCGGTGATCGCGCCGATGGAGGCGGACAGGTCGTCGGGGAAGCCGTAGTCCATCGTCCACATCGGGGCGTCGACGACGCCGTCGACGGTGGTGAACTCGTGGACCCTGATCGCGCCCATGTGCTGCTCCTCGCTCGGTGGGGTGTCGAGGGGGAGACGGTGCCAGGTCGCCGTTCTCATCGGTGCGGGCAGGATGCGGGCATGCCCAAGCGCTCGCAGCCCCGCCGGTCCGCGCCGCCGTCGCCGGGGGTCGGGCACGGCGAGTACGTCGTCTACCCGGGCACCCGGGCGGAGGTCTACGACCTGCTCGAGCGGCTCAGCGCCGCCGCCGGCGACTCCCCGGACTTCGGGACGCCGGGGCTGAGCCTGGACCGCACCCGCGTGACGGTGCGCTGGTTCGGGGAGCTGCCCGGCCGCGTGCAGCAGGTGGTCGACTCCGCCCCCGCGGGGCTGGCGGTCACCGTGGTCGGCACCGCGTTCCGGCCCGGCGAGCTGCGGGACGAGGCGGCTCGGCTCGCGGCGGGGCACCCCGGTCTGGTCGGCGCGGCCGCCGCCCGGCCGGAGGGCGACGGGATCGAGCTGGTCGTGCCGGCGGACGTCGCGGCGGAGGCCGGGGGTCCCGAGCCGGCGGTGGCCGGGGTCAGCAGCGCGTTCCCGCTGTTCGCCGAGGTCGGGGAGTGACGGACGCCGACGGGCTGCTGGTGTCGGCGTCCTGCTGGCTCGACGGGCCGGTGGACCTGCTCACCGACGCCGGCCGCGCCGCGCTGACCACCGACGCCCACGGCCGCCCGGTGCTGCACCTGCCGACCGCCCGGGTGGAGGCCGCCGACCCGGTGGCCCGGCAGCTGGCGCTGGAGCAGGTGCTCCGCGGGGCGCTGGACCAGCTCGCGGCCTGCGGCGTGTACCCCGACCTGGTCCGGACGGCGGGCGCCCAGGTGCGGCTCTCGCTCTCGCTCTGCCCGGTCGACGGCTCGGCCGGGGTGGTGCTCGCCGCCGACATGCTGCTGCCCTGGCTGCGGCTGGGGGCCGACGTCTTCGTCGACGCCCAGGTCAGCTGACGAAGCCGGCCAGCAGGTAGAGGTTCAGCCCGACCACCAGGGCGGCGACGAGCGCGCCGGTCACCGTGGTGACCCGGCGGTTCACCCAGGCGCCCATCAGCGACCGCTTGCTGGTCAGCCAGACCAGCGGCACCAGCGCGAACGGAATGCCGAAGCAGAGCACGACCTGCGACCAGACCAGCGCCTGCGTGGGGTCGACACCCAGGCACAGCACCAGCAGCGCCGGCGCCAGGGTGACCAGCCGGCGGGCCAGCACCGGGATGTGCCGGCGCAGGAACCCGGCCATCACCACCTGGCCGGCGTGCGTGCCCACCGACGACGCGGCCAGCCCGGAGGCCAGCAGCGCCAGCGCGAAGGCGATCGAGGCGCCGCGGCCCAGCTGGTCGCCGAGCCCGGCGTGCACGCTCTCCAGCGAGCTGATCTCCGGGTCGCCGGTGAACAGCTGCGCGGCGATCACCAGCATCGCGGCGTTCACCAGGCCGGCCAGCCCCATCGCCAGCAGCACGTCGAGCCGCTGGGTGCGCAGCAGGCGGCGGCGTCCGGCCGACGTCCGCCCGGCGGTGACGACGTCCCCGTACCGGCCCGGGGTGAGCGCGGAGTGCACGTAGATGACGTGCGGCATGACCGTGGCGCCGAGGATGCCGGTGGCCAGCAGCAGGCTGTCGGTGCCGGCGAAGCCGGGGACCATGCCCGACGCCACCCCGCCCGGGTCGATGCCGGAGCCGATCAGCGTGTAGCCGAAGCCCAGACCGATGACCAGCAGCAGCCCGGTGATGACCCGCTCGAACGGCCGGTGCCCGCGGGACTGCGCCGCCAGCAGGCCGAACGCGACGACTGCGGTGATAACCCCACCGATCGGCAGCGGCACGCCGAAGAGCAGGTTCAGCGCGACCGCGCCGCCGACGACCTCGGCCAGGTCGGTGGCGATGGCGACCGCCTCGGCCTGCGCCCACAGGCACCGGACGGCGGGCTTCGGGAGCTGCTCGCGGCAGTTGGTGGCCAGGTCGCGGCCGGTGGCCAGGCCCAGCTTGGCGGTGAGCGCCTGGATGAGCATCGCCATCAGGTTGGCGGCGACGATCACCCACAGCAGCTTGTAGCCGAAGCCGGCGCCGCCGGCGAAGTTGGTGGCGAAGTTGCCGGGGTCGACGTAGGCGACGGCGGCGACGAACGCCGGGCCGAGCATCGCCCAGGTGCGCACGCGGGACCGCTTCGCCGGTGCCGGCCGGCTGCCGACCAGGGTGGTCGTCGAGAGGACGGCGGCCTCGGTCTTGGAGAGGAACATGCGGACCTCCAGCGGGGCGGTGGGGCGGGTGGCAGCGGGCGGCTGGCTCTACCGGGTTGCCCTGACCCCGGGGACCGGTGGGGCCGACCTGTGGCCCCCGGGGGTCAGGCGAGCCTCAGCTCAGAGCGCGGGGACGACCAGGCCGCTGGTCGCCCTCCGGGCGCGCTCGAAGCGCTGCTGCACGTCGGCCCAGTTGACGACGTTCCACCACGCCGTGA
This sequence comes from Modestobacter sp. NPDC049651, assembly GCF_040659695.1. Classification (NCBI taxonomy): domain Bacteria; kingdom Bacillati; phylum Actinomycetota; class Actinomycetes; order Geodermatophilales; family Geodermatophilaceae; genus Modestobacter; species Modestobacter sp. NPDC049651. The sequence continues at coordinate 25,465 of NZ_JBFAOG010000012.1, forward strand.
CGTAGTCGCCCTTGACGTTCTGGTAGTCGAGGTAGAACGCGTGCTCCCACATGTCGAGCAGGAGGATCGGCGACAGGCCGAGCGCCAGGTTGCTCTGGTGGTCGTACAGCTGGTTGACCAGCAGCTCCTGGCCGACCGAGTCCCAGGTGAGGGCGGCCCAGCCGGAGCCCTGGACGCCGAGGGCGACCGCGGTGAAGTGCGCCTGGAACGCCTCGAACCCGCCGAACTGCTGGTCGATGGCGGCGGCGATCTCGCCGTCGGGCCGGCCGGCCCCGTCGGGGGTCATGTTCGGCCAGAACACCGAGTGGTTGACGTGCCCGGCGAGGTTGAACGCCAGGTTCTTCGACGCCTGGTTCACCGTGTCGAACGAGTTGCCCGCCCGTGCGTCGGCGAGCTTCTCCAGCGCCGTGTTCGCCCCGCTCACGTAGGTGGCGTGGTGCTTGTCGTGGTGCAGCTCCATGATGCGGCCGCTGATGTGCGGCTCGAGGGCGCTGTGGTCGTAGGGCAGGTCGGGCAGGGTGTACTCGGGCACGGGGTCTCCTCCGTCGCGGCGTGCGGACGGAGCAGGTCGTCCCCCGCCGCGTCGTCACCCCCGTGCCGACCCGTGGCCCCCGGGGGTCAGTCGCGGCGGGGCTGGCGGACGAGGGTCCAGATGGGCAGCTCGTGGTCGACCGCGGTGCGGGTGCTGTGCGTGACGGCGAAGCCGGACCGCTGCAGCCAGCGGACGACGGTCGAGGTGTAGACCGTCGCCGCGGCCGGCACCCCGTCGGCGTCGCAGCGGTCGAGCACCGGCTGCAGCACCGCCGCGCCCAGCCCGGCGTGCCGGTACGCCGGCCGGGTGCCCACCGCGGTCAGCCACCAGTGCGGCACCTCGGGCCGGCCGAGCGCGCCCATCCGCTCGCTGGCCAGCACCACCGGCTGGCGGGCGCCGAACACCCGCGGGAGGTCCCGGTCGATGACCGCCTGCAGGTCGGCGGCGTGCGGGCCGGCGTCCGGCGCGACCCACGCGGCCGCGGCGGTGACGTCGTCGGTCACCCACGCCGTGCCGTCCAGCACCGGCACCAGCGCGCCCCACAGCTCCGCCCACCGCGACAGCCGCTGGGTGCGGCCGTCCTCCGGCAGCGCCCACGACGTCCACCGGTAGTCGGGGTAGGCCTGCGCCAGCGTGGCGGCCATGCGGGGGACGTCGGAGCGCTGCGCGAGCCGGACGACGGGGGAGTCGGTCACCGCCCGATCCCACCACGCGCCCCACGGCCGCCGCCGCCCTGGCACGATCCGCGGCATGGAGCGCGTGCTCGGCATCGGTGGTCTGTTCCTCCGTGCGACCGACCCGGTGGCCCTGGGCGCCTGGTACCGGGAGGCGCTGGGCCTCGACGCCGACGAGCACGGCCTGTGGGAGCCGGACGCCGGGCCGACGGTGTTCGCCGCCTTCGCACCCGGCACCGGCCCCTTCGGCTCACCGGCCCAGTCGGCGGCGGTCAACTTCCGGGTGCGCGACCTCGACGCGATGCTCGCCCAGCTCCGCGCCCACGGCGCCGAGGTCGCCGCGGAGACGGAGGAGATGCCCGGCGTCGGCCGGTTCGGCTGGGTCACCGACCCGGAGGGCAACCGGGTCGAGCTCTGGCAGCCGGAGTGAGCCCGGCGTGGGACGGTGGCCCCGTGTCCCCTTCGCTCGCCGTGACGCTCACCGGAGGACCCACCGCGCTGCTTGAGCTGGGCGGCGTCCGCCTGCTGGTCGACCCCACCTTCGACCCGCCCGGTGACCACCCCGTCGGCGACCGGGTGCTCACCAAGACCGCCGGCCCGGCGCTGACCGCCGCGCAGCTCGGCCCGGTCGACGCGGTGCTGCTCAGCCACGACCAGCACCCGGACAACCTGGACCTGTCCGGCCGGGCGCTGCTCGCCGGCGTCCCGCTGGTGCTCACCACCGCGGTCGGCGCCGAGCGGCTCGGCGGCACCGCCCGGGCGCTCGCCACCGGCGAGACGGTCGCGGTCGGCGACGTCTCGGTCACCGGGGTGCCCGCCCGGCACGGCCCGCCCGGCGCCGAGGCGCTGGCCGGCCCGGTCACCGGCTTCGTGCTCTCCGGCGACGGCCTGCCCACCGTCTACGTCAGCGGCGACAACGCCGCGCTGGAGGCCGTCGACGCGGTCGCGGCGTCGTTCCACGAGGTCGAGGTGGCCGTGCTGTTCGCCGGCGCCGCCCGCACCGCGCTGTTCGACCGGGCGCCGCTCACCCTCACCGCCGACGGCGTGGTCGAGGCGGTGCGCCGGCTGGGCGGCCCGCGGGTGGTCGTCGTCCACGCCGACTCGTGGGCGCACTTCAGCGAGAACCGGGACGACGTCGTCCGCGCGCTCACCGCCGCCGGTCTCGCCGACCGGCTGGTCGACACCCCCGCCGGTCAGCGCGTCGAGCTGCCCCGCGGCTGATCCGCTTCCGCGTTGATCATGGGCGAGTGGTCCCCGGACACGCCGCCAACCGGCGTGTCGACGGCCGTCCGCCCATGATCAACGCGGCGGGGCGGGCCAGGTGAACAGCAGGTCGCCCGGCTCCACCGCGCGGGACTCCACCGGCGGCACGGTGTCGGCGGCGGCGTCCATCACCACCACCGGGGTCACCGGCGAGTAGCCGGCGGCCCGCACCGCGGCGACGTCCACGCTGACCAGGTGCTGGCCCGCCGTCACCTCGTCGCCCTCGGCGACGTGCAGGGTGAACGGAGCGCCGGCCATCTTCACCGTGTCGATGCCCAGGTGCACGAGCACTCCGCGGCCGGAGGCGTGCAGCACGATGAACGCGTGCGGGTGCAGCTTGAGCAGCCGCCCGCCCACCGGCGCGAACACGTCGAGCAGCCCGGCGTCCGCGGCCGGCTCCACGCCCACGCCCGCGCCGACCAGTGACCCGGCGAAGACCGGGTCGGGCACCTCGGTGATCGGCAGCACCCGCCCGGCCAGCGGCGCGGCCACCTCCAGCGTCGCCGCCGGCGCGGTCACAGCAGGTCGTTGACGTCGTCGGCGAGCATGTCGGCCTCCGGGCCGACGACCACCTGGACGACGCGGCCGGCCACCAGCACGCCGTGCGCGCCGGCCTTCTTCAGCGCTGCCTCGTCGACCAGCGACGCGTCCTTCACCTCGGTGCGCAGCCGGGTGATGCAGCCCTCGACGTCCTCGATGTTCGCGGCGCCGCCCAGCCCCGCGACGATGTCCTCGGCCTTGCCCACGTGGTGCTCCTCCCCGCGGCCGTCGGCCGCGCAGCTCGGTGTCGGGTCGTAGGAGTACGGCACACGACCAGCCGGCGTCCAGGGTGTTGACAGCAGGCCGGCAGGCCCGCCATCCTCCCCGACCAACTGGTCATGACCGGACGGTACCGGTTGGGCGGCACCCGAGGGAACGGCCAGCGAACAGCTTCTCCAGGTCGACGACGCCCCCACTCCCGAGGAGACCCCATGACCGCCCTGGCCTCCGCGCCACCCACGGACCGCCGAGGACTCGCCGGCCTCCAGCGCCTGGGCCGCAGCCTCATGCTGCCCATCGCCGCCCTCCCGGCGGCGGGGCTGCTGCTGCGGCTCGGCCAGGCCGACATGCTCGGCCGCTGGGACGCCCTGAAGAACGTCGCCGCGGTGCTCGCCGCCGCCGGTGGCGCTCTCTTCGACAACCTGCCGCTGATCTTCGCCGTCGGCATCGCGATCGGCTGGGCCAAGAAGGCGGACGGCTCCACCGCGCTGGCCGCGGTCGTCGGTTACCTGGTGCTGTCCAACGTCTTCAAGGCGATGAGCCCGATCATCCTGGGCGCTGCGCCCGAGGGCGAGGAGCAGCCGCTCATCAACTTCGGCGTCCTCGGCGGCATCCTCGTCGGGCTCATCACCGCGGTGCTCTGGCAGCGCTACTACCGGATCAAGCTGCCCACCTACCTGGCCTTCTTCGGCGGCCGGCGGTTCGTGCCGATCATCACCGCGGTCGCCATGATGCTGCTCGCGGTGGTCATGTCGTTCGTCTACAAGCCCTTCGACTCCGGGCTGACCAACCTCGGCGAGGCGGTCGACGGCAACACGGTGGTCGGTGGCGGCATCTTCGGCGTGGTCAACCGGCTGCTCCTGCCGCTGGGCCTGCACCACATCATCAACACCGTCGTCTGGTTCACCCTGGGCGACTACAAGGTCGGTGACGTCACCTACCACGGCGACATCGCCCGGTTCTTCCACGACGACCCGACCGCCGGCACGTTCATGACCGGCTTCTTCCCGATCATGATGTTCGCGCTGCCGGCCGCCGCGATCGCCATCTGGCGCGAGGCCCGCCCCGAGCAGCGCAAGATCGTCGGCGGCGTGATGCTGTCGACCGCGCTGACCGCGTTCCTCACCGGCATCACCGAGCCGCTGGAGTTCTCCTTCCTGTTCGTGGCCTGGCCGCTGTACCTGGTGCACGCGCTGCTCACCGGCACCTCGCTGGCGCTGACCAACGCGCTGGGCATCCACGACGGGTTCAGCTTCTCCGCGGGCGCCATCGACTACCTGCTCAACTTCGGGCAGGCCGACAAGCCGCTGCTGATCATCCCGATCGGGCTGGCCTACGCGGTCGTCTACTACGTGCTGTTCCGCTTCGTGATCCGCAAGTGGAACCTGCGGACGCCGGGCCGCGAGGAGGAGACCGCGGACGCGCCGGCCACCGCCGACGAGCCGGTGGCCGCCGGTGCCGCGACCGAGCCGCCCGCCGTCGCGGGCACCGCGGAGAGCCGGCACTGACCAGCACCGACCGGCCGGCCGCGGTCTCCTCCTCGCGGCCCGGCGTCCCCAGGTTCCACTTGCGGATCACGAAGCGGAACAGCACGTAGTAGACGACC